>JBAZTI010000042.1:0-11555 GCA_041662045.1 Candidatus Micrarchaeia archaeon | reverse complement strand
AGAACGTCGCGAGACAGTTCGGTAGTATCTCCTAGGAGTGTAACCACCTGAGAGGAAGTACCCATGAGTACGAGAGGAACTTGGGTCCGACGCCTCTGGTCTACCTGTTGTGTAAAGCATCGCAGGGCAGCTACGCGTTATTGGATAAGACCTGAAAGCATCTAAGGTCGAAGTCAATCTCAAAACTAGGTGGTGTAGGCGGTCATAGCAGATGACTTTGATAGGGCGAGGGTGTAAGTGCTTAGCTTACGCGAGGCATTCAGCCTGTCGCTACTAAAGCCGTTTTAACGTATTATTGAATATCCGCGCGCAAGCGCGGGTAGGCTCACTCCATGTGAATATCAGTCGCTCTCTTTTACTTTTGTGATTTTTATTTCCCTTAGCGGAAGCAAGAGGCAAAACTGCTGTTTTTAACTGGCTTAGCGCAAGCAAGGGCATACGCCTACTTACTTGTCAAGCTTGCCGTAGTCGCCCTTGAACCTGAACCTTGCCCAGCGGTACTTCTCGCGGCTCGGGTCCTTGCTCGCGCCTGCGGGGTAAAGCGGGCTTGTTTCCCACTTCCGCTCGCCTTTTGCCTGCTCAGGCGCAGGCATTCCGACCAGCGTCTTCTGCTTGGGGTCGCCCATGTAGACTGACTGGCTCATCCAGCCAGACTGGCCCATTGCATATGAGAGATAGGACTTGGAGGTTTGGTGCAGCGCGAGTATGTCCTCCAGGAGGTATGACTCGCTCATGTTCTCCACAATGCTCTTTTCCTCTGTAGATAGGCGGGAGGCATCAGCTTCGTACCTCTCGCGGAGCATGACAGCCTGCTGCAGGACCTGCGCCCTGTTCCCGAATTGCCCCTTGAAGTCAAGGTTGTCGCAGAGCATCCGTGCAACAGATGTCACCTTGCTGTCGAACTCGGCGCGTGCCGCATCGTCATAGGGATTGGACAGCATGGAGTTCATTGAAATGACGACTGAATTGGTGCTTTCGGAAAGCTTTTCCTGGTCGCCCTTGAACAGCGCCCCGCCGCCTGAGACCATGCCCGCGGTCGCAATTGCCTGGTTCGTCGCTTCGAATGCCTGCAGGGTCCTTTGCAGGGCGATGGTTTTCTCTGTCGGAGTTTTCGTGTCGTCCCCGTAAAGCTTGGATTCGACATCTGCCAGCGGAGGCATGTCGACGGGCGCTTTGCCTATCGGGCCGGCCTCTGTCATGAGGCTGCCGCCTTGCCATTCCAGGAGCTGGCCGCCCGCAGAGGCATACATCTTTATGTATTCGTGGCGGATGGCGGTGAGCCCCAGCAGCAGCTCCTGGTACTGCCCGGACAGTGTGAGGGAATTGCCATGCTTGTCGGTTCCGAAGACGGTCGGGTCGAATGAGTCCAGGAGGGAGCCGAACTCTATGAACGAGCCGGCAAGCTGCTTGTTGACGGAAATCACCTTGACCATCTTTGCCGCTTCAAGGCTGTTGTAGATTTCATTGTACCGCGCCTTTTCCTCATCCGTGGCAGTCCCGTCCTCGATTCTCACCAGGGTTTCCCGAAGCTTCTTGATTGCCGCCTCTGCATCCTTCTCAGACTTGAATTCCCCCAGGTATTTTGCCACGATGGGCATGCTGTCCATCATGTTCATCATCTGCAGGCTGAATTTCGCCTGCTCGCGGATGGTTTCGAGGCTTCCAAGCATCAGGGAGAAGTCGGATTGCAGGCCGCCTCCGCCCTGGAGAGCCTTCAGCCCGGTCCGGAGCAGAGCCGCCTCGGTTTGGGAAATCTCGATGATCTCCCTCCTTTGCTCGTCTTTCACGCCGCCCCCGTATTGGGCAATCATGTTGAGGTTTGCCTGGCGCAATGCGTTGTTTTTCTCAAGCTCCATTATCCTGTCCTTGAAGATGGCCTCCGTCTTGCCCGAAGAGAGCAGGGTCGGGCCGCTTGCCCCGTAGCTGACAGCCGCGGGCTTGTAGTCGGCAGGCTTCAGCACGTTTGCCTCTTCCACCTGCTCCATCTGGCCGGATGGGCCTTTCGCCAATTTAGTCTCGGTGATAGTGATGCTATTGTCATCATTGACCGTTATGTTTTCTTTGTTGACAAGGATGAGCTTGCCGCCGACGCTCACGTAAACATCGTCCCCTACAAGGACATATTTCTTGCCGGTGTCCGAGACCGCAGTCACTGCATCCGCATTGCCTTCCCCTTTCTTCGGCCCGAACGCCTTGGCCGCCAGGTAATCCGCGCCCCTTGCGCCCATGGAAATGAACGGGGAGAGCTGCTGCAGCGGCGCAGGAAGCCCGCCGCCCACCATGTTTTGGGAAAGGAACGGGTCGAAATAGCTGGCAAGCTCGCTTACGTTGAGCGTGTACTTGCCAGCGTGCCCGAGCTCCACGCCATTCACAGCCTCCATGAGCGGGATGCCGCCGCTGGCGCCTTTTTTCATGGACGCGGCGCCCTCGGTGTAGGAGGATAGCGCCGCTGCCACCGCATACAGCCTGAACACGCTTGAAATGAACTCCTCTGTCCTGCCCCATGCGTTCAGCTCAGGGTTCTTCATGTTGAATATTGACAGCTGGATTTTTTGCTTCATCACGTACTCGGGCTTCTGCACACTCTGCCCTTCTTCGTTTATATAGAATACTGGGTTGCCGGAAGAGTCTTTCTCGTAGATGACATGGCCGTGTTTGTCCTTCTTGACGATTGGGTTGCCGTCCTTGTCTTTCTTTATTGCGTCTTCGCCCTCCTTTTTGGCAATAGTCCCCATCCTTGCATTCTCCAGCATCTTTTGCAGCAGGAACATCATGAGGACCATGAGCCCCTGGCCAAGCTTGAGGTTGCGCTTTCCGTACATCCTGTCGGCGATGGCATAAAGGCTGTTGCCCACGGCCGCTGCAGACTGCCCGCTTGCGCGCCAAAGCTCGCCGTTGAAGCATGAGACTATCATGCCTATTACGTTGCGCGAGCCCCACATCGTCGTCTGCGGGCTTGACGCCACCCTTGCGCCCGAGAACCCGCTGCCCCCGCCTGCGCCTGCCCCGGAGGTGCTGTACCTTTCCATGAAGCCTTCGGAGCGGGCTTCCCGGAAATCTGCTTTCGATTCTTTGAAGATTTTTTGGGCGACGCCGTAAATGGCTTTTGCCTTGGCCAGTTCCAATTCGGCTGACTTTATCCCGCCAGCATCCCCTTTTTCCTTCGCATCCGCCAGCCTCTGGACAGCCGCCTCGTAATCCTTCTTCGCGTTGTTTAGCTTTTCCCTGGCCCGCCCTTTCTCCTTGCTTTGCTCGTCCACCATGTCCTTGAGCTCCTTCTCCTTCACGGCGGAGCCCTCATCCACGCCGTTCTTGAACCGCTTCATTGCAACGATCCTGTGGATGAACTTGCCTATCCCCTTGTGGTCGCTCGCAGTGTGCGCCATGTTGACCCTGCCCCCGGCATTTGGCCCGGTGCCTGCCGAGGGATAGTCTGCCTTCTTGAAAGCATCGATTTCTTTCTGCTCCGCGGTGGTGCGGTGGACGCCAAGGAACACCCCTGCCTTGTGCAGGAATTTGCCCACCCCTGTTTTGTGGTCGCCGGTATCGTACTTTTCCTTGCGTGCATCCTGCCTTGCTGTTTTATTTTCACCCTTTATCCTGTCCCTGACCGCCTTCCTTTCAGCCCCGCGCTTGGCACTCTTGATATCGGCCTTCTGCGCCTCAGTCTTCCCGCCCTTGCCGGCAAAGCTCATCGCAGTGGATGCCGCGGACATCACATATGACAGGTAGTCGAAGCTCCTGTTCTGCACGCGCGCGGAATACTGCCTGCCGCGCTGCATGCGCGGGGAGGACATGTCGAATGTGTGGAACGGGTTCCTGCCCACCGCAAAGTTCGCGGCAAGCAGCAGCCCGAGTATGAGCATGAGGGGCCAGCAAAGCGGCGCGTAGTCGCGCGGCACCTTGTTGCAGAAGTAAAGCAGGTTGTGCGAGAGTATGTGGTCGGGATAGCTTTTGATCGGAGGGGGCGGGCCCATGGTGATGAGGCATGCCTGCGGGGCGGGCTTGATGAGCCCGTTGTAGTCCAGCCTTGTGCTGTTCAGGCAAAGCTCCCTGGATGCAAGCCCGTCAGGCGTGCCCTTGGAAGCTTCGGCAAGCGGGCAGAAGATGAACCACAGGTCAGTGCACCCTATTGCCTCGGGGTTGTAGGGGAAATCCAGGTTGCCCCCTGCGTCGGTCTGGGTGTAGCACAGGTTGATGTTCTCCTTGTCCGTAAGGTTCACCACGAAGATAAGGGCGCTTGGAAGAAGCGTCTTTTTGTAGTCCTTCTCGCTCAGGTTGTAGGTGAACACCCCTATGGTCGCCGAGGCCGGGTCAAGCGTGAGGTCGGTATAGGACTTTACAGTTGGAGGCACGTCGCACACCGCGGCCTGGCAGACGTGGTTGAGGCAAAGCCCGCTGCAGCACTGCGAGCCGAATATGCAGGAAATCTCGCTCCCTTCAGGTATGCAGCACTTGCCGATTTCGCAGTCGAGCAGCGAACAGCAGTCGCTGCCCACAGAGCACGCGCCTCCCAGGCTGCCGCCGCCGTAAAGGCAGCTTGGCTGGCAGGCGCCCCCGGCTTTGCAGACGCCGCTGCAGCAGTCCGCCCCGACTGCGCATGAGCCGGTTTCCCTGCAGCATAGCTGGGTGAACGAAGGGCAGAAAAGCCCGCTGCAGCACGGGTAGAGGCTGCAGGATTCGCCTACATCCCTGCATGCCCCGGACTGGCAAGTGTAGTCGCCGTTCATGTCAAGCAGGCAGGCGTTCCCTCCGCAGCACACGGTGCGCTCAGACGGGAAGCTGTCCCCGCAGCTTGCCCCCAGTGCCCTGCACCCCTGCCAGCGGCATTGAGGGTGCATTTCATCGCAGGCAAATTCGTTGCCGTCAAAGTCAGAGCAATATGTGGGAACCGAGCTGCCCAGGTCGTTTGTTTTGCACCCAAGGCCGCCTTCGCCCACCCACATGCATTTGTCCACATGCTCGCAGCACTCCGAGTCGATCCCGGTGCAGGTGATAATCTCGTCCCCCTCATCGTTGCACGTGCCGGAATAGGGAACGATTGTGCCGCAGCTGCCGCCAAAGCCTCCGCAGTCTGCAGGGCAGGTGGCAGGAGTTTCGCTGTAATCGCACTCGTTGTTGCCGCAGTGGCAATCTCCGGGGCAGGTGGCAAACGTTTCCCCGCTGTCGCACACCCCGTTGCCGCACGGGTCGACAATGCAGCAGCCGCTCTTGCACACGGCGCCGTGGCAGCATTCGCCCAGACCCGCCCCGCCTTCGCTGCAGGACACCGTGCTTCCAGCCTGTATGCAGTTGGTGTTCTCAGTGGAGCACCTGCCAACTCCCAGCTTGTAAAGGCATTCCCCGCGGCAGCAGTCGGAATCATAGTCGCAGATGCCGCCGTCCGCCACGCAAGTCCCTGCGCATTCGGCGGCATTCAAGAGGCCTGAAAGCAACGCTATGGCAAGAAAAGCAGGAATAAGCCCGAGTTTGCCCAATGCCATCCATGCACCTTGCCATGCTTCGGATACAAGGAATAAAAACCTGCCCTTCAGTCGATTGCTTCCGTCTCGGTCGTTTCGTCTTCGTATATTATTATTTGCGTCGGGGGCTTTTCTATCTGCATGCAGGCGATGTCCTTCTGCGAAAGCGGCACGCGTATGTTGCAGTACTGGAGCACCGAGGTGTCCGGCGCCCTGCCGCAGTCTATGCCCTGCTCGCCGCGCGTGGGATACTGGATGAACTCGGACTGCATCTTGGTGCCGGTAAGCGAGACATAGGTGTATTCCGAGCCCTCCCTTCCCTCGTCCGTGCTTTCCAGGCAGCATTTTTCCGAAGCCGAGAGCCCGGTGAGCGGCTCCCAGTCCACGTCGCTGAAATTTGCGTAAGGCAGACTATATCCGTACGTCTGCCCGCCGCTCTCGGTTATCCTGCAAAACGACGCGTCGGTGTCGTGCGACGGGCTGGAGCAGAGCCTGCACGCGTTCTCGTCCACGCAGCGGTATTCGCACCTGTAGTTCTCGTAGTCTGTGTGCCCGGCAGGCATTTCGCACGCTGTCCCGTCGTTGCAGAACAGCTGGGGTATGCCGCTGTCGCTTGGGGCGTTCCTGTCGCACACGCCGGTCGCGAAGTCATAGGCGCTGCATTCCTCGCAGAGGCAGTTCCTGTCCTCGGCGTAAAGCTTCTGCCCGTATGTGAGCCTGGTGTAGCCGATAACTTTCCGGGAGTATTTCTCAAGCGCGCAGAACAGGCTGCCCTTGCCGATGACTGGGTTGTCGAGCATGACCGTGCCCGCATCGCTTCCGCGCACCTTGGTGAAGCCGTAAAGGGACAGCCCGGTGTCCAAGTCACCATAAAAGCCGTTCACTGGGTCGGAGTAGGACCTTGTCTCCGGGCCGTATGCCTTGCCGTCCGCCATCTTCCAGTCGCTGTATATTATGCCGATGATGCCCGAGTCCACCATGCCGGCCGTGTTGTTGAAAAGATAGTCCAGGAACATCTCCTGGTCGCACGGCGAGCCGGACGGGAATGCGAATTTCCAGATAAGCGAGGGCTTGGAGAAGTTCGAAAGCAGCGCGCGCGAAAGCTCCAGCCTGCTTTCTATCTCGTAAATCTCAGCCTCGCCTGGCAATCCCCCGGTCGCGCTGCATGTCGGGTACCAGTCCTGGAGAAGGAGGTCCACCTCGCCAGGGTACTTGTCCACAATGCCCCTGGGATAGCGCTGGGCATAGCCTGGCGCGTCGGGGTCGTAGAAGAACGAGCGCAGCTTGCCAGGCGCCTCGGGCGTGCCTATCAGGCTGGAGATGTCCTCGCCAGGCATTATCTCAAGCCCGACAAGCGGGGTGGTCTTGCACTTTTCCTTGAGAAGGTAGGTGCGCGCCAATATGGCGTTCTTTCCGCCTTCAGGGGAAATTTCAAATGCCACCGGGTCTGACCCTTCAATGCCCATATATTGGGCAAGATCGGCGCTCAGGCTTGCTGGCGCCACAGACCCGTAGTCTCCAGACGGAGAAGTGGAGCTTAGCATGGACGTGTTGCCTATTGCATGCAGCACGGCGCCGTCCCCGCCCATATCGCTGCATATGGAAAGCGGAGGGTAGCTTTTTGCCTCGGTGCTTGCAAAGCAGGACTGGCCGCAGGCATCCTCGTTCTCCCCGCCCTGCCCGTATATCCTTCCGTCGGCTGTGCACCACCAGCCTCCTTCACTGTCAAAAGTGCCTTCGCAGGCGCCGAAGCATGCGCGTTCGCAATACGACTTGGACTGGTACTTCACGCCGGTTTCCACGCATTTGTACGGGTTGTCGAAATCGTCGTTGCTGTGGCTGCACCCCTGCTCGTCTGCCGCAGAGGTCTTGGCATCCATTTCGTCAAGTATGGGCATCACGTTGGACTGCAGGTAGGAGGTGAGCTTTTCCTTCAGGTAAGGCGCGGACGGCGTGGGGATTTCGCTTGCCTCCCACCAGCCCCCGCTTCCATGCCAGCCGTCCTCGCATGAGAAATAGCGGAGCGTGTCGCCGTTGAGGTGGGCAAGCCCACTTGGCCCGAGGTTGCCGTCGGTATCGTACTGGTAGCTGCTGGGATTGCTGTTCTTCCTCACCGGCTCGGTGGAAGGCGATGCCATTTCCTGGTCCCACCTGATGACGCCCAAGTCATTCCATGGCGCAGGGTCCTCGCCTGCCGCGCCCCCGTACGGGTACTGCAGCTCGCTTGGCTCGTAGTTGAACTCGCCCCTGTACTCGTAGCAGCTGTATGCGCGGGGCTCGCCCTCCCCGCCGGGGTTGGTTTCCTTGCCCCATTCCACCTTCTGCACCGCAAGCGTGGCATAGGTGCAGCCTGCGCACCAGCCAAGGTCGGTCATCTCAAGGTAGGGCTGGGATGCGGGCGTTGGGGACCCGCCTCCGTTTTCCCCGTTGAGCTTGCAGATGCCAAGCCTGGAAGGGTCTGCGCCCAGGTCGATGTCATATTCCCAATAGGACTTGGGGTTGGGCTCGTTGACCGGGCATCCGTCTTCCCCGAAGCATTCATACCGGCACTCGGACCCGAACGGCTCCTTTATCACCGGGCCTGCGCTTATCACATGGATGCACTCGCCTTCCGTGCAGTCAAGGGCATAGTCCCTCATTATGCATTTTTGCACAAGCTCGGACGGCAGCCCGCATGCTTCAAAGAGGGCAGGCTTGTCCTCTCCCCACTTAGGGGCATAATAAATATAGTGCTGCGTGGGCTCGCCGGTTGCGTCATGGTAGGACTGGTCCGGGTGGAAGGTGGGCCCGAAGTTGTTGAGCTTCACCGCAAGGGACTGGAATGTGCTTTCATCGAATATGTGGCTGTCGGCATAGAGCGGCACTATCTCATTTTCCCCGAAGTAGCAGGCCGGGTATGGGGTCTGGTCGTCGCCAAACGCCTGCTCGGAGCAGCCGCACGCAAGGGGCGCGTCCGTATCCGCGTTGACGCACATTGAGCGCTTGTAGTAGGTGGTGTCGCACGTGCCCGAGATGCATTCAGAGCTGCTCCTGCACTCGAATGGCAGCTGACCGTTCTCGTCTTCCGTTCCCTCATACTCGGCAGAGAGCATTTCCTTGTAGTAGCTGTAGTCGAAGTCAAGCGCAGAGTATGCGTGGTTGTCAAAGTATGTGCGGAGAGGGCCCGGGTCGCCGTTTTCCTCAGGCAGCGTGTCGAACCACGGGCCGTCCACCCAGTCCTCCCCGTCCCAGCTGTAGTCCAGGCAGGATGCATCGGGCGTATACACCCACCAGCCGGAGAACTCATTGGACCCGGTGGGGCCGCCGTACATGGTGCAGGTGGAGGGGCTGGAGGACTGGATTTCGTAGTAGAGGGAAGTGTCCACCATGTAGTCTGACACGTATTTGGTCCTGAAATGCGCCCCGTTGGTGGTGTCTGTGTCCAGGAAGGGGAACCGCCCCTTGTCGTTCGCGCACGCGTTGGGGTCGTCTATTATGCTGCACTTGAGATGGCATGTTGCCTCGTCCCCGTAGGCAAACCCGTCCTGTTTGCAGATGTAGCGCGGGGCGCCGAGCACCTGCGCGCACGAATATGGGGGCAGGCCCCCGCCGCAGTAGAGCTGGCACGTCGTCTCGTCCTCAAAAAACAGGCCGGACGAGCTTGGCCCGGAGCACTGGTAGTATTTGGTTTCAGGCTGGCAGTATTTGTCCTGCATGTTCAGGTAGGTGGTGAACCTGTCCACCTTGGCGCTGGGATTGGTGCCGCACACCCTGTCTGTCGCAGGGAAAAAGTACTTGGACTGCTCATAGTCGCCGAAGCTGCTCCCCACCCCGAAGCGGAACGAGTTCACCCAGAGGGCGCCGCGCGAGGAGCGCACCTTGTTGTAGAGCTTGTTGTTCATGGCATTGAAGTCGCAGGTGGCGCCCTGAAGGTTCACGGTGGGAAGGATTGCCTCGCTTGCAGACATTACGGTGGTGGTGCCGGCCTCAAACTCCTCGGCCGCATTTGCCGCGTCCCAGTCCTGCGATGCCGGCGGGGGGGCCGGCCTTATGCTCGTGTAGCCGCAAACCATGGCGCTGCATGCGTCGTTCACGCAGCTTCTTGGCACGCGGTCGGCGCACACCGGAAGCACCCATTCGGCATCGCCCCCGGCGCATTTGGGGGTCTGCGAGCCGTCCCAGGTGCAGGAAGCGGTCTTTTCGCAATCGTCCTGCTGCAGTATGCTTGAGCACGCGGTGCCATTCTGGCACAGCGCCACCCCAGAGGCGTCCTCGTCCAGCGTGCATGGCCCGAAAAGCGTCTCGTCCTGGAAAAAGCACTGCGGGTCTGCCCGCTCGGTGCCGTCTGGCTCGTAAAGCCCGCTCTTTGCGCAGCATTTCACGAACTTGTTCGAGGTGCAGCCCGGAAGGGCGAGGAGCGAGGCTAGCAGGAGGGAAACAAGAAGGACTGCATATGATCGCGTTTCCATCAGCCCAGCCTCGAAACCAGCGCCAAATCCGAAGGATTTGGGGCGTATTTTTCCGAAGGAAAAATCATACTATCATCCCAGCCTCGAAACCATTTTCATCAGCTCGCCCATGTCCCCGCCCAGGAGGGGAGTCATTGCGCGCACGAATATAAGAGTGAGCACGAGGGCCACGAACGGGTAGAACAGGGTGGCTATAGTCATCTGGTAGACCAGGTCCTTGCCCTGCGCAATCGCAAGGTCAGACATCTGCCCTGCGCCGCCAGACTGCACCACCCCGGCAAGGAGCACCGCGCTTCCGCTGAAGCCAGGGAAGCACATGCCCTCCTGCTTTTCCTGCCCTGGCGGGTTGTTCACCATCACGAAAGTCGGGTCGGTGAGCAGGAAGAATGTGGGCCAGACGAAGAAAAAGCCCACGCCAAGCGCTATGAAAAGCCCGCCCACCCCGCGCGTCAGGGGGAATATGCGCAGCACCATGCCGAACGGGAGGAATACCGTGAGCATGTTCTTGTGGATGTATTCGGCAAGCACGAACTGCGCGTGCAGCGCCACCTGGAGGTCCACTATCTTTGTGGATATCAGGTGCGCCTCCTCGACGCGCTTGTGGAAGTCCAGGTCCCAGTCCCCGCACCACACAGGCACGCCAAGCAGGTAATAGCAGGTCGAGGTGTACTGCTCCACAGGCATGTTTGCCGTCTTGATTATCTCATAGGCATTGTCAAGCGCGTTTATCTTTTCCTGCAGCTTGCACTTGAACGCGCCGATGGGCCCCTGCCCGAACTCGTCCGTGCCCTCCCATATCCTGAAAACCCCGCCCTGCGCCGCCGTGCAGCTTATGCGGCTTGCCCCGTCGCCCACAAGGTCGGACATGAAGTCGAATGCCGCCACGGTCGCCCCGCCGCCGCTTGTAACGGTGAATATGAGCGCGACTGCGAAGAATATCATGAGCGAGCTTGCGCTCACCTGGAGGAACTCGGCTTTGGCGTAGTTCTTCACCTCCTGGGACTCCAGCGCAAAGCCCAGCATGTACACCAATGTGTTGAATGCGATGCATATCAGTATCGCGGTGACTGCAAGCCCCCACCAGCCGTCCACGCGGTTCTGGAATGCTATCTGCTGCTTTTCCACATAGGCTTCGAACTCGCCGGCGGGGAACAGGAGCGAGCAGGCGGCAAGCAGGGCTAGCACTATGAGAAGGAGGCGCGCGCCGTTGGGTTTTGGCATTTCAAATCCCATCAAATCATCTGCCTGTGCGCATCAGCCCGCGCCACTCCGTTGCCAGTTCCATTTTCCACCATCATACCATCTGCAGCTGCCTGCGCCATTGCGCCAGCTGCTTCTTTTTCCATCATCAAATCATCTGCCCGAGCCTGCTCATGTCCGCCTCCTCGCCGAGGAAGCGGGAAAGCTCCCTGCCGAACGCGGCAATCACCAGGAAATTCATTGCCGGCAGGAATACCGCCGGGAGGAATATTAATACGTTGAGCTGGATGGCGCGCGGGATTTCGTTCGGCTCCAGCCCGTTCATCGCCGCAAAGCTCCTGCCCACGTCTTCCATCTGCCACTCGTAGTGGCCGCCGCACGGGTCGGAGCCTGCCTCGACGCACTCCACGCCCTGGGCGGTGCCGGATGAGAAAATCTCCGAGCC
>JBAZTI010000041.1:0-11635 GCA_041662045.1 Candidatus Micrarchaeia archaeon | reverse complement strand
GCCGAGGCGAATGCCACGGATGAGAACAGCGCAAGTAGGCAAAGCGAGAGGAAAATGAAAAGCCACTCCATTGCGGAAAGCGATGACTTGAAGCCTGCCTTTGCACTGGAGAGCCCCTGCGCCGCGGCTTCAAGGTCCGAGGAAAGGCCTTGCATCGAAGAGGCTGCGGATTGCGCGGAGGATGCCATCTGCGAGGCGGACAGGGAGGCGTTGGCGAACTGCGCGGACGCCAGCCTCATGTCGCCTGCCGCTGACGTGAGGCGCGGGTCCAGGGAGAACAGCGGCAACGATGAGAGGCCGTCCAGCGACGAGGCCAGCGACGAGGTTGAGTTGGAGTAGGACAGGAACGCGCCCGACAGGGAGCTTATCGTGGCATAGGCATCCGACGAGGAGCTTGCTGCGTATGAGGCGGATGCGCTTGCGGAAAGAAGGGCCGCCTCGGCAGATCCGAACTGCGGCGAGATTGCCGCATCCGCGCCTGACAGCGCCATGTGCGCCATGGCATAGACCAGGACGGATGCCGCCATGCCTGCAAGCGAGAGGCAAAGCGCGGCAAGCGCAAATGCTGCGGACGTGTTCTCCAGCATGCCGGGAGGGATTCTCATTTCATGTCCCCCTTCCTTTTCCTTCCCATGATGTGGATGAAAAAGCCTGCCGCAATCAGGCCTATCAGGGCCAGCACCACGATCACCCCAGTGGCGGCAAGGGAGATTGCCTGCGAGTCGCGGGACTTCGCCTCGGCAGATGCCTTTGCCTGCATCGCCGTCTGGAGCGCAGCCTGCGGCGTGGAGTAGACCGACTCCTTTGCCTGCGACAGGAGCGCGCGCTCCTTTGAGACGTCAGGGGCGAAAAGCATCGGGCTGGAGGCGGTTGCGTTGAACTCTATCTCGATGATTGCAAGGCTGGACAGCGCGGCGTCGATTTCCTTCGACGAGGCGTCCACCATGGTCTCATAGGTGGCTATTTCGAGCAGGGCAAGCTCGAGGGAGCGGTTCGCCGAGTCAAAGTCCCCGTTCTGCGCGTTCTTTTGCGCAAGCATAATGAGGTCACGGGAGCCCGAGAGGTTGATGCCCTGGCGGTAGGCGTCGGATTTCTCCTGCAGGCGGGAGAGGCGGGATGACACGGCGGTTATCTCGGCGCTGATGAGCGAGGAGGACTGGTTCTGCCTCTTTTCCTCCTCCTGCGCAGCCTTTTCCTCGGAGCCTGCCGCTATTGCGCCTGCAAGCTGGGGGAGGGAGAGGGCGATGTCGGCTGCAGAGGCATAGCTTTTCGAGGTGAGCGCAAACAGGGCTGCGGACGCCTTGTTGTCAAACTGCGCAAGCGAAGATGCGCTGGTGGCAGAGGCGTTCCTGTAGGGCGCGACCTGCGACTGCGCAGACTGCACAATCTGCCTTATCCGAAGCTCCACGCCTTGCGAAACCGAGGACTGCGCATCGGCGCAGTCGGCCTTGGCCTTCCCTGCAATCGTGGACGCCGAGGAGAATGCATAGGCATCGTAGTATTGCATGGCTGACGAGAGGGATGCGCCGTACGCAATGGGCGTGAAAGTGACATTGAGGGAGGAGGCCACGGACTGGATGGATGCCATGCCTGCGCAGGTGGCGTTTGCCTCGGCGATCATGGCAAGCACGGCCGGGTCGCCGCCCGTCTTGTTTATCAAAAACGCCTTGACCTGCCTATTCTGGGTGTCGGCCACATAGAGGACGCCGTTGTCCGCTATCACGTCCTCAGGGTAGGACAGGCTCCCCCCTTCTGTGGAGGAGTTCAGGATGTCCACAGGGTACCCGTCGAGCGAGAAGGCGACCACCTGCCCGGCGTTCGCATCGGCCACATAGAGGCGGTTTTCGTCAAAGTCCATGCCGCGCGGGGAGACCAGGTTCACCCCGCCCTTGCCCCTGCCTATGGCGTACTGGAAGGTGAAATTCGCGTCGTAGACGAAAACAAGCCCCTTTGACGAGTCGGAGACGTACAGCTTGCCCTCGTGGAAAAGGATGTCGTTGGGGGAGGAAAGGAGGCCGTCAGAGCCGCCCTGCTGGATTACCACGCGGGAGTATGCCTTTGTGGCGCGGGAATACGCCACCACCTGGCCGCGCACCCCGTCGGCTATGTAGACCGTGTCGTTCGAAAGCGCAATGCCGGACGCCTTTTGCAGGTTGGTGGTGCCAGGGTTCCACTTGTCCACGCTGGAGCCTTCCCCGCTGTAATAGATTATGTTGCCAGTGGTGCCCCCTGCGATGTAAAGCGCCCCGGATGGGGAATCATAGTCCATGTGCATGGGGTTGTTGAGGTAGTCGTCGGCAGAGGAGATGGTCTTGGCGCGGTCAAGGCTGCTGAGGGTGTCAAGCGCATATATCATGCCCCTGCCCGAGTCTGCGGCATAAAGCCTGCTGCCCACCAGGTAGAGAGAGGAGGGCTGGGAGAACGCGTAATAGGTGTCGGTGTCGGTGGTGAGGTTGCCGCTTGAGGCGTAGAGGAAGGTGAAGGAGGGGAATGCAAGCTGGCACAGGAGCAGGAGCGCAAGCGGGGCGGATGCCGGATACCTCATGAAAACACCGTGCCTGAATTGCGCGGGGGGATTAAAAAACCATTGCCACCGCAAACGGCTCTTCTTTACCCCATCACAAAATAATACTTTTTTCGTCTTATTTTTTATTTGTTTTAACGAAAAAAGCTATTAATAACAGATGGAAAGAACAATTTCGTTACAAAATGGCGATTGATTTATAAAGGCATGCCGGCATAGAGATGCCAGAGTGGAAGCATATGGCGAATGGACACGGTTTTGGAGACGAGATGCCTGTTGCGGAGGGGCGCCTGGGCGCTGCCCTGGCGCAGGAAATGCCCCAGCCTGAGGCTTCGGCCCAAAGGAAGGTAAGGATTGCATATGTGACGTCCCCGCGCGAGCTGGAGGGGGAGGGCGTCGGATATGACGGGCAAATAACGCCCACGCTCGGCTTTCTTCTCCAAATGATTGCAGCGCGCGCGCCTGGCCTGGCAAACGCCGAGATTGCGGCAGTGGTGGTGGATGACGATGGCACTGAAAGGCGCGAGCGCGTCCCGGGAAGCGGGGCAGGCACCACGCCTTCGGAGACCTTCAATTACCTGAGGCAGGCCTGCGAGCAGCACGGGATGATTTTCCACATCGAGCCCTCGGCAGGCTGGAGGGGGATACCCAGGAGCCGCAGGGAGGAGAAGCACAGCGCCAAGATGGAGTTCGAAGGGAGGATGCTTGCGTTCATGAGGGAGAACGGCATAGATGTCATTTTCTCCGATTCCTACGTGGTCCTTTTCAACTCCGCCATGCTGGACGAAGCCGCGGGCTTCCGGGGGCTCATAATCAACGTGCACCCCGCAATCGCATCCGAGGTGCCCGGGGTTTACCCGAATTTCGACTCGCTTGCCAGGGCAAGGCATTTCACGGACGACCCGGCTGAAAGGGAGGCGATAATCGGCGCAATTGAGGCAGGCGCAAAGGTTGTCGCAATAAGCCGCGGAAAATACGACGAGAGCATAAGGAGGATTTGCAGGAAGCAGGGGATTGAGATTGAGCAGGACGGGAATTTCAATTATGTGCCGGTGAAGGAGAGCAACATCGGGCATGCTTTCACAGGGGCGACCGTCCACGAAGTGGACGAGGAGATAGACCACGGGCCTGTTGTGGCGATTTCAAGAAATACCCCGATATATGTTTCCGACAGCGTGCACGACCTCCGCATCAGGAACTACGCGGTCAAGAACGAGACCGCTGCGCGCGGGCTCTGCGAATTCATCGCAAGGGAGAGCACGGCGCAGCTCATGGCAATCAACAGGATAAGGAACAGTGCGTTTATGGGCGAGTTTGAGCACGCGTTTGCCGTCCAGGCGCGCACGCCGCAGGCCAGGCAAAACATGCAGCTGAGGCTTGCAGTCCGGTGAGGTGCCCCCATGAAGCATGCAGGCGAGGAAATGGCGCTTTCCCTCCTTCGGAAATTGGTGTCCATAAATTCGGTTTTTCCAGGAGAGCGGAAGCTGGCGGAATTCGCGCGCGGGCGGCTCAAGAGCTGCGGCTTTGCCGTGAGGATGCAGGAGTTTGCGCCAGGCAGGTACAACGTGGTTGCGCAGAAGGGAAGGAGGGGCGGGGCATTGCTGCTGACAGCCCACCTGGATACGGTCCCGCCATACAATTATGGAAGGCGGAATCCGTTTTCCCTTGAGGAAAAAGGCGGCAGGTTGCGCGGGCTCGGCGCATGGGACATGAAGTCAGGGCTTGCCATCGTGCTCCGCTGTGCAAAGGAGTGCAGCCCGAAAAAGAGGGGCCTGAGGATTGTGCTCACCGCGGACGAGGAAAACATCTCCGAGGGCACCTGGGCAGCGCAGAGGCGCGGGGAGTTTGCCGATTGCAGCGTTGCCATCTGCCACGAAATCCCTGACGCCATACGGCAGGAGGGCGCGCAGGGCAGGCCCCCGATAATCATCGGAAGGCGGGGAAGGTGCGTCTATAGGTTCACGGTCAGCGGCGTGGGCGCGCATGCGGCTGGGAACGGGGGGGCATCGGCGCTGGGAATTGCGATGCGGCTTGCCGCTGCGCTCGAGGCAATCCCAATGCCTTTTGGGAAAACCGGGCCGTGCAGGCTGTTTGTGAGGAAATTCTCTTCCGAGTCGCGCTCGCTTTCCGTGCCTACCGAGGCAATGCTTGAGGCGGATGTGCACTATGTGCCGCCCCACACCGATGCGAGCTTCCTTGCCTACATTAAAAAAAGCCTGGAAAAAACGGGGTTTTTTGTGCCTGCAGGCTGTGCCTGGAACGTGGAGATACCAAAGAGGAAAACGCCCTATCTCCCGGCTTATGAAACAAAAGCCGGAAGCCCCGGGGCAAGAAGGTTCCTGGCCGCCTACAAAAGGCACATCGGCGCATATGCGCTGTCCTACGGGCTCACCGTTGCGGATGAGAATGTCCTCTCTGCCAATGGGATGCCGGTGATGACCGTCGGGCTGAAAGGCGGGGAGGCGCACAGCGCAGGCGAATGGGTATCGAAAAAAGATTACCTTTTGCTTTGGGAGAAAATGCCGAAAATAGCGCAGGAAATGCTGCAGCAATGATGGTGGGGGTTAGAATTCTTCCGAGTCATCCCAGCTTTTTTCTTCGACCCAAGGGAACATGTTATCCACCGCAAACTCCACTGCATGCCTTACTGGAGCGAATGGTTTAAATAGGTTCTGTTTGCTTCGCGATTTTGCAACTAAAAAGTATGCTTATGCAATAAAAACTTACTAAAAACATCAAAAAAGTAAGCGGAAATGACGAAAAACGCTTATTTCCACTTCCGAAGCACCATGTTGGTCTTTGTCGCGGTTATCTCCGGGTGGTGGCGCAGGGCGTCTATGCGCCTGTTGAGCTCCTCCATGTCAGGCGCGGCGAGGCGCACCACCAGGTCGGTATCGCCCGATATCTCGAAAAGCGCGGTTGCGCCCTGAGAGCGCATTATTTCCCTTATTATCTTCTCCGAGGATGCTGATGGCAGGAATGTGACAAACACTATTGCCTGCACCGCCCCGCCCTCCTCCACGTCCACTGTGAAGCGGCGTATCACGCCCCGCGCCACGAGGTTTGCCACGCGCCTCCGGGCGGCAGGCTCCGAAAGCCCGACCTTTTTCCCCAGGGCCTCGTTGGCAATGCGCGCGTCCTCGCGCAGGATTTCGATTATTTTCCTGTCAACCTCGTCCAGCTTCCATGCCATGAGGAGGATACAATGGCAAGGGATTTAAGCCTGGCGGATGCACGAATGCCCGAGTGGAAGCATGAAATTGCCATCCGTGAAGCAGGGGGAGATAGCTGGCAAGGCAAAACTATATGCCGCGCTTTTGTTCTTCGCACTCGCCCTCATCCTGTTCTTCTCGGTTTTCCGGGCAAGCATATTTTCCGAGGTTTCCGAGGAGAAGAAAATCTGGTTCGAGCTGTCCTTCCTGCTGCTTGCGGCCATAACCGCGGAGATGCTTGTCTCGTACCTGAAGCAGCCGTTCGTCATGGTGCTTTTGCTTGTGGGGGTGGTGATTTCGCCGTCCGCAATCAGCGCGGCATACCCGTTCCTGTCAGGCGCGGCAGGCATCATCCTTTCCCCGCTGGGCATCGCTCTTCCCCAAAACCCGCCGGAGCTTGTGAGCACGGGCGAGCTTGTCATGATATTTGCAAAGCTGGGCTCCATACTGCTGCTTTTCAAGATAGGGCTGCACTCCGAGACGCGCAGGATATTCAACTTGAAGAACATGGCGATTGCCCTTCTTGGCGTGGTGGTGCCATTCCTTGGCGGCTATCTTTTCGCAATCGCGGGCGGGCATGATTTTTACTATGCGATGTTTTTGGGCGCTGCGCTTTGTGCCACGAGCGTGGGGGTGACCGTTGCAGTGCTTGAGGAGCTCCGCATCATGCAGTCGGACATGGCGCAGGCGCTTTTGGGCGCGGCGGTGATTGACGACATACTTGCTTTGCTTGTGCTTTCATTTGTGCTGCAGTCGCCAGGAGGCATTGGCGCTGATGCATTTGTCTCGCTTGCCAAGGTGGCAGGCACTGCGTTCATATTCGTGGTCGGGGGCATACTGCTAGGAAGGTTCGCGGTGCTCAACTACTTCGACCCTATGGTAAGCGGGGGCAAGGGCAGCCGGCGGGGGTTCCTTGCCATGCTCATGTACCTCCTTTTCTACGCATATGTCGCAGAGTACATAGGACTTTCCGCGATAGTTGGCGCGTTCGTGGCAGGCATCACCATGAACTACAGCAGGAAAGTGGGCGAGGTGCAGGGCATGTTCTACCCCCTTGAGGCGCTTTTCACCCCGGTATTTTTCATTTCGCTCGGGCTTTTGGTGGACATAAACGCGCTTTTTGCCAACCTTGCGCCCATCATGGCAATCACGCTCATTGCAATTGCCACCAAGATAATCGGCTGCGGGGCTGGCGCGCTTGCAGTGGGGGTGAAGGCGCGAGACTCGCTTGCCATCGGGGTTGGGATGATTCCGCGCGGGGAAATCGCCCTCATAATAGGCTTGTACGGGCTTACCGCGCTCACCCCCGAGGGCGCACCGGTGCTCGGCGCGGCGGAGTATGCCACCATCGCCTCCATGGCGTTCCTCACCACCATAATCGCACCCGCCGCAATTCAGTGGGCTGCCAGGCGGGGCGGATGAAACCTCAGGTTTTTTGAAAAGAAAAAGAATTTGCTTTTGCGCCGTCCACTTCGCCAGCCGGCGAAGGGACCCCTTTTCGCAAAACGAAAAGTGGGCTGCGCAAAATGCGCCGACCTTTTTTGCTGAAAGCAAAAAATGCGGATGCCGGGATTTGAACCCGGACCTTTGACTTTCTTCAAGCAGAAAAAATATGGAAGGCCAAAATACTAGCCAGGTTATACTACATCCGCGATTTTAATGCGGTGCCCCGTGCCCGCAGGCAGGAGGGCATCCGCGCTGGTTTGTGTAGTGTGGGGGCATAGTTTTAAATCCTCCTTCCGCTATAGCTTTTCGTGGAGGGGCCTGGGCAGTTTGATTTTGCTAGCCTCAGGACTTTTCCGCGGCTTGTGGGGTGTTCATGTGGTAGTTTCGCCTATTGAAACGCGCTATCGGACTGAGATGAATTCGCTTTTTGATGAACAGGCGCGGCTGGACTCCTGGATGGAGGTCGAAGTCGCGCTTGCGCGCGCGCATGCAAAGCTCGGCACCATACCTTCAGCAGCGGCAGAAGAGATTGCGCAGGGGGCAAAGAAGGTGGAGCTTTCGCGCGTGAACGAGATTGAGGCTGAGATACACCATGACCTGATGGCAATGGTGAAGGCGCTCTCTGAGAAGTGCCCGAAATACGGCGGATATGTGCATTTGGGCGCCACTTCTTACGATATCGAGGACACCGCGACGGGGCTTACCATGAAGCGCGCGATTGGCAGGATAAGGGCAAGGCTTTCGGAAACAGCCGCCATATTGCGCAAGCTTGCAATCGAGCACAAGAAAATGGTGTGCATAGGCAGGACGCACGGCCAGCACGCCGTCCCGACCACTTATGGGCTGAAATTCGCCATTTATTACCGCGAGGCGCTGCGCAACCTGAGGAGGCTTTCGCAGGCTGAAGAAGTGATTTCAGTGGGCAAGATGGCAGGCGCCACGGGCACAATGGCGACATTCGGCGGCAAGGGAAGGAAAATGCAGGAGATGGTGATGTCCGAGCTTGGCATCGGGGCCGCCGAGGCGTCCAACCAGGTGGTGCAGCGGGACAGGCACGCGCAGGTGGTGTTCGCGCTCGCGCTGGTGGCAGCAAGCATGGAAAAAATCGCCAAGGAGCTTCGCAACCTGCAGAGGAACGAGATACAGGAAGTGGCAGAGCCCTTCGGCAAAAAGCAGGTTGGCTCCTCCACCATGCCGCAGAAGAGAAACCCGCACAAGTCGGAAAGGGTGTGCTCGATTGCGCGCCTTGTCCGCGCAAACGTCGCAGTGGCAATGGAGAACATCGCCCTTGAGCACGAGCGGGACCTCACAAACTCCGCAAACGAGAGGTTCATCTTCGCAGACAGCTTCATACTGACCGACTACATGCTAACGCAGATGAATGCCATACTGGACGGGCTGGTCTTCTACCCGGAGAACATTGAAAGGAACCTGGAGCTCACGGGCGGCGCCGTGCTTTCCGAGAGAGTGATGATAGAGCTTACCAGGCGAGGGATGGGGAGACAGGAGGCGCACGAGCTTGTGAGAACGGCGAACATTGAGGCGTTTGAGGGAAGGAAAAAGCTGCCCGACGTGCTTGCCTCGAAAAAAGAGGTAACCAAGCTCATACCGAAAGCTGAGCTTGCAAAGCTTTTCGACCCGCACACCTACATCGGCGAGGCTGTTGAGATTGTGGAGGCTGCAACCAAGGAATAGGGGGGTAACATGTCATTCCTGCAAAAAACCGACCCGGAAATATACAGAATAACGCGCGACGAGCTTGCGCGCCAGCGCGAGGGCATTGAGCTCATACCTTCGGAGAACTTCGCCTCGCTTGCAGTGATGGAGGCGCAGGGGAGCGTGTTCACCAACAAGTATTCGGAGGGCTACCCTGGCAAAAGATACTATGGCGGGAATGAATTCGCGGACAAATCCGAATCGCTTGCAATCGAGCGCGCGAAAAGGATATTCCATGCGGACCATGCCAATGTGCAGCCGCACGCAGGCTCGCAGGCGAACATGGCGGCGTATTTCGCGCTTCTGCAGCCAGGCGACAAGGTGATGGGGCTTAATCTTTCCTCCGGAGGGCATCTCACGCACGGCTCGCCCGTCAATTTCTCGGGCAAGGTGTACAACGTGGTGCCTTACAACGTTGACCCAAAAACCCATTTGCTCGACTTTGATGCCATGGAGAAGCAGGCAAAGGAGGAAAAGCCCAAGCTCATCGTGGCAGGCTTCACCGCCTACCCACGCAAGGTGGACTTCAAGCGATTCCGCGAGATTGCTGATGCGTGCGGGGCAAAGCTCATGGTGGACATGGCGCACATAGCAGGCCTGATTGCAGGGGGCGCGCACATGCAGCCTTTCCCGCATGCCGACATTGTCACTTCCACCACGCACAAGACGCTTCGCGGTCCCAGGGGGGCAATCATACTTTGCAGGCAGGAATACCAACTGCCGATTGACAAGGCTGTTTTCCCTGGCATGCAGGGAGGGCCGCTTGACCATGCAATCGCGGCAAAGGCAGTCTGCTTCCACGAGGCAATGCAACCCGAGTTTTCCGCATATGCTCACCAGATAGTGAAGAATGCGCGCGCAATGGCTGATGAGCTCATGGCGCAGGGAATGACGCTGGTGTCAGGCGGCACGGACACGCACCTGCTGCTCGTTGACCTCCGCAGCATGAATATGACTGGAAAGGAGGCACAGCTCGCTCTTGACGAGGCTGGGATAACTTGCAACAAGAACACCATTCCATATGACACGCAGTCGCCCTTTGTCACCTCAGGCATACGCCTGGGCACGCCCGCGCTTACCACAAGAGGCATGAAAGAAGGCGAGATGGAGGAAATCGCCCGCATGATAAAGAGGGTGTGCAGCGCGCACACTGATGCCGCGCTGAAAAAGAAAGTGAGGCAGGAGGTGCTTGCGATGACAAGCCGCTTCCCGCTTTACCCGGAGCTGGTTTAATGGCCGGAAAAATCATCGACGGAAAAGGCATGGCGGATGCGCTGCTGGAGAAGGCAAAGGAAAAGGTCGCCTCGCTTAACTTCAAGCCCTGCGTGGCAATCGTCCTTGTGGGCGACGACCCTGCCTCGCAGACATACACCAAGAAGAAGCACGACGCATGCGCGCGCGTGGGCATGGAATCGAGGAACGTGAAGATGCCTGCAGGCGCAAGCCAGAAGGAGATAATTTCCCAGGTGCAGCGCCTGAATGAAGACCCGGCTGTGGACGCCATACTCGTCCAGCTTCCCCTCCCAGACGGCATTGACGAGGACGCCGTGCTCTCCGCGGTTGCGCTTGAGAAGGACGTGGACGGCTTCCACCCTGAGAATTTCGGCAAGCTTGCATTGGGAATTGGGAAGATAGCCCCGTGCACGCCCAAGGGAGTCGTTTACATGCTCAAGGAGTGCGGAGTGCAGCTGCCTGGAAAGCACGCCGTTGTGATTGGCAGGAGCAGGATAGTTGGAAAGCCATTGGCGCTTCTCCTGCTCAACGAAGGGTGCACGGTCAGCGTGTGCCACAGCAAGACACGCGACATGGGCGCGATTGCGAAGATGGCGGACATCCTGTGCTCTGCCGTCGGCAAGCCGCGCCTTGTGGGCGCAGGCATGGTGAAAACCGGCGCAGTTGTGATAGACATCGGCACCAGCAGGGAGAACGAAAAGCTCACGGGGGACGTGGACTTTGAGGCGGTGGCAAAAAAAGCGTCGCTCATCACCCCTGTGCCGGGCGGAGTGGGGCCGATGACCATTGCCATGCTCATCGAGAACACCCTGGTTTGCTATGAGGAGCGGCGCAGGAAGAAGTGAGCAAGTGGCATCCTACGCGCGCGCACTGCAGGAAATCCACTCTTTGGGCAAATTCGGAAGCAGGCCAGGGCTGGAAAGGGTAGGGGCAATCCTGGATGAATTGGGGAATCCCCAGAAGAATTACAGATGCATACTGGTAGGAGGGAGCAATGGCAAGGGCTCTGCCACCGAGATGATTGGCGCGGTTTTGCAGCAGGGAGGCAAGCGCGTGGGCACCTATTTTTCGCCCCAGATAGTGCGCTTTGAGGAAAGGTTCAGGATGGATGGAAGAAATGCGGGCAGGGGCGAAATTGCCCATGCCTACGCAGCCGTTCGGGCAGCTGCAGACAGAGTTGCCCCTGATGCTACTTTCTTTGAAGTTGTAACCGCAATGGCGCTTGTGATTTTTGAGAAAAGAAAGGCGGATTATGCCGTGCTCGAGGTGGGGCTGGGAGGGAGGCTGGATGCCGCCAATGCCGTGGAGCCGGAAGTGTCTGTTATAACTTCCCTTTCGCTTGAGCACACGGATGTGCTCGGGGCAACGCTTGAGAAACTCGCGCACGAGAAATGCGGGATTGCCCGCAGGGGAAAGCCGCTGGTGTGCGGCGCTGTGTCAGGGAGGGCGGGGCTGGCGATTGCCAAGGAGTGCGCGCACGCGGGCGCAGGCGCGGTCTTCGTGG
>JBAZTI010000040.1:0-11734 GCA_041662045.1 Candidatus Micrarchaeia archaeon | reverse complement strand
TGGCGGCGAAAAAGATGCAGTGGGTGGCAAAAGAGGCGGCAGTGCCGTGCACTGTCCGCATTGCAGGCGACCTATTGGACGAGGCTGGCAACTTCAAGCCCGATTCCATGCGCGAGGAAGCTGGCTTCTGCGAGCCGTCCTGCCGCGAGCTTGCAATCGGCGACATCGTGCAGTTCGAGCGCTACGGCTACGCGCGGCTGGACAGGAAGGACGGGGACGGGCTGGTTTTCATCTTTTCATGCTGAACGGGTGGGTGCATGGTATCTGAAGGGGAAAAGGCGCCGGCATTTTCGCTTCCGGGTGCGGGCGGCAAGCTTGCGAAGCTAACGGATTTTGCCGGAAAAAGGCTTGTGCTTTACTTCTACCCGAAAGACGACACGCCCGGCTGCACGCTTGAGGCGTGCGGCTTCCGCGACAAGTCCGCAGACTATTCAAAGCTGGGCGCGGCAGTGGTCGGCATTTCTCCGGACTCTGCGGCTTCGCACGCCGCATTCGCGGCAAAGCACAAGCTGCCATTCACGCTGCTTGCCGACGAGGGCGCGCAAACCGCGCGCAGGTACGGCGCCTGGGGCAGGAAGAATTTCATGGGGCGCGAGTACGAGGGCATATTGCGCACCACCTTTGTCATCAACAGGAACGGCAGGGTGGAAAAGGTCTTCAGGGATGTCAAGCCCCACGGGCACGAAAAAGAGGTGCTTGCGTGGCTTTCCGCCAGCAAGTGAGCCTACCTCTGCTCCGCCATTATCACGAGGTCCGCGGTGTTGCGGAGCGCGACCGAGAAGCCCGGCTCCGAGCCGATGACAATCGTTTCCTTGCCCAATTCCTTCGCCTTCACAAGCACGGGGCGGAAGTCTATGTCGCGGGTCATCAGCGCGATTGCCTGCACGTGCGGGTTGTACACCTGCACCATCGCCTCCACTGCCATTGTCACGTCCACGTCGCCCGTGGTGATGATGGGCTCAAACCCCTGGTTCGTCATCGCCTCGATGAGCTTGTCCGACGCATACTGGTCCAGGAAAATCTTTGAGACCTTGATGGTGCCGTGCTTCTCTATCATCTTCCTCACCTGCACCAGGTCGAGCCTCACGTCCTTCCTTATCACGTTGGGGCCGTCGATGAGGAGCGCGATGTTCCTGTCATCCTTCCCCTTCTTCAGAAGCGCCCTGAATTTCTCAAACATGTTGCCACCTTCCTACTTGATTCCGAAAAACGTCACGGTGTTCAGCAGCAGCTGCCTTTTCACGGCCTCAATGTCCATGCCCTTTATCTCCGCAATCATTTTTATAGCCTCCAGCGCGTCAGAGGGCGACTTGCCTATGTAGGGCGCATCCGACTCGGCAAGCAGCTTCTCAAGCGGCAGGTCCCGTATGAACTGCCTCCTTTCCTTGCTGCGAAGGGGCGGCACCGAGACAACCGCGCGCCCGCCCGCCACTGCGGATTGCGCCTGCTCCGCCTTGCCGGAAAAGCAGTGCAGCATGCACCTCAGGTTGAAGTTGGAGAGTATCTCGATGACCTGCGCCTCGGCGTCGCGCGAGTGCACCACAACCGGCAGCCCCAGCCTTTCGGCAAGCACGAGCTGCGATATGAAGCACTCGTGCTGGAGGAAGCGCTCCTCCTCGGTCTTTGCCCAGTGGTAGTCCAGCCCTATCTCCCCGATTGCCACGAGCTTGGGGAGGGCGGCAATCTCCTCCTCCCATTCGGTGAGCTTTATCTTCACGTCCGGGTGCTTCATGGCCTCCTGGGGCGCGATGCCCGCGCATAGGTACGCGTTGGCATTGTCCGATGCTATCTGCCCGTTCCTCGCATTGGACTTCTGCGAATAGCCGCACGTGATGTGCAATATTGTGGGCAAAAAGCCGCCTGCGCACGAGTCAAGGTGGCAGTGGGCGTCAGCAAACTCCCACGGAGTTTGGTGGCAGCCGCCGGAGGCGGCTCCAACGGCGAAGTCGTACTCAGCCATGGCATCACATTCGCGTTTCGCAGCCGCAGCCAGGCGCGGGCACCCGGAAAGCCAGCCTCCCTATTCCACGTCGTGCATCTTTTCCTTGAGCTTGCGGCGCATCATGTGGTCGTGCATCATCATGCCCTTCTTCACCTCAAGCATTGCGGCGATGAGGAGGAGCAGGAAGATGAACGAGAAGAAAGCCTGTATGGGCTCGAACACGCCCGCAGGCAGCAGCCCGAACACCTGGATTATCTCCACCGCAAGGAAAAGCACGATGGCAATCAGCATGATGTGCACCGTCCTTGAGAAGCTCATGCTCCTGTCCTCCCGGTAAAGGGCGGCGAGGATGGAGAGCAGGTAGCCTGCAAGCACGAGGTTCGCCAGCCGAATCGCCAGGGTGAGCGCGGAAGCCACTTCTGCCATGGGCGTCTTTCGCTCAGGTAACTTATATTGTTATCGCTTGCATACTAATGCCATATGCGCCTGTTTGCCGCCATCCAGGTTCCATCCTCCCTCCATCCTGCCATCTCGCGCGCAGCCGAGCCGCTGCGCGACTGCATGGGCGTGCGCCTTGTTGCCCCTGGCAGCTGGCACCTCACGCTTTGCTTCCTGGGCGACTGCGGCGAGGAAAAGGCAAAGGCTGCCGCAGAGGCCCTTGCCGCGGTGAGGTTCGAGCCGTTCGGGGTCAGGCTCTCAGGCGCGGGCGCCTATCCCAATGTGCACTTCCCGCGCGCAGTCTTCATAGGCGGGGAGTCGCCAGGCGCAGCGGCGCTTGCGGAAAAGGTGCGCGCGGCGCTTTCCCCTCTGGGCGCAAAAGACGAAAAATTCTCCGTGCATGTCACTGTTGCGCGCTCCAAGGGAGCAGGCGACATCGACGCCTTCCTGAAGGGCGCGGGCGAGGTGGGCTCTTTCGAGGCGAAGTCATTCGTGCTCATGAAAAGCACGCTCATGGCGCACGAGGCGCGCCACGAAGTTTTAAGGGAGTATATCGCGAAAGAACATTTTTAAACACGTTATGCCAGAAATAGGGCATGGAAAGCATAGGGACGCGCTACAGGGTGCACCGCCTGCAAAAACTCCGGGACAGCTTCCTCTCATCCGATGCAAAGCATGCGGAACAATCAAAAGCCAGGCTGAAGGCGCTTATTGGAAGATATTGCGCCAGGCATGCCCTTTCCGATGGCGGGCGAAAGGCAGGGAAAGCGCAGGAAATCATCGATGCCGGAACCGTGAAAACCGGTTTGGCGCAAGACCAGGCCAGGGCGCTTGACAGCCTACGTGAGGAGATTGCCAAGGAATTTGCGCCGCTTGTCGAGGAAGGGATGAAAGCCGAGAAGAAAAGGGGGGAAGCGGTTTCAGGGTTAAAGTTCCTTGCCTTTTTTGCCTCAAGCATGGCAATATGCTTTTTTTCCGAGAAGTCGAAATCGCCGATTATACGCGGCTTTTTCTACGACATTTTCGAAACCGCAAACCTGGAAATCATCTTTTCGGTCGCATTTTTCGCGTTTGGAGGCTTAAAAACACGGCTGAAACCGTATTTCAGGGATGCGAAAGCCTACTTCGGGCCCATTTTTGCTTTTGCCGCATTCTCCTATGCAGAGCTTATGCAGAAACTCGGGAATCTCCCAGGCACATTCGACAAGCTCGACTTCGTGGCGGCCGCAATAGGCGCGGTGCTGGGATTTTTCGCACTCAAGCCGTTTTATGAAAGCGGGATGCTGAGGGCATCCGGCGGGAAAGAAACGGCTGGCGCCCCGCCCGCAAAGCCTTAATAGGATTCCCGCTGAAAGCGGATTCGTGGGAAAATGGGCGCAAAAAAAATCGAGATAGTGCCGGCAATACTTGTCAAGGGCAGGGAGGACTTCGCGCGCAAGCTAGCTTCCGTGCAGGGGCATGTGCGCCGCGTGCAGATAGACGTCATGGACGGCAGGTTCGTGCCCAACACCACGCTTGCGCCCGAGGAGTTCCCCCCAATCCCGCAGCACCTCCTTGTGGAATACCATCTCATGGTGGAAAGCCCGCTTGAGTACGTACGGCGCATAGGGAAAAAGGGCGCGATATACGAGCTTCACATCGAAACCCTGAAGGAGCCGGAAAGGGAAATCTCGGAAGTGAAGAAAATGGGCGGCAGGGTGGCGCTTGCCATCTCGCCAGACACGCCGGTTTCCGCGGTTGCGCCTTACCTTCCGCAGGTCGAGCACGTGCTCGTGATGACGGTTTACCCGGGCTTTTCAGGGCAGAAATACCTCTCCGCGATGGAGGGGAAGATGCGGGAGCTTGCGGCAATGGGCGCAGTCGTCGAGGTGGACGGAGGCGTGGGCATGGGAAGCGCGCGCAGCTGCGCGCATGCCGGCGCCACGCTTTTGGGCGTGGCATCAGCCATCTTTGCGCAGCCCGACGTTGCGCGCGCGATACAGGACGTGAAAAAGGACGCCGAATCGGCCTGAACGAGCCGACAATGCTTTTTAATCCCTGCCGCGGATATCCTGCCATGGCGCGCGCGCAGGCAAGCACGGAATTCATCATAGTCATGGGGGTGTCCCTCATCGTCCTCCTCGTGTTCTTCACGCTCGCGCTTGACTTCTTCTTCTCGGTGCGCTCCCAGCGCGACTACAGCGACGCGCTTTCCGCAGTGCAGACGCTTGCGGCAGAGGCCGATTCGGTGTACTCGCAGGGGGAAGGCGCGGAAAAGATAGTGGCAATCACCATCCCGTCCACGGCAAACTTCTCGCCCAACGAGACCTTCATAGGCAGGCCGCTGAACTCCGTCCTGGGCAAGTCCAACACGATTTCAATAAGCCTCGGGGGCACCGTGGTGTCAGCCACCACCAAGGCGCCGGTCTCAGGCTCCTTCCCGTCATATTACGGCGTGCACCAGATGCGCGTGGCATCGCACGGCAACTTCGTCTCCATAGGCACCCATCTTGTGAGCGCAACGCCTGGCTCAATCTACGCAACCGCGCTGCGAAGCTCGCAAAAGACGGCCGCGGTCACCTTCAAGGTGGCGCTCTCGCAGTCCACCAACGACTCGGTGAACGTCACATTGTCCTCTCCGTGGAACCACACCAACGTCCAGCTCGCAATCACGCCGTCCTCGTTCTCCTCGTTCGGCATAGGCGACGTCCCGGTGCTGCTCACCTTCAACACCACTGCCGGCGCGGTAGGTATTTATACCTCGTCCCTGAATGTGAGTGCGGTGAGGCAGTCGCCGGACGGGTCGGCAAGCGCGCGGGAGTCTTTCTACATCCCAATCACGCTTGACGTGTCCTCGGGGTAGGGCATGGAAAAGGAAAAAAGCAGCGGGCAGATATCGGCCGAGCTCATGGTCACAGTGAGCTCCATGGTGCTTTTGCTTCTAGTGATTTACATAGTCAACGACTCGGTGCGCTTCACATGGGCGGGCCAGAAGGAGACGCTTGAGGCGTCCACGGCGGCAAACCAGGTGGCGCTTGCAATAAACCGCGCGGCAGCCGGCGGGGACGGCACCCAGGTGAAATTCAACAACTTCGTGGGGGACAACATCGAAAACATCACGATTTCCCCGCCCCGCGCCGTCAGGGCGGCGACCACGAACGGCTTCTGGTCGTCCACACCGATAATCACGAACAGCACCAACGTATCCGGCACCATCCCCATCAACCAGGAGCTGGTGGTGCGCAACATCAACGGGGTCATCACTGTGGCGGCCGGCTGAGGGAAACAGGGGTAGTTTGCATGGATGGAAAAGCAAAAGGCGCGCGCGGCGCGGGCATCGGGGCCGGCGGCTCCATGCGCGGGCAGATATTCTCCACCGAGCTCATGGTCTCCATGTCGGTTTTCATAGGCGCGCTCATAGTGTTCCTCTATGTCTGGAACTCGATGTACACAGCTTACGTGGAGGAGCAGTCGGACAACAAGATGCAGGTGGTGCTTGTCGGCATATCCGACGCGGCGGTGATGTCGCCCGGCGACCCTGCGGACTGGGAAGCCACTGTGGGCACGGGGGCGAACTCGTACGGCTTTGCATCGGCGCGGAGCGTGCTTTCGCCTGCCAAGCTTTATGCCATGCAGGGCTATTTCTCTGCCAACTACACCGACATGAAGGACAAGATGGGCGCGGGCGGCTATGACATATTCATCGATGTTTCCGACCTTGAGGGCAACACGTACTACGGGTTCGGCAGCCCTGCCGGCACCGACAACTCGTCGGTTTCCGCAGTGACAGCGGAAAGGCTTGCACTCATCGGGGACGAAATGGTGAAGCTGAAGGTGCAGCTGTGGCGCACCAGGGGGAGGAGCCTATGACTGGCGGCATCCTGCCCCTGCAGGCGCGTGCGCCCATTGCGCGGGAATTGGGCAACCCCCGGCGCTCCAGTGCGCCTTGGGCGCGGAAGGGCGGGGCTCCCATCGGGGGGCGCAGCCGGTTCCGGCAGCAGGGGCACAGCCGCGGCGTGGTGCTCACGCTTGACATCGCAATCGCGATGATGGTGCTCCTTGCCGCGGTGGCGGCGGCATATGCCGCGTTCGGCAGCCCCAGCCGCGCGGGCTTCGAGGGCCAGATGATGAGGGGCTACCTGCAGGACGCCGCGACCGTGATGGCAAAGCGGGGCAGCTTCTCCGCCCCCATGGAGTCCCAGAACGGCACCAACACCACCGGCATAAGCGAGGTGCTGCGCGCCACGCCATCGTCCGTGTGCATGCAGGTCTCGGGCTTTGGCACAGTGGCGGGAAGCGGCTTAATCGGCTACTGGAAATTCGACGAGGACTCGGGCACAGTGGCTGCCGACTCGTCGGGGAACGGCCACACCGGCACGATTTCCGGCGGCGGCTCGCTTTCCGCGCTGGGGAAGAACGGGCGCACCCTCCTGCTTGACGGCGCAAGCGGCTATGCAAGCATGGGCAACGACTCGGCGTTCGACCTTTCGTCCGCAGGCACGGTGAGCCTCTGGTTCCGGACCAACAGCTTCACCAACGACTACCCGCACCTCCTCAGCAGGGGCGCATCCGCAGGCTGGGACACTCCCGGCTGGGCGCTTTTCATGTTCAAGAGCGGCTCTCTTGGCTTTGGCATGAGGGTGAACGACCCTGCGCCGGCCACGAGCGTTGCCCAGACCGGGAGCGGCCACAACCAGACAGGCGTGTGGAAGCACGTTGCCGCGACCTGGAACGGCACGCGCATCCAGGTCTACATAAACGGCGTGTACAACACCAGCGCGGCGCAGACAGTCACGCCGCCCTCCACGGGCAAGACCCTGCAGGCAGGCAGGTACCAGGAGAGCGGCAACGGCTGGTTCAACGGCTCGATTGACGAGGTGCGAATCTACAGCCGCGCGCTTTCCGCCGACGAGATACGGCTTGTCTACTCCAACCCCCCCAACCTGCTTTACGTGGTGGACAAGCCCGAGTGCGCGTTCTCAGGCGGGGAGGTGCAGTCGCTCACTGTCCCCTTTGTCTCGAACGCAAACCAGGACGAGAACAGCTATTACTACGCCACCCTGCGCGGGTGGCCGTCAGGTGCTGCCAGATGAAAATGCAACCAAATCCCCAAGCCATGAAAGGCTCAGCCGGCGCCGCCCTTGCGGGCTGGCAGAAGGGATTCACCTTCACCCTCTGCATAGTGATTCTCGTGCTCACCCTGCTCGCAGTCGCCTCGTTCGCGCAGGAATGGCGCAAGAGCCAGCAGTTCTCCTTCACCGAGATACTGCCCTCCGAGGCGATACGCCTGCAGGAAAGGGTGGCGTCGGACGTTGGGCAGATGGTGCAGGCGGACGCGTCCGTGAAGACAGACAACCGCTCCACCACCACCCTGTCATTGTCCACGAAGCAGCCATTCAAGCGCGAGGGCGAGCCCATTGCAAGGGTCTCGGACTATTCCTCCAGCCTGCCGGCCAACCTGCGCAACCTGGGCTACGAGGCAGTGCTCGACCCGAACAACATCTCGGGCAGCAATGCGACCGTGCTCCTCACTTCCGGGAACGGGAGCCTCCTGCACAGCAACGACGGCGCGTATGACGTCACCACCTTCTACTACCCGGGCGGAATCACGCCGGAGGCAATCCACGCCTCGATATACTGCGACAAGCAGGCGTCCAGCGTGGGCGAGTTCCAGCTCCTGGGCTCGTCCGGCTCGGGGGAGGGCTATTATTATGTCGTCAACTATACCGAGCCCTCCGGCAGGAACTACCTCAGGAACTACTACGCGCCTGCCACAAGCAACGTCTCCCTCTCCATCTCCTATCCTGACAGCACGCTGCTTTACTTCGATTCCATATTCTCGCCCTCACTCCCGACAAACAGGACGTCCATCCACTACACCAAGAGCTCATCCGGCGCGCTCATCCTCCCCTTCAGCGCGAATGCCACGTCCATAGTGCGCGACTACTCGCTTTTCAAGGAGAACATCACCCTTGCCGCCGGCGCAAGCGCGCCCGCGTGGCTTTCCGACTGCTCGCGCGGCGGCTGCTATGATTTCAACGGCACGCACTACATGTCCCTTGACGGGGGGGTGGCGCTCACAGGCGCGCCCGTCCCGCTGCCGCTTGGCGCAGAGAAAATCTCCGACCCGTGGTTCGAGACCTTCGAGGTCAACGTCTCCGAGGACGACGGCGTGGACGACTCCTGGTACTACTGGACGATATACGACCCAGAAGACGATGCGACCTTCGACGCCACGGCGTTCGGCTCGCAGTCCTACTATTCGATAAACATCACCCTCAAGGGCGAAGTGGTAGGCGACTTTTACCCGAACATATACGCAACAATGGCATCGCCGATAAACGCCCTTGCCCCGAACACCGCCTACACGCTTTCATTCTGGTCAAAAGGCGCGGCAGGCAGGTACAGGATAGAGCACTCGAACGGCACCTGCCTGGACGCCGCGGGCGCATGGACAGGGGCGGCCTGCTCAAGCTACTTCAACGCCACTGCCTCGGCAGGCCCATACGTGCAGACCACCAGGGAGTTTTCCACCCCGGAAAGCGTGCCCGGGGTTTACCTGCGCTTCTTTGCGCCGGACGGGCTTGGGGAAAGCTCCTACTACGACAGCGTCTCCCTCAAGATGTCGATTGGCATGAACGGCGGGTTCGAGAGCCACTACCCTGAAAGCGGCACCACCTCGCCGCCAACATGATGCAAAGCGGCGCAAAACGGCGCGCGCCATCGAGGTGAAACCATCTGCCGCTACGACGTCAGGTATATAAATGTAACCGGAGGATTTCCGGCACCGGGAATGGCGTGGGAGCCGTGAACGGATTCCCTGTGCTGGGAGGCAATGATTTGACATGCGCTTGAACCTGCTATTGCCCGCATTCATCATGCTCCTTCTCGTCCAAGCAGGCTTTTCCCTCACGATTTCAGATGCGGTGGTCAGCGACTCGGACAACCTAGACCTCACGTATTCCTCTGACGCAATCTACAACATCACGGACTGGAGGCTTGCCGGAAGCTCGATAGCCCTGCTCAACATGCCTTTTGACAGGCAGGTAACCAGCACATCTGCGAACCAGATATTGGATTACTCCACAAACGCCAACCACGGGCAGCTGGGGGCGGGGACAGCCAGCTATGCCCCTGCATGGACGGCTTCGGGAAAGGTGGGCGGAGCCTATGACTTTGACGGGTCGAATGACAGGATTTACCTGGACGACGGGCTGCTGCTGACAAACAGCACCACCCTGTCCATGTGGGTGAAGCTGGACACTGCCATCGGACAGGGGGCGCACAACTATTATCCCGGGTTGATTTCCTCTTCAGCCCTTGCAGTTTATGACGATTTCATCACATTCGCAAACGGAACCGGGGGCACCGGAAGAATACTGTATGAGGACAGCGCAGGCACCACCAAGGCGTCAAGCAACTTTGCAAAGCCCGGGACGGGCGTCTGGATCCACGTTGCAATCGCAATGAGCTCCACCCGCGCGCCCACATTCTACCTGAACGGCTCGGCGGTGGGCAGCTCGTCCTCGTCAAGCTACGTCAGCCTGAATTACATAGGGCGCGGTTACGGGGGCGCCACCAGCCAGGGGACGCTGAACGGCATAATAGACGAGGTGGTGCTGTTTGACCGTACCCTTACTGCGGAGCAGATAAGCATGATTTTCCAGGACGGACTGGCAGGCAGGCATTCGGCATCCATTTCCTCGAACGAAACAGAACTGGGCGAGGTCTGGTCTGCCGCAGTCACTCCTGCAAACAGCTCTGCTCAGGGCACCACTGTGCTTTCGAACAATGCCACCATCCGCTGCGGCACCCTGTCAACTGCAAACTCGGTCTACACGATGACGGGCAACGCCTCGGTAAGCGGCCTGACGTGCCTTGCCGTGACGGTCCAGAACGTCACAATCGACTGCGCCGGCTACACCATGACTGGGGACAACAGCAACAATACCAGGGGAATCTACATAACCGGGGACAACGCAACGGTAAGGAACTGCATCATCTCCAATTTCAGCGTGGGGGTCTGGTTCAATGGGGCTGCAGGCGGAACGCTCATCAACACCACCGCAACATCAAGCACCAACTTCTCGGGAAATAACAACAACGCCATCTGGCTCTACAACGAGAACGGCGGCTCGGTCATCAACTCGACGGGCATCTCGGAGAACAAATACGGGATAATAATACAATCAATGACAAACACGAGCGCATCAAACTCCCAAGGAAGCACCTTTAGCGCAAACTCGGGAGTGTACCTCCTAGCTACGAACAGCGTGACGCTGGAGAACGTAACTGCGAAATCGACAGGGCAGCACGCCCTCAACATCCAGACGAGCGACCTGGCGGCGGTCCTCAACAGCAACGCAAACGCTTCGGGGGCAAGCGGTGCCGGGGTCAGGATACTGTCGAGCAACCGGAGCCTGCTGGCGAACAGCACGTTCATAGCGAACGGAGGCAGCCCCATCCTCATCACGACCAGCGGGGACCTAACAAGCAATGGAAACACGGCAATCAACAACACCCTGATAAGCGATGGGGGCGCAGGCGACCTGGTATCCATCAACGTCAACTCCAGCTCCAACATATTCTGCCTGAACAACTTCACAGGCACCACCGGGCTGTACGTGGACGACGCGAACGGCAGCAACTCCTTCAACTGCACCTATGCAGGCGCGAACCAGGGCAATATTTGGCACAACGTGATGAACGGCAGCGTGGCTGTCTACGGAGCCAGCAACTCCTCGGTTGCAGGCCTCTACATCGGCACTGTCGGCTCAGGCTATCCCTACAACAATTCCACTGCCCAGGGCAAGCTCTCGGGCGCAGTCGTGGACTATGCGCCCCTCACCACCGAGCGGCTGCTTGTCTGCTCCAACCTCACCACTGCCGGAAGCACCTATACGATGTACGCGGACGCATCGGCATCGGGCGCCACCTGCTTCAATGTCCAGGCGGAAAACATCACGCTTGACTGCAGCGGCTATGCCATCATAGGCGACAACTCGACCGGCTCCTATGGCGTGTTCTCGAACCAGCGGAACACCACCGTGAAGAATTGCGTCATAAGCAACTTCTCAGACGGCATTCGGCTGTCCTCTGCCAGCGTCTCCCTTTTGCAGAACAACACCATTTCGGCCAACTACTGGCTTGGATCGGGCATTGCAATATACGCCACCGGCAACGCCTCGGCAAGGGAAAACACGATAACTTCAGGCGCCTATTCCTACGGGCTGAGCATCAACCAAAGCCAGGACACCACGGTGGACTGCCAGGGCAAGGGCATAAGCGCAGTGCCATCCGTCTCCCAAACCAATTGCTACCAGGAGACCGCGACCACTGCCACTGGCTGCGGGGGCTGGACAGCGGAAGCTACCA
>JBAZTI010000039.1:4555-11884 GCA_041662045.1 Candidatus Micrarchaeia archaeon | reverse complement strand
GATGCAGTCCATGGGGCACCTTTTTGGGCAGATGCCGCATCCGGTGCAAAGTATTTCCGAAATGACCGGGTAGCCTTCGGAGTCAATGGTGACTGTGTCGTCCCCCATCCGTACGCCTGGGCACACCTTGAGGCACTGGTAGCCGCACTTCTCGCGGGTGCACTTTTCCCTGTCTATTATTGCAATCCTTGTCTTCCCCATCTTCTCCATGCAAACACATTCCGCGCTTATTCTTCCCGCTAGGGTTTATTACCATTGCTTCGCGCGCATCGCCTATTATATGTTGTTTAAAATGTAAGAGTAGGTTTAAATACCCTTGCTACCACAATTTAGCCATAGAGACGACAAAAAGGGTGTGGGGGTAATAGTTATGGAGCTGAAACAACTGTCTGGCGACCCGCAGAAAGTTGGGAATGGCAGGCGGAGCGAATTCCGCAACAAGCCGCCGCTTGACAAGGACAGCGCAGCCACCCGCGCCTATCTGCTCCTAAATCGCGGCTCGACAACTGAAGACAAGCGCGCAGATGCAGCGCGTGCCAAGGAAAAGAACGAGAGGGCAATCGAATGGCTGCAGCAGGCATATGACAAAAAGGCCGAGGAGAAAGGCGACGACTCGCCAGAGGCTGCAACGCTTTGGACCAAGCTCAACTTCATGAAGGAGATTTCCGACTTCATGGATGTCCAGACCGCGCGCTTCATAGAGATAAAAAACGCATTCAACGTCCAGAAGGACAACATACAGAAGCAGTTCGACGCGAGAATCAACGCACCCCGCTATATGGATATCCTGAAAACCTACCTTCCCTGGCTCGGCGGCGCTGCCTTGGCTACTGGCATGGCTGGGGCAGAGATTTGGAACTGGGCGGTTGGCCGTGTGCAAGATGTTTTCTCCAAATTCGACCCGCAAACCGTCGAGTCAATGACGGACTTTGCAGGGCTCATCCTCTTGGCAGGATTGGCGGCTCTCCAGAATTACCTTGGGAGGCGGAAAAAGGCAAAACTCGTGTCCAAGTGCACTGCCAAAAAGGACGCGATTGATCAAAAGGAACGCGGCATCAAGGAGAGCATACTTCGGCTCATATCAATAGAGTACGACCGCCTATCAACCGAGTATGGATTTGCCCCGCATAACCCTGACGTTGCCAATGCGTCTGCCCGCGCAGAAAAGGTCAGGCACGAGACGCAGGTGAAATACGGTGTAGAGCTTCCCTACCCTATCTTCGATTCCACCAGCGCAGAAGCGCCGAATGCAGCCCAAAGCAGGTTCAAAGCCTTCCTTTCTTCAATCAAGGTGGCTTTCAAGGGGCTTGCGGGCAAGAAAAGCGGGCAGGCAACACCTGTTGACGGGCAGTAAGCGCCTTTATATTCTTCTTTTTTCCTTTTCTTTGCCATGAAGCTCGGCAAGCAGGACCCCAAGGAGGGCGAGATACGCCTCACTCCTGAGAATACGGAAGACCTATGGCACATCGAGCGTCTGCTTGGCACAGGCGACCGGGTGATTGCGCGCACGTGGAGGCGCTTCAAGGCGACCGAAGATGACGCTGGCGAGAAGAAAGCAGTCACCATGAAGCTTTCCGTTGAGAAAGTAGAGTTTTCTCCTTATGCAAACCGCCTGCGCGTGACAGGCAAGATAATAGAAGGGACGCCCGAGGAATTCGTGCAGCAGGGCGCTTACCACACCATAGACATAGAGGAAAGCTTCCCTGTTTCCATAATAAAGGACAATTGGATGGCGCACCACATGGCGCGCATAAAGCAGGCGATTGCCGAGACCAAGCGCCCGCGCATGGGCATGCTGGTGCTTGACGAAAGCAAGGCAATATACGCAACCCTTAGGGGATATGGCGTGGCATATGAGCTTGAGCTGGAAAACAGCGCAAGGAAGCGCGATGACAAGTTTGACGAGAAAACGCAGTCATTTTTCGGCGAAATCCTCAAGAAGCTGCAGTCCAGCCAGGTGGGCAAGATAATCGTCGCAGGCCCGGGGTTTGGCAAGGAAAATCTCATGAAGTTCATCAAGCAGAAAGACGGCAAGCTTGCGCAAAAAATTGTGCTGGAGCACTGCTCCTACGCCGAGCGGACAGGCATCACTGAGCTTCTGAAAAAGGGCGTGGTGGGGAAAGTGGCGGCAGAGGAGCGCGCGGAGAATGAGCTTGTGCTCATGGACAAATTCTCAACAGAGCTTCGGAAAGAGAGCGGGCTGGTGGCGTACGGCAAGAAGGAAGTGGCAGCAGCCGTGCAAGCCTCTGCAGTGGAAACGCTTCTTGTCATAGACGAGCTTCTGCGCAACAGCAAGGAAATAGAGAAAATAGTGGAGGAAGCGGAAGCGCGCAAGGTGAAGCTCGTGGTATTCTCGCACGAGTCCGACGGCGGCAGGGAGCTAGAGGGATTTGGCGGGTTTGCCGCGCTTCTTCGCTTCAGGATGCGCTGAGTTAAGCGAAAATACGCTCCTCCCAAGCTCCCCTTTTTCCTCAAGCTCTTTGTTCACATAATCCAGCAGCATCCTCTTCACGCGCATGTACTCCTCCTTGCTCACCTGCTGGTTCAGGATTGCATAGCGCGCGCCCTTGAGGTTGAAGCACAGTATCCCCTCCTCCACATTCTCGCAGTTGTGGCAGAAGTAAAGCCCGCGGCTCCTGTACGAGCTGTCCGTCTCGAAACACTTGGCGCACTGCGTGAGGTTGTAGCAGGAAAGGCAGAACTCGCTGTTCAGGATGCGAAGATACCCGCCGAACACATATTTCGACTCGGTCACAACCGACGAATAACCTGAAAGGGTGTTGGAAAATGCGTACAGGAGCCTGTGGCAGTCCGTTGAGTCCGAGGCGCCAGGCCCTTCGGTGATGCCCAGGCACCTGCCCTCCCGCTTCTCGAACGTGAAAAGTGCGATACTACCTGCGCGCTTTGCAACCTCGTCCAGGGAAGGCGTTTCCCCATCTCCGATGGCGATTTTCTGCCTTCCTGACTCTTCAATCGCCTCGTCCAGGGTCACAACGTGCGATGCGGGTATTTTGCAAAGCATGGGGTAGTCGGAATGGTAGGTGGGCGTCCCTTTCATTCCCATCACTTTTTTCACCTTCACCGCTCTTTTCAAAAGCCAGCCCGAAAGCTTTTCCGGCGTCCCCGCTTCCTTCCCAAGCACCACCCGGCAGCAGCTATCCAACGCTTTCCTTATTGCTGGTGGCGCATCTCCCCTTTCCAATTCCCTATATTTTTCTCCCTTCCATTTTGCGGCAAGATCCACCAACGAGAATAGCCTCTTGTCATTGGCAAGCTTACCCGCCATTTCCGCTGCCAATTTGGCGCGAAGCTTTCCATAGCTCTCCTTTGAGAGCTGCAGGTTGCCTATCATGTGGCTTTTCCCCCTCAGGTTGAAGGAGAACATCACGTCTGAGCAGCCGCAGCAGTTGAATGCAAAATACGCGCCCGTGGTCCCCACACTCCCGTAGGACTCGAAGCAGCGCGAAGCTCCCAGCCCCGGGCCCGCGCACCACGCGCACCTCATGCACTGGTGGCTCCTGCAAAACCCGCTCACCCCGTAAAGCGATTCGGACAGCCTGCCGTTGGAGCAATACGCTGCGTTTTTGGTTGAGTAGATGTCGTGGGAATGGAACACGTCCGCGCAGTCAGCGCAGTTGTCCACCTCTGCCACGTCCAGGCAGGTGCCGAACACCTTGTTGCCGCAGTATGCCGCGCTCTCGCCTGCCGCGCGGAAAAGCGAGTCAATATCCTTTATGTCGTTTATTGAAAGCGGGGCAGCCTTCCTTGCCCCCACCTCATCCTGCGAAATGAACACAGCGCCATCCGGGTAATAAGGGCCCGAAAGCATCACTTCCTTTCCGGAAACTGCGGAGCGCGCAATCTTGTAGGGGAACATCGTTTCCGAAAGGTAGGGCGCGAACTCCTCGAGATCGCCTATCTCCTGCCCGAAAAGTGTCCTGCAAGTGTTCTTGAAATCCACGTTTATCTTTTCCATTGTTTACCTCTTGATTGGTTGCAAGTGCCTCTTCCCGCTAAATAGATTGTGCGGCTCGGCAGGAGATGCCTTTTCCTTTCTGGGAATGAAGTATGTAACGCCCGCCTGAACCTCTTTGCCAGGCAGGTAGCGAACTTCTCCGATGAATTTTCCTTTCTTTGTAGTGAACACCCTTCTGGCTGCCCCGCTCCAGTCTTTCCAGCCCTTGCCGCCAGCGCCTGCAGAAAACTGCCACTTGTCATTGCAGAGTTGCAAGCCAGCTCCCTTGTCCTTAAGCCCCCTGCTGTCCATTGCCACCTGACCTGAAAGCGTGAGCGCCCATCCCTTCCAGACAAGCTGCCTTGTCTCAGCGCCGAACCGGTAGGTTCCTTCTGCCGGATTGTATTTTGCACCGATTTGGGTAAGGTTGCCAGTGGTGTGCACCGGGATGAAAATCGCTCCGACCTCTGATTTGCCATTGGTGGATGCGCTTGCGCCAAGAAGCATCCAGTCTGCAATCTCAAAGCTGGCTGCAACGCTCAGCGTGCCTTTCTGCCAGATTGCATCTGCCCAGACGCCCCGGGCAACCTTTTTGTTCAGCTGGAGCATGACCCCGTTCTGCACACTGTCAAACGAAGCTGCGGCATAAACCCACTCGCCAAGCTCAGCCCACATCGCAGGGTTTGGGAAGACGCCCCTGCGCGAGTGGTTTGGGTAGGCTGCCATCAGCCCAGGGGTGGCAGGCAGCGTGTCCTGCTGCTGCGCGCTTGCCACCTCTGAGACAAGGGGCAGTGCCGCAATTCCAAGCGCGCAGGCGAAAGTTTTGAAAGTCATAATCACACCTATTTCTCCTTTACCACATCCAACCTATATATAAATTTGTGGTGAGTTTAAACACCACAGAGTTGCAATATGGCTGGAGAAACAGAGGTGCTGCAGGAGCTTGGCCTCACGCAGAACGAGGCCAGGCTCTATTTCCTGCTCCTTAAATGCGGAAAGGCAAAGGCGACTGACCTGGCGGCCAGAAGCGGCATGCACCGCAGGGTGGTGTACGACACCCTGGTGCAGCTTGAAAAGAAGGGCATGGCGGGAATTGCAGAAGTGGGGGGAGTGAAAACCTTCACCCCCTCCCCCCCTTCCTCCCTCCTCTCTTTCCTCGACGAGAAGCGCGATGCCATGGAGGGCATCCTCCCCTCCCTCTCGCGTGTTTTCGAGGCTGAAAAGGCGACTTCTGCCTCTGTAATGCACGGAAGGCAGGCGGTAAAAACCATAGTGGAGGACATACTCGCGCTTCGCGCAGACTATTGCGTGTATTACGGGCAGATGCAGATACACGACGCGCTCCCGAAGTTCATCAGGATATTCTATGCCAAGAAGAAAAAGCTCGGCATAAAGTCAAGGATGATCCTCCTTGATACCGCCCAGGCGCGCGAAAGGGGGGCAATGATTCCGCTGTCTGAAAACAAGTTCATAGACCCTTCCGCACCCTCGCCCGGGGTGTGGTGGACCTATGCGGACAGGCTCGCGCTCGTGCTCTGGCACGAGGAGCCCACCGTGATACTCATAAAGGACGAGCATTTGGCAAAAACATTCCGCCAGACATTCGACAGGCTCTTTGATTCCAAGACGCAGATTTACAAGGGCGACTCGGGCATGCTTGCGATAATGGAGGAAACGCTCAAGCACAAGGAAACCCTGTTCATAGGCGCTGGCGGGCAGGCGTCCGAGCGCTACGCAAAGTATCTCGGAGAAAGCTATGTCCCGCGCGCCATGAAAAAAAGGCACAAGTGGCTCCTGCTTTCCAACCGGCGCATACTCTCAACACTAGCCTCGCGCTATCCCATAAGCACGGTGCGATTGCTTCCCAAGGACTGGGAGTACTCGCCCAACGTGGTGTGGATTTACGGAAACTTCGTGACAAATGTCGTCTGGCTTGACGAGCCGGTGGCATTCGTGGTGGAGGACAGGCATGTCGCGGACGCGTACAGGAAGTACTTCTGGCTCATGTGGAAGATGGCGAAAATCAATTGATTTTCGACAGACATCGAGCCAAAGCTCGATGCTGATGGCGAAGGGAAAGTGAACGGCAGATGCTCATTGCGACCATCTGATAATCTTCATGTCCGCAAGCTTGTGTGCCTTGGCTGCTTTTTCCGTCAAGCCCATTATCTTATAGCATATTACCGCTTGCCTAAGGTATTCTTTCGCCAATATGATGCTTAGCTCTTTGCTTTCCCCAAGTTGATACGCATTCAATTGGATTTTCATGATTTCCACCCTGGCGAGGGCATCCAGCAGGTCCCCGGTTTTTTCATATTCCCCGCGGCTTTCTGCTTCAACTGCCTCATCAAGAAGGCTTTTTTTCTGAACCTTGGGCTCTCCGGTCGGTGTTTCTAATTTCACTTCGGTGTTTCCTGGCTGCAATTGTTCCGCATTTTCTTTTGTTTTAACTTCCGACACAGCCGCTTCGATACGCTCTTTGATGTATCTCTCGGTGTTTTTCACGCCTTTAATGAGGCTAAGCAAGTATCCACTTCCCAAAGCAAGACTGATCGTTATGGCAGTGCCAACGTACCATAGGATGCTATCTTTCGGTTTACTGTCTGTTAGCATTGGCGGGGCCACTCCAACTAGAATGAAAAGCGCCGTGCCCATTGCCAGGCTTCCAAACAAGCCAGCTATCCGCTCCCCGCCACCCTTTGCAATTTCTTGTTTAGCCTCTGTTTCAATCACGCTTTTCGCTCCCTCAAGCACAGCGTCCTTCTGGGGCTGAGAAAGCTTTGCAAATTCATGGGAATTATCCGCATGGGCGCAAACGCGTCCCATTGCTTTTTCCTGCTTTGATTTTTCGCGTTCAAGTTTTTTCAGCGCCGCATCCTTCGAGGGCCCGGAAAGCCGGGGCAGTCTATCCTCAATTTTGCCAATCTTCCTGCTTGCCCTGTAATATTTCCAGTAATTGATGCCCAGCGGAACAAGCTTCCTCGCCGTTGCCTTTTTCCACACCATGGTTTCGTTTGCCATCTTTACCACCCTCTATGCGCCTTTCTGTAAGTTTTCCCAGTCATCTCCTCACCTGGATTCTCTGCTGCGGCTGCCTGATTGGCTGCTGCCTTGCCTTCATGACCCGGTAGAGCACGCTCTCAAGCGAGTCAAGGTTGCGCCTGGCCGACTTCAAGTAAATGCTGTCCTGGTGTATTTTCTCGCCAAGCGTCTTTCCGCCAAACCTGTCGGTTATTGTGAGGCGATTCCGCTCCAAATGCTCCAGATTGATGTTCGCCAGCGTGAGCCTGTCCGATGCCGAGATGAAATCAGCCCCATTGACGCAGGTCGTATCCAAAGCGTTCCCAAGGCTTTTTGCCCTGGTTTCCTCCTTC
>JBAZTI010000039.1:0-4545 GCA_041662045.1 Candidatus Micrarchaeia archaeon | reverse complement strand
TGGCTCCTCTTATTTCTCTCCGCATCAGAGAGGAGCAGACGGAGTCCCGCGAACATAAGCAGGACAATCGTCGTTGAGAAAATCCATTTTTTGAGTGTGTACTTCCCATCTTTTTCATCTTCCATATCTGCCACCTCCTTTTGTGTTTCTCGGTGGTATTTTATAGATTAAGTTGATTATAAATGATTTGAGCCTTTTTTTTGACAAAAGAGAAGTTTTATATTGAAAACTAGCCATAAATACCACATGAAAGCCAAAAAGCCCCTGCTGGATGCAAAGGACAGGCGGATTATCCACGAACTCCAGAAAAACTGCCGCCGCCCCCTGGGCGGGATTGCGCGCGCGGTCGGCGTGTCCAAGCAGGCGCTCCACTACAGGGTGAACAGGCTCCTTTCAAGCGGCGCCATAGCGTCGTTCATCCCCCTGGTGGATTTTGCAAAGCTCGGCTTCGTGAACCATGAGGCCTGGCTCCAGCTTTCTTCGGTTTCCCGCAAGGAAAAGGAAACCCTAGTCGATAGCTTCCTCTCCCACCCAAGCGTGCGGCTGGTGGCGGAGTGCAGCGGGAAATACGACCTTCTAATCGGCGTGCTTGCGAAAAACACGGTGGAGTTTGACAATATCCTCCGCGGAATAGTCCGGAAGCACCCTGGCTTGGTGAAGGAGTGCCATTTTTCAATATCCACGGCATTCACCGCCTACCCCAAGACCCACCTGGTGGGGAGCATGGAGCGGAAAGCCGAATTTTCTGTTTCAGGCGAGCCCGGGGGCGCGAAAATCGACGCTTCCGAAGCTAGGCTTCTTTCCCTCCTTTCTCTTGACGCGCGCATGCCGACTGTGGAGCTTGCCAAGAAGGCAGGCGTTTCGCCTGCGACAGTGCGCGCGAAAATGAAAAGGCTGGAGAAGGATGGCATAATCAGGGGCTACTCTGCCTTCGTATCCCACCAAAAGCTTGGCTATGACAACTACGAGATACTTGCTACCATCCGCGGCATGGACGACGGGAAGGAGCGCGAGCTCGAGGAGTACTGCCGCTCGCACCCATATTCCACCTATCTCATCAAATGCATGGGCCGATGGGGAGTGGACGTGGGTTTTGACGCAAAAGGGAGCGCGCATTTCCAGGAAATACTCTCGGAATTCCGCGACAGGTTCGGGAGCATGATTGACGATTATGAAATAGTTCCTATTTCTGACTGGAAGAAGTTCACGTATTATCCTTTCAGGTTGTAGATGCTCCGCCTATAGTCCTGCGTTTTTTCAAGCGACGAGGTTATTTCCGCAAGCAACATCTTCTTTGCGCGTTCGAATACCTCCTTGCCTACTTCTGCATTACCGATTGCGTAGCGCAGGTTCTTGGCGTTGAAGCAGAACATGCTGTCGTGCACGTTTTCGCAGTTGTGGCAAAAGTAGCTGCCCGTGCAGTCGCGGCAGCAGTCGCACTCAAGGCAGCGGCTAAGCTTGAGGGAGTTGAAGCAGCGGATGACAAATGCGCACGCAAACGTGCGCGCTGAGCCGTAGCAGTGCTCTGAGTTCCTCGGCCAGGTGCAAAACGCGCAGTCCTTGCCAAAGGGGATGTTGGAAACAGAGTAGCAGTTTGAGGAGTTTATCTGGATGGGCACGCGGATGTTGTTCTCGTTCATGCCAATCCTGCGCTCGCAGCAGAAAAAGGCGATTTTGCCGATGAGGCTGCGAACGTTGCCAAGCTCAAGCGACGCGGCATCTGCATCAGAAAGCTTCAGCTGCGTGCCTGCATCAGGCGCCTCTTCCGCGCCTATCAGCCGCTCCTTGGGCGCGCGCTCTGAAAAGAGAAGGCGCGAGGTGTATATTTCAGAGCCTGAAAGGGCGGATTTTGCCTTCTTTACCTCGAAAATATTGCGCGAAAGCCACTTTGAGTAGCGGTCAATGCCGCCTGGAAGCGCGCTGCCGAGTATGAGCTTGGATGTGTTTGAGAATTCCCGTTCTATCCTTGCCATGTCCTGCCTTTCCTTTGCTTTCGGCGCAAGGCTGATGGCAGGCTTTGCGGAAAGAGGCGGCACAAAGCCGGCAAGCGAGGGAAGCTTCTTTTTTGCCCCAAGCTCATCTGCCAGCTGCGAAAGCAGGCGCTTTTTCACTTCAAGGTACTTTTCCTTGGGGAGCGGGCAGTTGCCAATGCAATTGCGATGCCCCACAAGATTGAAGGAGAACATGATGTCCGAGCAGCCAATGCAATAGGAGGAATAGTAAACGTCCGACACTTCATCGCACGCCCATGCCTCCAGGCAGCGCGTTCCCTTCCTGTTGATGTAGCTGCCTACAAGCATCTCTGACTGGGCGTTCTGGTCGCCTCCGAATATCATCTTGCAGAGGCGCGTGTCTGTGGCATAAGCAACGTAGCTTGATTCCGACACGCCTGCGCTTTTGTAAACATAGGTGCTGTCAAGCACATTGGTGCTATTTTCCACAAAGCGCGAGTTGCCAAGAAAGATGTTGCCCGTGTATGCCACGCGCTCGCCAAGCGCCTGTGCAATTGAGTCAATGTCCTTCATTTCATTGGCTGAAAGGGGCGGGTACTTTTTCATGAAGTCCACAGAGGCAAAGTCCATCTTCCTTGCCGAAGGGCCGAAATCCTCGAACTGGTACATTGCCTCGCTTGCGCCAACCTTCTCCATCTTGTGCTCTGCCATATAGCTGGCAAGCCATGCCTCATATGCCTTAAGCTCCGAAGGCTCAGCTCCAAGAAGCACCTTGCACGCGCTTTTCCACTGCCTGTCAAGAAGGGAATATGCCTCAGAAGGCATGGAAATCACTTCACCATGAGAAGCTGCGCGAGCAGAGCCTCAATCTGCAGCGTCTCGTTCGCGCCTTCCACAAGCCTGAAGTTGTACTCGCCAATCTTGTCAACGATTGTGACTTTCTCGCGCTCGGTCACGGAAAGCGCGTCCACCGTCCTGTACATCTGGAGAAGCACGTCCTCCCCGCTCATGCCGTACTCTATCATGAGCTTGTGGAGCTTTTTGCGCGCCTCCACGAATTTCCTGCCAAGCGCAAGCTCCATCATCTCCTTTATTTCGGCAGGCTCCGCGCGGCTTGCGCTCTTGTACACCATCTCGGGCGTGATTTTCCTTGCGGAAAGCGAGGCTCCCTGCAGCGCGTTTATCGCGCGGCGCATGTCCCCTTCGGACACGTATAGGAGCGCTTCGACAGCCTTCTCCTCCACCGACAAGCCCTCACCCTCTGCCACGCGCGCAATCATCTCCCTCATCTCCTCGTCGCGCAGCGGCCTGAAGCGGAACACGGAGCAGCGGCTCTGTATGGGCTCGATTATCTTGGATGAGTAGTTTGCGGAAAGTATGAAGCGCGTCACGCTCACGTATACCTCCATTGTCCGCCTAAGCGCGTTCTGGGCGTCATTGGTGAGCGAGTCGGCCTCGTCCAGGAAGATTATCTTGAAAGGCACCGACTCAAGGGACACCGTGCGCGCAAAATCCTTTATCTTGCCGCGCACAACGTCTATCCCGCGCTCGTCGGAGGCGTTGAGCTCCAGTATGCAGTCGCGGTAGCTCTCGCCATACAGGTCGCGCGCAAGCGCAATCGCGGCGGTTGTCTTGCCAATGCCTGGGGGCCCTGCGAAAAGCAGGTTGGGCATGTTCTTCCCCTTCACATATGCGGCAAGCAGGCTGACTATCTCCCTCTGGCCCACGATATCTGAAAGAGCGCGCGGGCGGTATTTCTCGGTCCAGGGTATGTAGTCTGCCATGTTCCTCCCGCGAAAGTATTGCCCCAAATGACTTAAATACTTGCTCTTGCAGTATAGAGCCGATTGCATGGACGAGTTTACGCTTTCATTTGCCGCCTGCGCCGCAGCAGTGCTCATGCTCGCGCTATCCGGCGCCGCCTCTCCAGCCTTTGCGCTGGCGCTGCTTGCCGTCTCGCAGGCAGGCTATTTCATCTTCCTCCAGCTCAAGAAGGCGTCGGTTGCCTCCCCATGGGCGGCGCTGCTCCTCCTGGCATCATCGTTTGTGTGCTATTTCGTTTCCGCCATCCTTTTCAGCACCACGGGCTCCCTCCTGGCGCTTGCCTTCGTGCCCCTGCTCTTCTGCCTTCCCTCAATTGCCGCGGTGGCTCGCGAGCTTTTCATTTCAGGGTGATCATGCTTGCACGACTCTGCAAAGCTGGAAGGCGAAATTTCCGCATTCTGGGAGCATGACAAGATATACGAGGAGGTAAAGCGCTCGCTTTCGGGCGGCAAGCCCTATTACTTCTGCGACGGCCCGCCCTATGCCACAGGCCAGATACACCCCGGCACCGCATGGAACAAGGCGATAAAGGACGCGGTGTGCCGCTACAGGCGCGCGCGCGGCTACAACGTCCGCGCACAGCCGGGCTTTGACACGCACGGGCTTCCCATAGAGGTCAAGGTGGAGCAGGAGCTCAAGTTCAACGACAAGCGCCAGATAGAGAAGTACGGCGTGGAGAAGTTCGTGGAAAAGTGCAAGGCATTCGCCACGCAGTACATAGGCGTCATTTCGGGCCAGTTCAGGCGCTGCGGGGTGTGGATGGACTGGG
>JBAZTI010000038.1:0-11919 GCA_041662045.1 Candidatus Micrarchaeia archaeon | reverse complement strand
AAAGGACTTCGTGCGCAGGGCAACTGCGCTGGGGGTAAGGAAGGAGTTTCTGGTCATGCTTAGGAACGGCGGCTTCAAGCAGTTCAACAAAGGGAAGAGTGGCGCGCTGGCCGCAATCATTGGCGACAAGGAGTTCGCGCGCCAGTTGCTTTCCAAATGCATCCTCGAGGAGAACAGGATTGTGATACAGGCCTGCCTGGAGGAGTTCCCCCAGGAGGAGCTGGCAAAAAAGCTGATGCAGATGTACGGGGAAGTGAAAAAGGAGGCAATGGAAGGGGCGAACTCTGGAAAAACTGCCGGGGAAACTGTTGAGGCGCTTAAAGGCAGGTTCGAGGCGGTGACCAGGGCAATTATCCTTTTGTCCGGCCGCAGCAGCGAGGCAACAGGGGCCTTCCTTGATTTCTTTTTGGAGCAGGATGAATCCCTGATCGCTTTCGAGATTGCCTTGAAAGCAGGCAGGCGGGAAGTCGCATCGGACTGCCTGCACCGCTTATTGGAAGTTGAGCAGCTGAGGGAAAATCCGGGGTTCGTTTCATTGCTGGCGAACTACGCGGCGATTTACGGGGACAGCGACCTGGCGGTTAAGCTGCTTATCGAATACGAGCAGGGGCATGGCAAATCCGCCTCTCCAGAGATATTGGCATGGCTGCAGATTGGGAACGGGAAGCTGGACGAGGTGTGGAGCGGCCTTGATGAAACTGCGGAGGGCCGCCCCTGGTCTGCGGCAGCCATCGCATGCTGGACAGGCGACCTGAAGAGGGCGTTTGCCTACCTCGGAAGGGCGCCGGGGGGCAAGGAAGACAACACGGAAGCCCCGTTCTCCTTTGCATCATATTGCATGAAGGCGATGGATGAAACCAGATATGTTGAAAACGCCAGCCAGGCAAGCCTTGCAATTGCGCTCCACGAGGCATTGCAGGAAAATGACAAGCCTTTCCTGCGCGCAATCCTGAAGATAGGGGGCGAAAAAGCCAGGGGAGTGGCATCGGGAATAGTGAACGGATGAGGGAGCGTGTGCCTACTTGAGCAGGTTCGCCGAATTGCTCGCGATGAGGGTTGCCGCTCCGGTGATTGCCGCGACCACTATGCCGCCTGCAAGGAGCGCGTAAGCTGTGGTGATGTATTTTCCCCGCTGGTCAGACGGCTGCGCCTGCGCAAGGCCATAAGCCAGCCCGCCAAGCACTATGAGTATCACGGAGATTATGGGCCCGAGCTGAAGAAGAGTGCCCTCCACGCCTGTAAGGCTGTCCACCAGTCCCATGCTTACACCCCCGTAGCCCAAATGCGCAGTCAAGTGTTAAAACCCTAGCGGCGCCGTCGTGGGATGGGCGGAACGCCCCACTGCTTATATACTTTTCCCTTTTTATACAGCGTTAGAGGTGGCGACATGCCAGACCCTTACAGGTTCCCGGTCTATAGGATTGACGAGGACGAGGAAGAAGAGCCAGACGAGGATGACGATTTCGACGAGGACTGGGAAGACGAGGACGAGGAGTGAGCTTCCCTTTCTTTTTTATTTTTTATTCCTGCTTTATTCTGTTTTTCCGCCCGATGATGTTTTTTTGCCCTTGCCAGCCATAGAAGTGCACCGGCACCCCACCCTGTGAAGGTTTTTATACCGCAAAACATCATTTTGTGACCATGGCGACGATTGAAGAGGAGATAATCCATTGGTGGAAGGACGAGAAGGGCGAGAGCCACAGGAACGCGCTTAGGCTGGAAAGCGAGCCGGCATCGGAGCAGAACGGCTTCCCGCGCGACGGCGTGGTCACGCTGCGCCTCATGAACACCGTGAGCCAGCAGGCGATAAAGCTCTCGCCTGACGAGGCGCTGCGGGTTTCCACCCAGCTCCTCTCGGTTGCAAAGGACCTCATGCAGCAGAAAAGAAGGATGTGGAACAGCCACGAGGACTAGCCCTTACTAAATTCATTCACACTGATGCCCCAGCCGTGATGGTCGCCAAATTTGCGCGGCTGGGGCCAGCCTCCCACCCCTAAACCCCGGAGGGGCTTCAGCATCGAGCTTCGCTCGATGTCTGATGCATTTTGCCTGCGGCAAAATGCACATCCTCCTGGCCCGCCCTCTAGTTACTCATCGAGTAAACATCCATCCCGCATTCTCCCTTTTCCTCAAGCTCGGCAACCACGCGCGCCAAAAGCATAGCCTTCGCGCGCGCAAATTCCTCTTTTCCTACCTCTTTATTGCAAACCGCGTAGCGCAGGTTCTTCACGTTGGAGCAGAAGATGGCATCGTGGCAGTTCTCCACGTTGTGGCAGAAATAGCAGCCCGTGCTTGAGCGCGCGGAATCCACTTCGAAGCAGTTCTTCAGCTTGAAGGAGTTGTAGCACCTGATGGAAAAGCCCGAGTCGAAGACAAAGGCTGAGCCGAACAGGTATTCGGAGTCGCGCCCCCAAGTCGAGTACGCCGACTTTTTCATGAACACGCAGCCGTGCACACCCTCGCAGTCGGATGACCAGAGTATTATCGGGCAATCGTATGCGTTCAGGTTGGTGCCCTCGTGGAACTGCGGGGTTATGTATGCGATTCTTGAAAGCATTTTGCCGGCGTTTGCAAGCGTGAGCCCCTCCGCTTCCTTTTCATCAAGCTTCATCATCCTCGTAAGCGGGAATCTCTCGTCTATATTCACATACCTGCTGTCAGGAAGCGCTTTCAGGTTTTCATAGGAAGCGGCAGGCATTTCGCCGCTTCCGAGCACTGAGCGCACTTTCCTCACGCGGATGTTGTGCCGAAGCAGCCATTCCCTGTAGCGCGCAAGCTCGCCAAGCTCCTGCCCAAGCACCAGTCTGCACGTGGCGTCGAACGCCTTCTGCACAGGCGCCCTGTTCACCTTCCTTTCGAACTTTTTCGCGCATGCCTTTGCCCCTGCAGGAAGCGCGGCAGGCGTGCGCGCTGCTTCGGCGAATATGTCCTGGAAGGAGGGGAGCACCTTCTTCGCAGAAAGCTCGCTCCTCATCTGCTCAAGCAGAGCCGCCTTGAGCCGCATATATTTCTCCTTGGGAAGCGCAAGGTTGCCAATCATATGCAATGCATTCCTCTGCCCGAGGGAGAACATCGTATCCTTGCAGCCCAGGCAGTCATACGTGTAGTAGCAGTCCGATGAGGAAGTGGTGATGTTTGTCTCGAAGCAGCGCGCGTTGAAGGTGAACTGGTGGCAGCGCATGCAGTACTCGTCCTTGGAAGCCACATTGCAGCCAAACAGATAGCTCGAGTCCTTCACTATTGTGGAGCAGGCAATTGCCTTGCAGCCTGACACGCGCGCAGACTTGTAGATGTAGAAAGAGTCGCTCACGTCAGTGCTTCCTTCCACGAACTGCGAGTTGCCGAAAACGAGGTTGCCGGAATAGGCGAAGCGCTCGCGGGCGGCGCGCAACAGGGAATCGATGTCCTTGATGTCGTTGATGGAAAAGGCAGCAGGCTTTGCCGCATATGCCTCGTCCATGGAAAGGTAGCGCGCCCCTTCCGGAAAATCAGTGGAAACCAGCGCCAGCCCCTTGCCGGAAACAGACGACTTTGCATGCCCCATGGGCTGCTTGAGCGCAAGCAGCCAGCCCTCGCACTCGCGCAGGCTTCCCGCCTCGCCCCCCAATATCACCTTGCAAGCCTCGCGGAAGTGCTTGTCTGCGTACTGATATGCCTCCTCGCCGGTTGAGCCTTTCACGAACATTGTTCAGCCTCCGGATTTTTTAATACCTCTTCTCATTTTTTCCTATTCTTGGAAACTGATACGCGCTAGGCAATGGCGCCCTGTACGCGCCCGCGCGCCCGTATGCTTTTTATTACATTCGGACCGCAAAACGGGAGTGGTTTTATGGCAAGCTTGGTGTCAATTACTGGCGTGAAGATAGACAGGCGGACCTGGCATGAGATAAGCATGAAAAACTCGGCCAGCATGGACGGGCAAATCGCCCGTGCCGACGTTTTCAAGAAGCGTGGCGTGGGCTATTTCATGAAGGTGCACGTGGCGTCCACCAAAAACCTGCCAAGATAGGCAGGGGAGCTGCGCGAGAAGCAATAGAAAAGCGCCTGATTTTTAATTGCATTTGGGCAATTCCTGCTGGTTACCATGGAAATGTTCGATGTCGCGGTGATTGGCGCTGGCCCAGGGGGGAACTACGCCGCCCTCACTGCCGCAAAGGCAGGGGTGTCCACGCTTGTGCTCGAGGAACACGAATCGATTGGCCAGCCTGTGCACTGCGGAGAGTGCCTGTCGCTCCTTGCAGCCAAAAGGCTTGGGCTGCAGCTTCCCGAGGAGGCGGTTTCGCGCGAGGTAAAAGGCATACGGCTTGTTTTCCCCGACAAGACAGCCTCGTTCATCACAGAGCCGGGCTATTCGCTTGAGAAGGAGAAGTTCGAGCAGTATCTTTCGCTTGAAGCCACAAAGGCCGGCGCCGCCTACAAGCTCAAGAGCCGCGTGACATCGCTTGAGCGCGAGGAAGGGGGGTGGCGTGTCACCACAACAGCAGGCGAGTATTTCGCGCGCATAATAATCGACGCGAGCGGAGTTGCAGGCGCATCCTCCCGCATTCTGAAGATGAACGAGCCGCCAAAGACAGTGGTGGGCCTGCAGTACGAGCTAACACCTGTTGACTTTGACGGCTTCATTGACTTTTTCCTCTGGCCCCGCCTGGCGCCGCACGGCTACCTTTGGATAATCCCGAAGAAGGACGGGCGCGCGAATGTGGGGCTTGTCACAAATGACGCGCCAAAGACAAGGGCGTACCTTGAGAAGTTCATTGATGAATATGGCTTGAGGGAGAAGAAGAACGTGAAGGCTTTTGGCGGGCAGATTCCGGCAGGCGGGCCTGTTGCAAACACCTATGCAGACGGCATCCTCCTGGTGGGCGACGCGGCAGGCTTCACCTCGCCCATGTTCGAGGGAGGCACATCGCTTTCCATGACATCGGGGAAGTTTGCGGCAGAGGTTGCGGCAGATGCGCTCAAGAAAAACGACGTCTCCAAAGCCGCGCTTGCGCCCTATGAGCAGAAATGGCGCGCCGAATTCCCGAATTACGCAAAGCTCGTGGGCGGCAAGGAAAAGATGTATGGTTTTACAGATGATGAGCTGAATAGGATAGGCAGGCTCATCCCGCGCGACCTCACCACGATTTCGCAGGCGCAGAAGCTGCAGATAGGCGCAAACGTGCTTCTTTCCGCACCCCGGCTTCTTGCAAAGGGATTCCTGCCAGCGATGGAAACGCTGGGGCAATCGCGCGCAGAGCATTACGGATGGTAGCCCTGCCGCGCGCATTCTTAAATGATGCGCACAAAATGCGCTCGTGGGATTATGCCAAAGCTTCAAGTGCCCCGCTGCATGAGCACGCAGCACCCCGACAATGTCAATTCGCCGTTCTTCTCGGACAGCGAAGTGCTGGCGGGCGAGACTGAGATAAAGGAAACATACTATGTCTATTCGCACTTAGGCATTGCCGAGCAGATGTGGGACTGCGAAGGCAAGGACGTGGACAGCCGCGTGGTGGAAAAGCTCCTGTCGCGCTATCCGAAATTCTTCTCGGAAAACACGCTTGGAAAAGACGTGTTCCTCACCTTGCGCGTGCCAAACCCCAATGTGGAAAAGGCGCAGGGCAAGATACTCCTTGAGACGCTTGAGTCCATCCCGCTAAATTACGACGTAGCCGCGGTTTCAGGAAGCAGCGTGGCGCCTGTGTGGGAGGTGATACTTCCCATGTGCACTTCAGGCGCCGAGCTTGACAGGATTTATGATTACTACAAGAAAGTGGTGGTGGGCAAGAAGGGCACTATGGTAGGCGGCATCACGGTGAGCGAGTGGGTGGGCAAGTTCGCGCCCGAGGAAATACGCCCCATCCCGCTTGTGGAGGACCGCGCTTCGCTTTCCTCCGCAGATACTATCGTTGGGGATTTCCTCAAGGGGAAGAAATTCGAGTACCAGAGGGTATTTTTGGCGCGCTCCGACCCTGCGCTCAACTACGGCTCGCTTTCCGCAGTGCTCCTGAACAAGCTCTGCCTTCAGCGGCTCCACCGCCTGCAGGAAAAAACCTCGGTGGAAATACTTCCCATAATAGGCGTGGGCAGCGCGCCGTTCCGCGGCAACCTCAAGCCCTCAAACGCTTCTAACTGCCTGCGGGAGTATCCCTCGGTTCAGACATTCACGCTGCAATCATCTTTCAAGTACGACTATCCGGAAAGCATGGTGAGAAGCGGGGTGGAGGCGATTAACGGAAGCGCGCGCAGCCGCCCCCTGGCAGTGGATGAGATGCTTGTGAACATGATAGTGGACAAGGTGTCGGAGCAGTACCAAAAGGAGGTGGCAGCGCTGTCAGGCTTGATTTCCGTGCTTTCGCGCCACAACCCGTCAAGGAGGGCAAGGAAGCTCCACATCGGCCTGTTCGGCTATTCGCGTTCGCTCAAGGGAATATCGCTTCCGCGCGCCATCCCGTTCTGCTCCGCGCTTTACTCGATTGGCGTGCCGCCTGAGCTATTGGGGCTTTCCGCGCTTTCCGAGAAAGAGCTTGACACCGTAAGGACAATGTACCTGTCGTTTGACGAGGACATGGCGGATGCCCTGCAGTACGCATGCAAAAGGAACATGGAGCTGCTGCCTGGCGGGGCGGGAAAAGGCATGCTGCAGCTCCTTGCGCATTTCAAAAACGGGCAGGACCCGGAATACTGCGAAGCCGCAGAGGAAGTGCTTGACATCGCGCTTTCGGACAACCGAAGCAGGCTCACGGACGCCATAATGCGCACTGCGTGGAAGAGGAACTTCATAGGTTAGGCGGAGCGGGTGCGGCAAGCCCTAGTCAGCATCTGATACTTCTGTTTTTATTCTTTCTTCCTCATTCTTCTCACAGGTGGGAAAATGGATGTCCTTGCAACAGACTATGCGAAAATTGCCAGCATACTTGCAGGCACCCACAACAATAAGCTGGTGAAGGTGCGCGGATGGGTGCACCGCTCGCGCACATCTGGCGGCTTGGCGTTCATCGTGGTGCGCGACTCCTCGGGCACCATCCAGTCCGCGGTGAAGAAGGATGCGGTGGGGGAGGCACGCTTCCAGGCGGCTTCCTCCGCCTTTATCGAGTCCACCATACTCATTGAAGGGACTGTGAAAGAGGACAAGCGCGCGCCAGGCGGCTTTGAGCTTGCCGCCTCCAAAGTGGAGCTTGTCGGAAAGGGCGAGCCGTTCCCAATTGCCAAGGACCAGTCTGTGGAGTTCCTGCTTGACACGCGGCATTTGTGGCTGCGCTCGCAGAGGCTCACCGCCATCATGAAGGGGCGCCACTATATTACAAAGTACCTGCGCGAGTTTTTCGAAAAGGAGGGCTTTTTCGAGCTTGCCCCGCCCATAATCACCCAGGCTGGCTGCGAGGGCGGCTCCACGCTTTTCGAGATGAATTATTTCGGGCAAAAGGCATTCCTCACGCAAAGCAGCCAGCTTTATGCCGAGGCTTTCACAACCGCGCTGGAGAAGGTGTACGTATGGGCGCCCTCTTTTCGGGCAGAGCCCTCAAGGACGGTGAGGCACCTGTGCGAGTACTGGCACCTTGAGCCTGAGATGGCATTCTACAGCCAGAAGATGAACATGGAAGTGCAGGAAAAGATGCTGGAGCACGTTTGCCAGAACCTTGCGGACAGGCATGCCGACATCCTGCAGGTGCTTGGCCGCGAGCCTGAGAAGCTGAAAGCCGTGCGCACGCCTTTCAAAAGGATGATGTACACGGACGCTGTTGAGCTTGCCCAAAAGCGGGGGGCGAACATCAAGATGGGCCAGGATATTGGCGCAGATGAGGAGGCGCTTCTTACGAAAGACGAGGACAAGCCGATCTTTGTCACAAACTTCCCCAAGGACATAAAGGCATTCTACATGCGCGAGGACCCGGAAAACCCGGGCACTGTGCTTAACGCGGACGTGCTTGCCCCTGAAGGGCATGGGGAGATAATCGGAGGCTCGGAAAGGATTTGGGAGCTTGACGAATTGCTCGCGCGCATGAAGGCAGAGAACCTTCAGATGAAGGACTACCAGTGGTACGTTGACCTGAGGAAGTATGGGCCTTTCCCGCACTCCGGGTATGGCTTGGGCATAGAAAGGCTGGTGAAATGGACGCTCGGGCTTGACCACATCAGGGACGCCATTCCGTTCCCGCGCGTAATAAACCGGGTTTATCCATGAACGCAAAATCCCTTTATCTTTTGTCCGTGCAGGAAAACGGCATCCCGCAAGCTGAATACGGAAAGTTGGGGCGCGGGGAAAAGGCGCTTCTTGAGGAGAAAGACGGGAAATACTTTTTGAAGGCAGGCGAGCGCGCAAAGTTTTCCGTGGTGCTCACCGGCGGAGCGTTCGATGTGCTTCACATCGGGCATGTTCTTACCTTGCAGAAAGCGCGCGGGCTTGGCGACTTGCTGGTGGCAGTGGTTGCCACGAACGAAACAGTGGAGAAGAGGAAAGGCAAGAAGCCCATCCATGCCGCGGATTACCGCTGCTCCATGGTTGCCGCGCTAAAGCCTGTTGACTTGGCAATAGTGGGCGGGCAGGACATGCTGCAGACATTCGCGCGCGTTTCGCCTGACATCGTGGCATTCGGCTATGACCAAAAGCCATTCCCGCTGCCGCAGGAGGCAGGCTGCAAGTCTGTGCATCTTACCGAAGTAAAGTCAGACCCTGCGCTTGCGAAAACGTCAAGGATAATACGGGATTTGGGGCTCTGATGACGTTTTCCGTCAGAGCCGGACAAATCTTTAAAAATCCCTGCCCCGAAATAGCGTCCACTTTTTCGACCTAAAAGCAGTTTGGGCGGGTGAAACCAATGGGCAAAGGTTCAGAGGACATTAAAGGACACGAACATTCTGCTGCTCATGCGCACCCTGGCCCTTCCAGCCATGACGGCGAATTCCTCTCCCAGGTGCGCGCGCTGAAGGAAGCCGAGAAATCCGCAGCCTCGCAGGTTGAGGGGGCAAGGGCGGAAGCGGCAAGGATAGAGGCAGCTGCCCGCGAGTCTTCTGTGGAAATGATCTCGAAAGCTGGGCAGAAGGCGGTCGAGGCGAAAAACGAGATACTTGCAAGGAGGCGGGAGCAGACCGAGTCTGAAGTCGGCTCCATACTGGGCGCGGCGAAGAAGCAGGCGGGAGCGATTCGCGCAAAAAGGCTGTCGGACACGGACGTGGCGGAAATTTCGCAGGATATATAGTGGCATAATGGTTTCACAGGCAGAGGGCATCAGGGGTATTGCATGCTAAAGCCGGTAAAAATGTCAAAGATTCGGGCGGTCTGCCTCAAGGCGATTGCCCCGCAGGCCGTGAAATTCCTGCACACCCTTTCTGTCCTCCATATCACCGACTCTGCGCTGCCCGAGATAGAGCGCTCTGGCCCGCTCCCGTCCTATGACGAGGTGGCATCCCGGCTTGTGAAAATAAGGGCGCTCCGCGAGGCGCTCCCGAAAAAGGGGAGGCTTCCGAAAAGGCAGCAGGCATATGAGAGCCCGCTGAAAGAGGCTGACGCGCTTTTGGAAAAGTCGGAAGGCATCTTTTCGCTTGTTTCGGAAAAAGAGAATATCGCAAAGGAGCTTGATGCAAACCTCGCATCGCAGAAGGCGCTGTCCGAGCTTGCGGGGCTGGAGATTGACTTTTCAGAGCTCGCATCCGAGAGCCTGCATTTTTCGCTCGTAAGGGTGCCCAAGGAAAAGGTGAAGCTTGCGCGCGAAGTGCTTGCGGCAACGAAAAACTGCTCATATTCGATAACCGCATCAGGCGTGGTGCTTTTGGGAATGAAGAAGGGGCAGGATGCCAAGTTCCTGGAAGGATTTGGCACTGCGCTTCCCATGCCGTCAATCTTTGCCACCCCCAGGGAGGAAATCGCCTCGCTTAAGGGAAAGGAGGGGAAGCTTCGCGAGAGGATGGAGGCTGCGGAGAAAAGGTTTGCAAAGGCTGCGGATGCAGTCTACCCCAATGCCCTCTGCCTTGAGGAGGCGCTGTCCATCGAGGCTGACCGCGCGCAGGTGGCGACCTCGTTCGGCGCAAGCGCGTCATTGTATTTCATAGAAGGCTGGGCGGAAAGCTCCAAGGTGGCGAGGATAAAGGCCGAGCTGCACAAGAAGTTCGGCAATAAGCTTGCGGTTTCCCATGCGCAGCATGCGCACCACGAGGTGCCGCCCACGCTCCTGGACAACCCAAAGCGCGCAAAGCCTTTCGAGTACCTGGTGGAGTTCGTCTCCATGCCGCAGTACTCTGAAATCGACCCGTCCATCCTGCTTGCCATAATCATCCCGCTCATGTACGCGCTTATCCTGGGGGACGCTGGCTATGCCGCATTTTCGCTGCTGTTCTCGCTTTGGCTTGTGAAAAAGTCGGAGAAGGGCTCGCTTTTGAACCAGGTGGCGCTCATCTGGGCGATTTCGTCAATCCCAGCGATAATAGCCGGCGTGATATTCGACGAGTACTTCGGCTTCACCCACTCGCACCTGGCGTCTGTCTTCGGGTTCGCGCACTTCCAGCTTTACGAGGGCTTCCACCGCCTAGCCGCAATAAACACCCTCATGCTGATATCCATACTGGTGGGCATGGCGCACCTGTCGCTCGGCTTCATATTGGGCGCTGTGAATGAATGGCACCACAGCAAGAAGCACGCCGCCGCGAAGATATGCTGGCTGCTCATACTGCTGTCAGGCTTCATGGCGATTGCAAGCGGCATGTACAACATCGTGCCCGTGCTTGCCATGCCGTCCCTGGCAGTGCTTGGCCTGTCCATAGTGGGGCTGGTGATGACCGAGGGAATAATCGCGGCGGTGGAGATACCCGGCCTGCTCGGGAACGTGATGTCATACCTCCGTATTGCCGCGGTTGGCGTTGGGGGGGTGATAATCGCCGAGGCGATAAACATGCTGCTCATGCCAAGGCTTGACCTCTCGCCCGCGGGGCTTGCCGTGTTCGCGGTCACAGCGGCGCTTTACCTGTCCATGCACTTCGCGGCCATGGTGCTGGTGATGTTCGAGGCGCTCGTGCACGGGGCCAGGCTGAATGTGGTGGAGTTCTTCGGCAAGTTCTACCACGGCGGCGGCGCCAGGTTTGCGCCGTTTGCTGTCAGGAGGAATTATACTCAAGAGGTTTGACTCTGAGAAGAAACAAATGAAGAGGTGTGTGAAAATGGTAGCAATAGAAAATGCAGGGGCATTCGGCATTGCCGCGGCAATCGCCATCTTTGGCGGCGCCATCGGCACCGGCATCGCGCAGGCGTCAGTCGGTTCCGCAATCATGGGCGTGGTCGCGGAAAGGCCGGAGGACACGTTCAAGCTCATCGTCTACATGGCGCTGCCCGAGCTGATAGTCATCTTCGGCTTCGTGGTCGCCTTCCTGCTGCTCGGCCAGATAGGCGGCGCGGAAGCGGCCGCAGAGGCGGCTACGGCATAAGCGAGAAAATGCACACGCTCTTCCCGGCTGGCCGCGGGTTTTTTTCCATCCCGCGCCCGCACGGCGCAGTGCGTGAAGAAAGATAGGTGAGCAAATGGGATTTGAGGAACTCGCGGGCGAACTCCACAAGGGCGCGGACGCCGAAGGGAAGAAAATAATCCATGCCGCGCAGAAGAACGCCGACAGGATTGCCGAGGAGGCGAAGGCAAAGGCGGAGGAAACCGTCAAGGCTGCGAAAAAGGAGGCCACGGAGTTTGCGAAGCAGGAGGCGTCGGAAAGGGCGACCTCTGCAAAGCTTGCCGCCAAGAAGATGGTGGACGAGGCGCGCGACGAGGCGGTGGAGGCGTCCATGGAGCAGCTGTGGCGCAGGTTCAAGTCGGATTCCATGAAAAAGTCCGTTTATCCCGGCCTTCTTGAAAGGCTGGCTGCGGAGGGCACGTCCGAGCTTGGCGCAGGCCAGGCAGTGGTCTATGCGCGCGACGAGGATGCGCAGTACGTCAGGGCCGCCGAGGTGCGCAGGCT
>JBAZTI010000037.1:0-12365 GCA_041662045.1 Candidatus Micrarchaeia archaeon | reverse complement strand
TTCACAGGCTCAAGCTGCCTGTCCATCATCTTTGCAGCCTCCCCGTACAGGGCTTCCTGCCTGTGTTCTGGTTGCAGCGCAATAAGCTTTACAGCCTCGGTTCCAAGCGAGCGGAATTCCCAGTCAGCCTCTTTGATGAATTCCTCCATCGAATCGCATGCCATTTCGGCAACTTTTCCCCTCTCGCTTTTTGCAATGAACGGCGCAAGCATCATTGCCCTTATGCGGTTTGCGCTGTCCATGACAAGTTTTTCCCTTTCCAGGTATTTCTGGGAACCCTTGGGCTCGTTAACATTGAGGCTGCCGGTGAGCCATATAGCATCAGTCCATTCCTGCGAAAGCGCATGCCTAATCTCATCAGCAGTATAATCGCACATGCCTTCACGCTTTTCCTCGTCCAGGAACGAGAGCGCCTGGTGGGCATAATGGAAAACATGCCCGTGCATGCTCCTAAGCGCTTTCGGCACGATGCGTTTCATCCCCTCGTAATCAAGCTCGCAGATGAGCGGGGCAAATGCCTGCAGTTTTTTGTTATCCTCTGCTTCAAGCGCCCATTCCAGCGCCTCTGCGCGCACTGCTGGCGGAAGCGACGCGAATGATTCTTTGAGGTCAACGCCTTCCCCCAGGTCCATATTCCTGTATCCGCCATACCAAAGCGCAGCCCTTTCCCCCTCTGGCGCCAGCCTTATCTGCGAAAACGCGGCTTTCCCCACCTTCTTCTCTCTCTTTATGCCCTCCATTATCAGCTTAGCCCTCTTCCCCTCCTCCACCGTCCCTAAATAATCATAAAGCGCACATCTGGCTTTATCGCGGATTTCCTTTCCTTCGAGCAAGTCAGTGACATCTCTCCCTATATTCTTCTCCAGGCCAAGCAGCCTCACGCCTTCCAGCTCGGCTTTCTCAGACGCGTTCTTGATTGCCGCAAGTATGAGCTTCCTCCTGGTGCGCTTGGGCTTTTCCGGCATCTTTGCCATCAATGGGAACGTTGCAAGATGCGCTCCCGGGGCTTTGAGCGCATGTGCCAGAGTCCTTCCCCACGCTTCCTGCCCCAGCCCTTCCAGCAATTTGAAGCAAATCCCCATAACCTTCTCATCATCGTGCAGGATTGCCTCCTGCAGGGGCGCCTCCTGAAGCCCACGGGGCAATTTGCCGATGCGGGCCGCAAGGTACGCGCAATCCTGCGCCTTGAACCCCCCGACCATTGCCCGCCCGATTATCCGTGCAATGGTTTTTTCCGCATGTTTTTCCAAAAGAAGCTTCCCGGCTTCCACATCCTCCTTCCCTCCCCATTCGAAAAGGGTGATTAGGGGCTCTACCTGGTATTTTTGGGGAAGTTTGCCTATAAGGCCGGCAAAGTGCATATCTGATTGCGAATGTTGGTATGCAATCCCTGCATCAATCGCTTTTGCCGCGCTCTTGGGCGAGTATTTTGAAATGTCCCTTTCCAGCACAATGTAAGCTTCTTTTGGAAAGTAGCCGTTCTTCAGCATGCCAGCCACTGCCGCGCACGCCCCTTCAGGGTCCTCAATGGAAAAAAGCGCATCCTTCACTTTCTCCTCGAAACCCTCCCTCCCCTCCATTCCCCTTCTCGGGAGCATGGCGAGTATTATCTTCGCAGCATCCTGCGGATTGAAGGTGCTTGCGTTTTCAAGCCACCATTCCAGATTGGCATCCTTCGCGCCAATCCTTGAGTCGCCAAGCAGGCTGCAAATGGCTTCGAGCTCTTTTTTCGCCATCCTCTCTGTCCTCACATTCGGCTTTGGCGCCTCCTTTGCAATAGGCTCGCTCCACGAAAGCTTGTCCTGCCAGAATGAAACCGGCCTGCCTGCAACATTCCCTGCCTGGCAGGGCTGCGGCTTTGTTCCTTTATCACCATCGATTTGTGCGCGCTTCATTCCCCCAACCTTGTCGTATTTTTCCTTATTATATGGTTTTATAAAACGTGTTGCGCTTGCGCTATTGATTTTGCAAAAAAACTATCAGAGCCGCCTTGCCAGCCGCCTAATTTCCCGGGGCACATGGGTCACCCTGTCCCTGCCCGAATATCGCCCACGGAATGAACGTCCCAACAGCCCCTGCCAGGGCGTTGAGCGCCAGCACCCAGAAGCCGCCGATTGCCTCCACCACTGAGCCAAGCACGCCCCAATTCTCGCGCGCGGCTCTCGCAAAATCCCTTGCCACGTTCTGGCGGTCCGCCTGGCTGAAAAAGTCAAATCCGGCTATGCGGTTGGCAAGGTATATGCCTGCCAGGGCGCCAATCACCATGGCAACTATCTTCACTGCCTTCCTTGTATTCCACATCTTGGGGTCATTTGGGTATTTCCAGGCATTTTCAGCGTCTGCTGCCCAGAACCTGTTCCACGCACTCGCCTTGTTTTCCGGCTCACTTGCCATCAGGTACCTGTTGCTGGCAATGTTGAAAAGCCGCCTTTCCTGGCTTTTATTGTCTGCTAAAACGAGCACTGGAGCAAGCGCAGGAACAAGTTTTTCCCTTCCAAGGGCAATCGAGGGTCCCACGGGCATATTGTGGTCAAACGGATTAAAAAGGTGTATGGCGGGGTCAGGCGCCTTCCTTTGCAAGCGCTTTTGCCACGCTTGGCGGCACCCTGCTCCTCCACTCCTTTTTCGCGCGCATCCTCTCCCGTATCTTCGTTGCGCTGTACCTGCTGCGCTGCACAAGGGGCACGCGCGCCACTTCCTTTCCCGCGCGCCTCATGAGCTTCAGCACGCGCGCGTTGTTCGAGTAGCAGATGTCGTAATGGGGAATGCGCGCGTCCAAATACATCGTCCATTCATAGTCGTTCGGGATGTCCGGCAAAAGATAGGGCTTGCACTTGCGCGAAAGATGGGCTTCTGCAAGGGCAGCGCGGACAAAGGCAAGCCTCTCGCGCGCGGAAAACGGGTTTTGTGCCGTGCCTTTCTCCTGCGCGCTGCCGATGACAACAAGAACGCGCGCGCTGCGCGCGGAAATATATTTCAGGGCGGCAAGGTGCCCCTTGTGGAAGGGCTGGAACCTGCCGATAAAAAGTGCCACTGGCGAGTTGCGCGCGCGCCTTGCCGGGGGCCGGCGCCTGCCGATAAAAAGCGCTGTGCAGTTTGTCAAAATGAGCACCTAATGCTTGAAGTGCCGCCTGCCTGTGAAAACCATTGCAATCCCGCGCTCGTCCGCGGCTGCAATCACCTCGGCATCCTTCACCGAGCCGCCGGGCTGCACCACGCACTCTATGCCTGCGTCGGCAAGCGCGTCCAGGCCGTCCCGAAACGGGAAGAAAGCGTCTGACGCCGCAGAGGTGCCCTTGAGCTCAAAGCCGTGCCTCCTCGCTTTTGAAATGGCAATGTTGCACGAGTCCACCCTGCTCATCTGCCCTGCGCCCACGCCCACAAGCTGCCTGCCTGACGCAATCGCTATTGCATTGGACTTGATGTGCTTGGCGAACTTGGTGGCAAAGTAGCAGTCCTCAATCTGCTCCTGGGTGGGCTGCTTCTTGGTGACCACCTTTATGCCGGATTTGTCATATATGCCCGGGTCCCTGCCCTGGTAGAGCATGCCGCCCACGATGTAGCGGAACTCCACCGCCCTCTCGGCAGACTGGTCCCACAGGTTTGAAACGTCCAGTATTCTCCTGCTCTCCTTCTGCTTGAGAATCTGGAGCGCATCGGGCTCAAAGCCGGGCGCAAGTATCACTTCCAGGTATTTTGTGCCAACCGCCTTGGCAGTGGCAGCGTCCACCTTGCGCGAGAACGCGACAATGCCGCCGAAAGACGACTCTGGGTCGGAAGCATGCGCGCGCGCATAGCTTTCCTCAAGCGTTTTCCCCTCCGAGCCGCCGCACGGGTTGTTGTGCTTGAGTATGACCGTTGCCACCTCGTCCTTGAACTCGCGGATGAGGGAGAATGCCGAGCTTGCGTCCAGGAAGTTGTTGTACGACATGAGCTTGCTTCCGGTGTATATCACCGAGTCGAAGATGCTGGTCCTCCCAAGTATCCTGTATGCCGCAGCCTGCTGCGAGGGGTTCTCCCCATACCTCAGGCTGTACGCCCTCTCGAAATTCATCTCCAGGAAGTCCGGGAACATGTCAGCCCCTGCAATGCCTGCCAGGTAGCGGCTTATGGCAGCGTCGTAGCTTGATGTCCTCGCAAACGCCTTGAGGGCAAGCTCGCGCCGCTTCCCCACTGGAAGCTCGCCCTTCTCCACTGCCTCGGCCACCCACCCGTAATCCTTGGGATCCACCACCACCACGACATGCTCGTGGTTCTTGGCAGCCGCGCGCACCATGGCTGGCCCTCCCACGTCGATGTTCTCGATTGCCTCCTCAAGCTTCACGCCCTCCCTTCCTGCCACCTGCTCGAAAGGGTAGAGGTTGGCAACCACCATGTCTATCTGCGAAATGCCGTTGTCCGCCGCCTGCTTCGCATGCCCTGGGCTGTCCCTCCTGTAAAGTATGCCGCCATGAATCTTGGGGTGAAGCGTCTTCACCCTTCCCTCGAACATCTCGGGCGCGCCCGTGACTTCGCCCACCTCGCGCACGGCAATGCCGCTCTCGCGCAGGTATTTTGCGGTGCCTCCGGTGGATATTATGTCCACTCCGCACGCCTTCAGCCGCTTGGCAAATTCAGCAAGCCCTTTCTTGTCCCAAACGCTCACTAACGCGCGTGTAACTTTGAACGCCACAAATAGCCTCCTTCCCATTATTTCCAATACAATTTTTAAATGCAGTCTTCCACACTCCAGCATGCAAGGGGCGTTTGCGAAGAAAAAAGAGGAGCAGAAACCCGAGCTCCAGCACGCGCCAAAGGTGTCGCCTTTCGATTCCTCCATGCTCCTTTCAGGCGAAAAGAAGGCCCCTTCCGCCCCGCCGCCTGCAGCGCCCTCCATGTCCGAGGGCCCCATGCTCCTCAAGGAATCCCAAAGCGTGGAGCAGCATGGGCGCGCCTCTTTCGAGAAAAGCGTGAAGGCGGAGCTTGACGCCATGAAATCGCGCCTCGAAAAGCTTCGGGCGAAGAAGAAAAAGGCAAGGAAGCGCAGGGAGAAGCGGAGGGAAAGGAAGTAGCTGCGCGCAGGGGCGGAAAGAAGGGAAGGGCAGCTGCGCGGGAACAGGCAAATCGGGAAAGGAAATAACGCCGATTCCACTCCCCTGCTCATCCTATATGTTTATAGCCTTTTTCCCACACAATCTCCAAAGGGAGCGCCATGGCAGACAAGATTGAACTTCAAGCCGATGCCGAAGGCTTTGCCTTCCTGGCAGCCAGCCACCTGCCAGGGCTGGAAAGCGCCTACTTCAACCGCGAAAGCATGGCGGTGGAGCTTATCACTGGCACAGGCATTTTCTCCTGCAGGATAGCGCCTCCGGGGATAGCCAAGGGGCTTTTCGCTGCATGGAAGCGCGCAAGGGAGGCTGCGGCGGGCGAAAGCGCAGGGGCGCTGGGCAACAAGATATTGCGGGACATCATGCGCGGGGCGCTCATCCTCCACGCGCACGGCGAAGCCGCCGAGCTGGCTTCCATCTATACCGACGCAATTTCTGACAGGTTCCTCCGCAGGAAGCCAATCGGCTTCGTGGTGGAGGTGCTGGAAAACATCCTGCTTTGCGCCACCGAGCGCCTGGACGCGCAGGCGCGCGAGGCAGTGCTTTCGCATCTTGACAGGTTCGAAGGCAAGTCCCCTTCCCCGGAAGCCAGGAAAGCCGCGCACGCCACATATTACAAAATCCAGGCCGGGGAACGCCTTACATCGGGGATGCTTTCTTCCCTCGAGAACGATATCGCCGCCAACGCAGTGAAGCTGCGCCAGCTTGCCATGGAGGGCAAATGCTCGCCGCTCCCGCTTCCCAAGCGCATCGATGGCAGGCAAAGGAGAGGCGGGAAAACAAAGCCCAATGGGCAGCCGGAAAAATTGCCCGCTAACTGAACAACGTGATGTCATGGAATTCGACCCAAAAAACGCAGCCCATGTCTCAGAGTTCATAGACGCATACGTGAAGGCAGCCGGGGAAAACAGGCAATCCGAGGCGAGCGGGCTGCGGCAGGTCATCATCGAGGTCCCAGGCATCCATGCCCTGCCCCTTCTTTACGATTATCTTGCCAAACTTTCAGCGGAAGGCGATTCTGGCACAATCAAGGTATTGAAAGTTGTAGTTGAAGACATAAGGAAATTCCCCGGCTATCCCCAAAAGGCAGCCTGCGAGCAAATGGAAACCGCCCTTGAGCAGCTGCGCGAAGCCGTGCGGAAAAACGACCCCGAACTGATAGGCGAAGCCGGCAACTGCGTGGCATTCGTGGCTTCCAGCTTCGGCTCCCACGGCATTGCCCTGCTGAAGCGGGAGCTGGATTTTGAAGCAAGCAAGGCCGGCAGCGCAAATCCCGTGCTTTCCGAGGCGCTCCAGCTCGCGCTCCGCCACGCCAAAAATGCGGCCAAGCGCAAGGCGGAGGAAGAGGCAAAGGGCAGGATTGAAACCAATATCATCCATGGGCTTGGCCAGGTGGCAAGCGAGCAGGCAAAGCTGCGCATAGCGATGCAAAAGCTTTCCGGATTCAACGATTCGCGCATCAAGGTCGGCTCAAGCATAGAGTTTGCCACAAGGACAATGAACGCAACCGTCAACCTAAAGAGAGGCACCTCCCAAATAGGCGGCACGGCAAGGCTGCTTTACCTGAACTAGCCGGTTGCACTTGCTTTCTGCCAGTCTGTTTCAAAAATAGTGGCGAGCTCCTGCACTTTCCCGCCTTCCACTTCCACTGCCGCCTCCCTATTGTAATTCAGCGCGCTTTCCGAGAAGTTTATGCTCCCCACAAGCGCGCGCGTGCCGTCCGCAACCATGAACTTTGAGTGCGTGAGCTTGTACTCGAAGCTCGCCCACCTCGCCTGCACGCCAAGCGCAATGAGAGTGTCGAACATCCTCTGCTTCCTGCTGTCCTGCACGCGCGGCTCCATTATCACGCGCACCCGAACCCCGCGCTTCACGGCCTCGCCAAGCTCGCGCGCAATCTCCTCGGAAGTGAAGACATACATCTCCACGTCAAGCGTTTCGCGCGCAGAGCGGATGAACGAAACCACTTCCTCTTCCGCGCCCGGAGAGAAAAGCAGCGCCACCTTTGCATTGCAGCCTGCGCACGCGGCAGGGGGGAGGAAGGCGATGTAAAAAACAAGAACGGCAACTAAAAGAAGGAGACATAACACTGCGATGTCCCTAGCATCAAGCTTCCTCATGGCTGATACGCCTCATCCCTCTTTTTTACCCTGTACAAAATTACCTCATTGCCGCTTATCTTGAAGACTATCCTGAAACCCTTTACACGCTCAGAATAGATGTTTGAGCCGTGCTCAAGCGGCTTTGAAAGAGCCGGAGCTTGCTTTATCCTCTCTAGTTTTTTATTGACAAGCTCCTTCACCGAGTTGTCAAGCTTCCTAACCTGCTTAAGAAAGTCGTCTGTAGGCTTGAGCACATAAGGCATTTTCAGCCCCTAAGCGCAGCACGAAGCTCCTTTTCTCCACGGAGCTTGAGCTTCCCACGCGCTATTTTCCTTTCTGCCTCGCGCACATATGCAATGTCTTCCTTTGCTTCTTTCTCCTCTATCATCTGCTCTGTCAGGCGGTACTTGTTGTTAAGCTCAAGAACGCCAAGCCTCAACCCTTCCATTTTGGTCTTGACAAGCCCCTGCCTTATCGCCTGTTCAAGGATGCTGTCGATCAGCCCCTCGAACTTCACGGTTGTGTACATGGTTTCACCAGATAATTGTTTATATAATCATATTTATAATAGTATCCACTACTTTCTCCCATAATCCTCGACCCTCTCCAATGAGGGCTTCTTGCCATGCGAGTGCTCGATTGCCTGCACAAGCGCCTCGCACGCCTCGAAATTCGTGATGCATGGGATTCCGTGCTCCAGGCACGCGCGGCGTATGCGGAAGCCGTCCGTGGACGCCACCTTGCCCTTTTTCGGGGTGTTGAACACAAGGTGTATCCTGCCCTTCTTGATTTCAGAAAGGATGTTGGGCTCGCCCTCGTCAATCTTTTTCAGCATGATGATGTTCTTGCCAAGGTGCGTTGCAGTGGAGGGCGTGGCAAACACGTCAAAGCCCATCCTCTGCATCGCCTCGGCAAGCGGCGCAGCCCTCTCCTTGTCCCCGTCCTTAAGCGAAATCGCCACCCCTCCCTTCTCAGGGATTTTCAGGTTTGCGCCAAGGAGAGCCTTCATGAATGCCATCGGGAAGTGCTCGTCCGCGCCCATGCTCTCTCCTGTGGACTTCATCTCAGGCCCAAGCACGGTGTCGCTTCCCGGAAGCTTGAGGAACGGGAACACCACTCCCTTCACTGCATAGTGGCTCATTTTCGGCATGTCTGCGCCTGCGCCGATGTCCTTCAGCTTCCTGCCCATCATGACCTGCATGGCAAGCTTGACTAAGGGCACTCCGGTTGCTTTTGAAAGGAACGGCATTGTCCTTGAGCCGCGCGGGTTTGCCTCGAGCACGAAAACAACGTCGTCCTGCACCACGTACTGTATGTTTATCGCGCCCACCGTCTCAAGCGCAAGCGCGATTTTTTCGGAAAAGCCAAGTATCTGCTTCTGGACGTCCTTTTTCAGCCGCACGCATGGCACCACGTTGTTCGCGTCGCCGGAGTGCACGCCCGCGCGCTCCACGTGCTCCATTATGCCGCCAACGAACAGGTGCTCGCTGTCAGCCACGCCGTCTATCTCGCACTCGATCGCGCGCTCGATGTACTTGTCTATGAGCACGGGCTTTTTCTCCGAAACATCAACAGCCTCGCCGATGTACTTTTTCATCTCCTCGGAATCATAGACAATCTGCATTCCCCTCCCGGCAATCACGTAGGACGGGCGCACCACGATGGGGTAGCCTATCCTTTCCGCAACCGCAAGCGCCTCCTCGAGGTTTGTCGCAGTGCCGTTCTCGGGCTGGCGGATGCCAAGCTCATGCAGCAGCACCTTGAATTTCTCCCTGTCCTCCGCAACGTCGATGCCTTCCATCTGCGTGCCCAGTATCCTCACTCCGTTCATGGAGAGCTTCTGGGCAAGGTTTATCGAGGTCTGTCCCCCGAACTGCACCACCACGCCCTCGGGCTTCTCGTGCTCTATGATGTTCATCACGTCCTCGTAGGCGAGCGGCTCGAAGTACAGCCTGTCCGAGGTGTCAAAGTCAGTGCTCACGGTCTCAGGGTTGTTGTTCACCATGATGGACTCGATTCCCATCTCGCGCAGGGCGAATGCCGCATGGCAGCAGCAGTAGTCGAACTCAATGCCCTGCCCTATGCGTATGGGGCCGCTGCCGATGATGAGCACCTTCCTTTTTTCCGAAGGCACGCTTTCGTTCTCCTCTTCATAAGTTGAGTAATAGTAAGGCGTCGCAGCCTCGAACTCGGCTGCGCACGTGTCCACCATCTTGTAAACCGGCACCACGCCGTGCTTCTTCCTCATCTGGCGCACCATTTCCGCCTCCTGCCCAATCACGCCTGCAATCTGCTCGTCGGAATAGCCCATCTTCTTTGCCTCGAGCAGCACTTCCCTGCCGAACACCTCCCGCCTGAGGCGCTTTTCAACATCCACATAGTCTGCCAGCCTGTCCAGGAACCACATGTGTATGTTGGTGAGGTCGGATATCCTCTTCCTGTCCCATCCTGCGCGAAGCGCATCAAGTATCGCATGCATCCTCAGGTCGGTGGGCGCGGTCATGTGCCTCTCCCAGTCAGTCTTTTCCACTTTCGCCTTTTTCATCTCCACGGAGCGAAGCGCCTTGCCGAACGCCTCCTCAAACGTCCTGCCTATTGCCATGGTTTCCCCGGTGGACTTCATCTGCGTGCCGATGACGCGGCTGCTCTCAGGTATCTTGTCAAACGGCCACCTGGGGATCTTCACCACGCAGTAGTCCAGCGCAGGCTCGAAAGCCGCCGGCGTGGTCTTTGTCACCGCGTTCTTTATCTCGTGCAAGCCCATGCCGAGAGCGATTTTTGCGGCCACGCGCGCAATCGGGTAGCCTGTTGCCTTGGAGGCAAGGGCGGAGGAGCGCGAAAGGCGGGGGTTCACCTCCACCACCGCGTACTCGCCAGTCTTCTGGTCAAGCGCAAACTGTATGTTGCACCCCCCCTCGATGCCGAGCGCGCGGATTATCTTTATGGCGGCGGAGCGCAGCATCTGGTGCTCGTCGTCGGAAAGCGTCTGCGAAGGCGCCACCACCACGGACTCTCCGGTGTGCACTCCCATGGGGTCCACGTTCTCCATGTTGCAAATCATGATGCAGTTGTCGTACTTGTCCCTCATCATCTCGTACTCGAACTCGCCCCAGCCAAGCACCGACTCCTCCACGAGTATCTGGTGCGTGGGCGACAGCGTGAAGCCAAGCTCAAGGAGCGCGTCAAACTCCTCCCTGTTCCTTGCAATGCCCCCGCCCGTGCCGCCAAGCGTATAAGCCGGGCGCAGTATGAGGGGGAACGCGTGCTTTTTCGCGAATTCGTCAGCCTCTTTTTTGCTGCTCGCGGCAATGCTTTCGGGTATGGGCTCGCCTATCTCCTTCATGAGCGCACGGAACTTCCCCCTGTCCTCGGCTTTTTCAATGGCATCGATGCCAGTGCCCAGAAGCTCCACGCCGTATTTTTTCAGCACGCCACTCCCATGCAATTCCACCGCCAGGTTCAGCCCAGTCTGCCCACCCATAGTGGCAATGATGCCGTCAGGCTTTTCCTTTGCAATAATTCTCTCCAGGAAGTCCGCGCGCAGCGGCTCAATATATACTATATCCGCAATCTCGCTGTCAGTCTGTATGGTGGCAGGGTTGGAATTCACCACCACCACCTTGACTCCCTCGTGCCGCAATGACGCGCACGCCTGCGAGCCAGAGTAGTCGAACTCGGCGGATTGCCCAATCACTATGGGGCCTGAGCCTATGACCAGCACTTTCTTGATGTCCGTCCTTTTTGGCATTGCAAAACCTCAAATCATGGCAACGAACCTGTCGAACAGGTATTTCGAGTCGCAGGGCCCGGGGTTCGCCTCCGGGTGGTACTGCACCGCGAAGATGGGCAGCTCGTTGTGCGCCATGCCCTCCACGGTGTTGTCCGTGAGGTTGATGTGCGTGATTCTCCACTCCTTCCCCAGCCCCTTCCCATCCACCGCATACCCATGGTTCTGCGTGGTGATGTGCACCTTGTTCTCGCGCACGTCAAGCACCGGGTGGTTGCCCCCCCTGTGCCCGAATTTCAGCTTGTAGCATTTCGCGCCTGCAGCCTGCGCAAGAAGCTGGTTGCCCAGGCAAATCCCGAATATTGGGAGATGGAACAGCTTCTTGAGCTCCTCGGACTGGCGGGTGAGCATTGCCGGGTCGCCAGGCCCGTTGGATGCGATTATGCCCTTCGGCGCAAATGCCAGGATTTCTTCCGCGCCGGTGTTCCAGGGAACAACGACCACTTCCACGCCGCGCCTGTTCATCTCGCGCACCATCCCCATCTTCACGCCGTAGTCGATAAGCACGATTTTCTTATTGCCCTTGCCGAAGCTCGTGGCTTTCCCCACGGACACTTTCTCCACGAAGTTGATTTTGGAATAGTCAAGCGCGCGCGCAAGCGAAAGCATCTCCTCCTTCTCTGCCTCGCCGCCCCCTTTCTCAAAAACAGCAACGCACGCTGGCATCACGCCTGATTTCCTGATTTTCCTCACAAGCGAGCGCGTGTCCAGCCCCCAGATGCCCGGCACCCCCTCCCCCTCCATCCGTTTCTGCAGGCTCCTGCTGCTTTTCACATGCCTCGGGTCGCGGCAAAGCTCGCGTATGGCATAGCCTTCCACATGCATTTTGCCTGACTCGCACCAGTCCCTGCTCATGCCGTAGTTGCCGATGAGCGGGTATGCCATGGTGAGTATCTGCCCTGCATAGGAAGGGTCTGTGAGGCATTCCTCATAGCCTGTCATGTTGGTGGTGAAAACAGCCTCGCCCACGCGCCGCGCGGATGCGCCAAACCCCCTGCCGGGAAAAACAGTGCCGTCCGAGAGCACAAGGAGTGCCTGCCTCTCCCCGTCATGCCTGGAAAAGCCTCGGGCCAGGAAATTCTTCAAGTCCAAAAACACAGCAACCCAAAAGTATATGATGCATGGGAAATGCATTTAAATGGGGCAGTGCGTCCGGCGTAAAAACGAACAACCACTAATCGCGCCAGAATGCGCGGGAGCCTCATTTCCTGCCTTTTTTCTCAAGCGCGAGCGCGTAAGCGCGGTAGTAGTTCTCCACCAGGCTGCCCCAGTCCACATGCCTCATTGCGCGGTAGGCGGACTGCTTTGTCTTCACAAGCCTGTCTTGGGGCAGCAGGTATATCCTCTCCAGCTCGTCGGCAAGCTCGGTGCTTGCCTGGTCGGCGCTCC
>JBAZTI010000036.1:2596-12511 GCA_041662045.1 Candidatus Micrarchaeia archaeon | reverse complement strand
CTTTTTCCCTGTTCCTGCCGGGCTGCACGGGCAGCGAGGCTGCAACGCCCGAAGGGAATGCAAGCGCTTCGCAGGCACAGTACGGGCCGCCGCCCGCCCCGCCTCCCCCGCCTGAAGGGCAGCCAGCACCGGTGCCCATTGCCGAGCCTGTGAAGAACAGGGCGCCCCAAACCCCATTGGTGCGCGAGCCGTACGTTAATTACTGCTACACCACCTACTGGAAAGGCACGCTGGAAGGCACGGGGCGCAACAATGCAAGCCATGACAAGTGCGGCGAATACGACTACTCCATGAAAATCGACGTGCAGTTCACCATGCCCTTTGACCTTGCAGCCTATCTTGCAGGCAAGGACTTCAACTTCATGGACTGCCCCTCCCTCCCGGCAGGCGCGGCAAACGGGAGCAGGGACATAAGCATAGGCGGGAATTTCAAGAGCGAGAGGAACATAACGTCAAAAATCACCAGGATGGAGGAGTGGCTGCCGGACAGCAGCACGGCCTCGAGCGGCGCGCTTTACGTAAGCCAGCCCCTGGGGCTGATGCTTTCCACCTACCCTCGGAACGAGACCCAGGGCAAGACGATGAACTATACGCACATGGTGGTGGCAAGGTGCACCTGGGGCAATTACGTGCAGATAGGGGGCTACGACAAGGCGCTCCTTTTCGGGGCAGAAGCGGGGAACTTCTCCTATTCGAAGGACATGAAGGCGGTAAGCGGCATGTGGGCAATGAACGGCACGGCGGCAGGCGCCTACTCTCTGGTGCGGACCGACTAGGGAAGATGCCGCGGGTGCGCGCCTTCCCTGGCAGGATAAGCGAAGTGCTTCCCCTCAATTGCACACAGTCTCCATTGAAACCGGCGTGGTTTCCCCTGGCATATGCCAGTAGTCAAGCTCGATGTTCGCGCTTGCCTTCCATGGCAGCCCCTGCCTGCCTGACCAGACATGGTAGGCGACAGTCCACTGCGTCTCGCCTGCACCGTTCACGTTCGTGCAATAGGGCAGGAAAGTGTTCGACTTTTCCCAGCTTCCGCACGCGCTCCCCGGCTCGGAATCCCCGTAGATAAGCGCATCAGGGTACATTTCGTTAAGCCCATTCATATTGTCCCTGTAATGCATGCTCGAGCCCTGCGGCCCATATGCCCTGCCTTTCACGATGATTTTGTATTTCGTGCTTCTTTCGTCAGCGAACTTGTACATCACGCTGCACGACACGGAATCAACGGTTGCCCATGCGTCCTCGACAAAAAGCGAGGTGGTGTTGCAGCTTGACGAGCCTGCCTGGTCAACGGCGCAGACTGAAAAAGTGCTGTTGCCTGCGGCTGCCGGCTTCCCTGACAGGAGCCCGTTGGGGTGGAGCACCACTCCCATGGGCGGAAAGCCCGTGCCGGAATCCAGCTGGAAATGGTATGGCGGCGTGCCGAGCATGGGGTTGTAATTGAATTCCGCGCTTCCGCAGATGTCCGAAGGCGCTGCCACCTCCGGGTTGCAGAAAGAATGGCTGTACTCCTCGCCTATTATGCCGGGGCGCGGCTCCTGGCCGATGCTGAAATAGACAGGCTGGGCGTCCATCACTTCATTTTCGCCCGGCTCCCAGCCATCCGAATACGGCACCACTGCCGGCCCTTCGCCGCCGGCTGCGCCAGGTGGCTGGCTTGCCCCTGCCTGCGGGCCGGCATCGCCTGCGCAGCCGAAAAGCAGCGCCAGCGCGGCAAGCACTGAGAAAAGAGCCTTCATCCCACCACCCGCAGCGCTTTCTCGCAAAAGGCGTAAAAAGCCCTCCCCCTTTGGCGCCAAGCGCAAGAGTTTTAACCTATCCCAGCGTTAGGCTGGCAGAGGCTTGGGATGGAACTTAGGCGCAAAACCCTGCTGATAATGGGCACCATGCTGGCGCTCATACTCATCGGCGTCTACTGGTCAGTGTATGAAATCATGCGCCAGAACTATGCCGCGCTCGAGCAGGAGAATGTGCAGAGCCTTGTCCGCGACGCAAGGCTGCATCTTGCGGACGAGGGCATGGACCTTGGCAGGACGCTTGGGGACTGGGCGTCGTGGGACGACACCTATGCGTTCATGGGGAACAGGACAAAGGAGTATGTGGAAAGCAACCTGGAGGACGCCTCGCTTGCGGCATCGCACATCGACATCATAGGCTTCTATGACGAGGACGGCAGGACCGTGCTTGTGAAGATGGTGGCGCCGGGAAGCGCCCATGCCAAGCCCGTTCCCGCAGAGTTGGCAACCCTTCCGTACAGCTCGCCGCTCCTTATCCACGAGTACGGAAGCACCACCGGGATAATGGTGCTTGGGAACCAGCTTGCCGCAGTGGCGTCGCGCCCCATACTCACAAGCAAGGCAGAGGGCCCTGCGCGGGGCACCATGGTGATGGCAAGGTACATTGGCAATAACGGCATTTCCGCGCTTGCCGGGTCGCGCGCCTCCACGTCGATGTGGCGCATCGGGTGGCCCATGCCGGAGGACTTTGAGTCTGCGGCAAAAAGCATGCCCGCCCCCACCAGGAATTCCACGCTGGTGCGGCCGCTGAACGACTACAGCGTGGCGGGGTATTTCTTCGCAGCCGACGTCTACGGCAGGAACGCCGCCATCTTCCGCGTGGAAGCCCCGCGGACCGAGTTTGCGGAGTTCCGCAAGAACGCATTCTACCTGATTGCAGTGCTCATCATCATGACGTTCATCTTCGGCACGCTCACATTCGTGCTGCTTGACAGGTTCCTGCTCCTGCGCATCAGGCGGCTCGGCGATCAGGCGGGGCAGGTGGGCAGGCCCGGCGCCGAGATAACCGACCTTGCGCTGGACGGCGGCAACGACGAGATAACAAGGCTTGCCGCGGACATAAACAGGATGCTTGAGCGGCTTCGGCTTGCGCAGCAGGAGCTGATGCAGAGCCAGGTGGCATACGGCGAAAGCCTGAAAACCGAGGTAAAGCAGAAAAAGCGCCAGCTTGCCCGCTCAGACCAGAGGCGCGTGGAGATGGAAAAGGAGAAGAACCGCCAGCTCGAGAGCGCGAACGCAAAGCTGGTCAAGATGGAGCGGGAGAAGAACAAGTTCCTCATCAACATGGGCCACGAGCTCAAAAGCCCGCTGGCAGTCGTCGAGCTCAACATCTCCTCAGTGATGAGCAACAACATGGACAAGGGGCAGCGCGACGAAAGCATGCGCATGATAAACCGCAACATAAGGAAGCTGAAGGACAAGATAGAGGAGATAATACAGCTTTCGCGCTTCGAGTATGGGCAGGACATGCAAAAGGCCCCGCTTGACTTCGTCGACCTGGCAAAGGGCGTGGTCATCGATTACGTGGATTTTGCCAAGGCAAGGGGGGTGAAGATCACCCGCGAGGGCTTCGGGCAGGTGCTGATGGTGAACGGCGACCAGAGGCTGCTGCGCTATTCGCTTTCCAATCTCGTGTCAAACGCCGTCAAGCATTCCGGCACCGGCAAGCCCGGCGCCAAGGACACGGAAATCTTAGTAACGATTGACAAGACCAAAAAAGAGGTCACATTCTCGGTGGCCGACTTCGGCGAGGGCGTGGCGAAGCAGGACCAGGGCAAGCTTTTCCAGAAGTTCTTCAAGGCCGACCAGAACGCGCCTGGCACGGGCGTGGGGCTGTTCATCACAAGGGAGGTAGCGCGCGGGCATGGCGGGAATGCATGGTTCGAGCCGAACAAGCCAAGGGGGGCGGTGTTCCGCTTCTCAATGCCATTGGCAAAAGGAGGGGGTTAGCATGAAGAAAAACGACGCAGGCGCAAGCAACGCGGGCATACTGCTGATAGACGACGACGCCGACGTGAGGAAGAGCATCGAGCTGTTCCTTTCCACAAACGGGTTTTCCAACGTGGAATCCGCCGACGGCGCGCTTGAGGGGATAAGGATGGCGACCACGAAGCGCTATGACCTCATACTCTTGGACATGATAATGCCGCGCGTGTCTGGCTGGGGCGTGCTTGAGAAAATCTCGGACAAGAAGGTGAAGACGCGCGTGCTCGTGCTTTCCGCGGTGGGTCTGCCACAGGTGGTGGAAAAGGAGGTCACGCAGAAGTATCCCACCGTGGGCTTCCTGCCCAAGACAAGCGCGGCATCAGACCTGGTGGAAAAGGTGAAGGAAATGCTCGCGCAGCCCGCAGGCGCGATCTAGCAGTACGGGATTATCATCCACGGCATGGACGTGGCGCCTGGTCATATCCACCTTTTTGTCCCATTGCCCTTTGACCTGAGCGTTTCGAAAGCATTCCGGCTTTTCAAGGGCAGGTCTGCTCATGAGTTGTTTGCAGCTTTTCCGTCATTCAGGAAAATCTTCAGAAAAGGGCACTTTTTCAAGGAGCCGAACCACTCGATAAAGGACGCCGAAGATGAAGCGGTGCGGATGAGGCTTTCCGCATTCTGCTAAAACAACCCGAAGCCAACGCCTTTAGGCGTGGGCAGTTCACCTCCTTTCCACCTTGAAAGCCTCCATTGCGTGGAATCCGCCCGCGCCGTAGCCTGCAACAAGCGCCGCAGTCTTCGCGTTCCTTTCACTTGCCCTTTCCCAAAACTCGCCTTTCATGTGCCCTGGCAGTGGCGCGGTGTCCTTCTGCGACTGGTGCCTGAAAATCCCCAGCTTTTTTAGCTCCACATCATTCTCCGAAAGCGGGACCAGCACGTTTGCTTCAAGCGGATGGAATTCGCTCCACGCCCCGCTGTAAAGCCAGAGATCAGGCTTCTTTTGCATTTTTCCAAGCGCGCTCCTTATCGCTGAGAGGCACAGCCTGTGCGCGCCATTTGGGTCGGTGAGGTCGCCTGCAGCGAACACATGGTCAGGCCTGTATTTCCCAATGGCATCAAGCGTAATCACTACGTCTTTCTCCCCGACCGGCAGCTTGATGGCGCGCCCTGTCTGGTAGAAAGGCAGGTTCAAAAACACATGCTCCTTCACACCCACGTACTCGCATGTGGAAATTGCCTCTGCCTGCCTTATTATTGCCTTGAGCTTCAGCACTTCAGGTATGTCTGGCATTCCGAACCAGCTCCCCGCGTTTTCCTTGCTCCCTGCCTTTTTCCCAAGGAAGTCGCGCACCGTCCTGCAAAGCCTCTTATTGGCGGCATTTTGGGAGAGCATTTCCAGCTTGGTGACAAACGTGAGCACGGCATGGTCGAACACCGCGGTATAGCCTGGCGTCATGTAGGCGACTATCACCCTGTTCCCGTTCTCCACAAGCTTCCTAAGCGTGCCTCCCATGGAGATTATGTCGTCGTCAGGATGCGGGGAAAACACCAGCACCGTCTTTCCAACCGGAAGCTTCGCATGCCCCGCGGCGCCGTCAATAACGATTTTTTTCCGCAGCTCCTCAAGCGTTTCCGCCTTAATCCCATTGAAATCGAACTTCAGGTAAAGCGAGGCCAGCCTGTTCATCAAGCAGTCCATCCTGGTTACCTTCAACATGGGCTTGCCTGTTTTTTCGGACAGATGGCAAAGCGCCTTCATCGCGCTTTCCCTGCTCCACACAAAACCAGGAACGCGCCAGGGCGTTTTCTCAGAGGCAAGCTGCGATGCGGCCGCCTTGTCAACGAAAATATGCGCGTTCTTGTGGGTCTTAAGGATGGACGCAGCCACCCTTTCATCCACCTCGCCCTCCACGGCCTTTTGGATTGCGCCTGCCTTGTGCTCGCCGGTTGCCATAAGAATGATCTTTTTTGCCTCCATTATGGTGGCAATGCCCATGGTGATGGCTTCCTTTGGCACGTACTTTTCCTCCCCGAAATCAGAAAGTGCGCTCCTTCTTGTGGTTTCGTCAAGCTCCACCAGCCTGGTGCGCGAATCACGCGCCGAGCCCGGCTCGTTGAAGCCGATGTGCCCATTCCTCCCAATCCCCAGAAGCACCAAATCTAGCCCGCCAGCATCCTTTATTTTCTTCTCATAATCCTTGCAGTAATCCTCCACGCCCTCCCTTGCCGCTGTGCCGTCAGGTATGTGCACGTTCTCCTCCCTGATATTGACCTGCGAGAAGAAGTTCATCCACATGAACTGGTGGTAGCTGCTCACGTGCGATGGCGGCAATTCATAATACTCGTCCAGGTTGAATGTGACGACATTGGAAAAATCCAGCCCCTCCTCCTTATGCAGCCTGATGAGCTCGCGGTAAACATCCAGCGGCGTGTTGCCTGTGGGAAGCCCGAGCACGGTGCGCCTGCCCTCGCGGCTGTTCTTTGTTATCTCATCCGCAACCTCGCGCGCAGCCGCAACCACAAGCCCGTTGCCTTCGTCAGGGAATTTCCTGACAATTGCGCCAGCCTGCATGGCGGGCTCTGCCTTTGGGCGCCTGTGCAGGAATGAGAATGTACGCCTGCCCTCGCGCTTGCGCGCCCGCTGCCCGCCATCAAGCTGCCTGTATTCCCCCACACTATCACTTGGGGTAAAATCTGACCAGAAGGGTTTTTATGCGTGCGCGCCTACTCGCAAAGCGCAAGGGTTTTAACCTGTGCGCAAGGCACACTGCCTGGCCGCGCGCGCCTTTTGCCTCGCGGATAGCCCGCCTTCTTTTCCATCCTCAGCATCAGAGGCTTCACAGCCTGCTTCTTTGCAGCCCAAACCGCCTTGCCGGCAAGCCGCTTTGCCTTGCCAGGGCATCTCTCTGGCGTATTTTTTTGCTCAGCTGCATCGCGGCAAAGCGGTAATCCGCGGTGCCGGATTGAAGTTGGGGCCCCTGCGTGATCATTCGCACATTATATCTTACGGAATTAGGCCAGTCTATCGAGCCGGCAAGCGAAGTATGGTCAAAGGAAGGGAATACCCGGTGCCAATCGCGCGTAAATATATTCTGGAAGCAATCCACCCCTTTGATATGCCGGATAGGGGAAACGTATTCGCATATTGTCTTTTGAGCGGGAACATCGACAATGACGATTCCGCGGTTATTGCCAAGATGGTACTCATACTGCTGGAAAAATCTAAGAACAGTGAATTCGTTGTCCGCATAAACAAGGATGCTGTGCTTACCCGATAAGAGGTTTTTTTTGCGCTGCAAATACGGGTTGAAGCCGGGTTTTTCCGGAAAAGGCCGGTAAACCTCGAAAGTGGCCTTTGTAATCGGGTCCTCCGTGGCTATATCCACCTGTTCTTTGACCGCAGCTGGCGTTTCATACCTGTATTTTGCCGAGCGTATTAGGGGGAGTATGACCAGACAAAAGACTGCCGCTGCGGCTATGGCTAGATAGAAGTAATATGCATTAGAATTCGGATTAGTTGGCTCCCGGCGCCTGTCAATGTGCCTCTTCGAATAGTCAATTACAGATTTTTCCCAGCTATTCTCCGATCCTGTTTGGGGCTGTCCCCCAGCCGAAGTTGTATTTCTCCAGTCAGTCATGCCATTCCACCTTCCCGCTCTCATTCTTACCCATCAAATCACGCTTCTTTGCAGCCCGAACCGCCTTGCCGGCAAGCCGTTCTGCCTTGCCAGGGCATCCCTCTGGCGTATTTTTTTGCTCAGCTGCATCGCGGCAAAGCGGTAATCCGCGGTGCCCGCAGGCACGTAGGACTGCGGGCGCGCAGATATTATTATTCTTGGATTGAATCCGCGCGGCGGGTGTAGCCTCTCGTCATAATCTGTCATGGGGGTGGGAGTCTGAGGATAATGGAGCGGAACGATAGCCTGCCACTCGCCAGTAAAGATGTCCTGGAAGTAATCTCTGCCGTCATCACCCATGATTTTTGGTGAAACGTAGAAATAGATGTAAGGTTTCCTCTCGTTATTGAACTCCGTGGTGCTGTATACCGCGATAAGCGCCAGGTCATCCTCAAGTTTCCAATTATAGCGCTGGAAAGGTCGCATCACGACAATCTCATCGCCGTCTTTCATCAAGACCGAAAAAGGCGATTTGAGGGCCATTTGCCTGCCCTTGGACATGAACTGGGTGGATTCCTGTTTTTCCGAGAACGGCCTGAACACCCGAAGCGTTGCTTCGGTTATTGCGTCGCTCCTGTCCACTGTTGCCTGGGCGTCGATTGTTTCCTTGTCTTTCTCTTTCCGTTTCTGGTTCGAGTCAAGCAGCAGGCATGCTAACACTGTGATTGTCGTAAACACTGCCAAAACCGTAAATAAAAGCGTGCCCGCCTTTTTCTTCTCTGGCGTTATCTTGGACGGGTTTGAATGGCCGCCGGTTCTATTATTATCAATGTGCCTGTGCGAATAGTCAGTTATTGGCTTGCCGCCGCCTTCAGTATTCATCTGGGGCGGCCCGCCGGCCGGAGTTATATGTACTCCGCCAGGCATATCAGGCATATCATTCCACCTTCCCGCTATTATTCTGCCTGAGCCACCTTATAACTGTGCTGCATTTTCCCCACTTTTGTACATTCAAAACCGGCAATTGGCGCCCCAACCCTTTTTCCGTGCCCTATGCTTTCCCTGTTGGCATTCCTTCTCTTCAGCAGCTCGGCACGGATGACGCTTACACTTTTAAACACTTCTCATAAGAAAAAAAGCAGGGTGAAGCCATGTCAACCGGATTTTCAACTAAGCAGGTTCAGCCAACTGGGCAGAACAGGGATTCGTTTGCCGCAAAACTCCAGAAGAGTTATGCGGAGGGCAGGCTGGGGCTGGGGGGCAGGGCTTTTTTCATGGCATTCCACAACCGCAAGTATAAGGAGGCCAGGAGCAGGATGAAAAACGAGCTTGGCAGGATGGAAAATGGCGAGCCAAGCGTTTTTGCAGGCATGAAGCGCCACCTGAAAGAGAGGAGAACGGAATCTTTCACCTCGGTGATCCGGAATTTCGACTTTGACGTGGGAAACCTTGCGCTTCTGCCCCTGAAGAATTTCCTTATGAAGGAGCTTGGGAAGGAAAGCTTCAATGTGACCAAAATTGAAAGGGAAGCGGGGAGCAGCCAGAATCTCTTTGTCCTCAACCCCAACCTTCTCATGTCCGCCACGGAAGTGATTTTCCGCTCAGCGCACGCAAAGGCCAGCGGCACCCCGGTCGCAGTGGTGCTCGAGGTGGACACGGGCACCTCAGTCACGCTTTCGGTATCCCCGGGCGTGCAGGATTCGAAGCTGGTGAAAGACGCCCTTGCAGGCGCGGCAAAGCGCCTCGGCGGCACCATTGAGTTTGGCGATGTGAAAACGACGCTGACGCTGCACCAGGCGAATTCCACGTGGCTTGCGCGGGTTGGCGCCAGCCTCACTTGGCCGAATGCCGCGAACTATGGCAACATAGACTGGGAAAGCCCGAAAGCCTGACGCGCGCAACCACTCATTTATGTTTTTCCGCCCCAATTAGCCTGGATGTGCCACTATCAATGGAAAAACATCATAAACATACATTTATAAACACTTATTATCATCACTAATTCATGGCATCCCAGACCACAATGGATATCGCCAAAACATACTTAGAAAAGCACCTTGCTTCACCGGAAATCTTCGGCTTGGGACCTTATCTCGAGCGTCAAGGAAGCGATTGGATGATTTGCCACTCTAGCGAAGACCATAACCTCGATTCGCTCACAATAAAATTAAGCTCGGGGGCGCCAATAGAATGCTTTTCAATTGCAAAAACCCTGTGCAACGACATAAAGATAACTCATCCAGAACTCAAACCGAAGATAATGACGTGCTTGGACAAGGGCATACACAATTGGGTGGAGATCACCTGCCCGCAAACAGGGGACCAGGTGCAGATTGACTGCACGCCATGGTATGCTTGCCTTAACCCTGGCCACGAGAATGGGGAGGAAATTGCTGGAAACGCAAGATCCATATCTTTCAATAATATCAGCGGCCCGCCGTTTGCGATAAAAAGGAACGGCCAGGGGTTTATCACAATATATCTCACTGGGTTCACTCCGAAATTCGCGGGGCATGGCGCGGGGGCTCCGGAATACAGCTTTACGCTCATGGCAGTGCACGAAACCGCTTTCAGTG
>JBAZTI010000036.1:1766-2586 GCA_041662045.1 Candidatus Micrarchaeia archaeon | reverse complement strand
ATCGCTTTGACAGGCTTGGCCTGATTATCGACATAATGGATACAGCCAAGATGCAAAGCATTCTTGGGGGCGGGGCAACAGGCATCATGGAGCTTTGCAGGGCAGGCGCGACAAAGCTTTCACTTTGCACAGGATACCTCATAAAAGGGCAAGAGACAAAAATTCCGCTGGGGCCAGAGCCATTTGTGCAGCTGGAAAAACTGTCTTGCAGGTGCCCGGAATACGCCCAAATGCTCGCTATGATAATGGAAAACATTCCAAGGGTTGAAATTGTGCTGAAAAAAGCGCAGACAAACCTGCCTTGGTTCATCAATAATGAAAAAACAATGGATGTCAGGATTGCCACGCCAAAAGAAGACCTCGTTCACATAAGGATAGGCTATTTGAAGGAAGCTATTGAAAAATTAGGGGGCTTTGGTCTGCGACCATCATTACAACGAGAACCTACACCCTTAGCAATGAGACGGGTCCCGCCAACCACGATTGGGGGGCAAAGACAACTGCCGTTCAAGAAACTGAACTACTAGCCCCATTAACTCGCCCTATGCTCCCTAGGGGGCATTAGCTCAACTTAAGCTTCCCCCTGAGGGTTCACCCCCACAAGGATCCTTTTTTCGCCTTTTCTCCCCATTTAGGTCCGGAGGTGCCTTCCATGCCGCTTCCAGCCATCTACATACTTATTCCTTTTTAAGCACTTATTATCCGTTTGTTAGCCATGTTCAAAAGCCATGGGCCAAAAGTGCTTACATTCGGCAAGGGGGAGCCTGGCAGGAAAACAGCGGACTATCGCGCAGCGCGAAAGGAAATTGAAAGCATGGGC
>JBAZTI010000036.1:0-1756 GCA_041662045.1 Candidatus Micrarchaeia archaeon | reverse complement strand
GGCTTGCGGTTCGCCAGCCACGCGGCATTCACGCCGGAACTTGCCCACAAGGAAATATTGGCAAAGTCAGGTGCGGATAAAGCAAAAAGCGAAAGGGAAGCCTCTGAACGCCTGGAAGATTTCAAATTCCCAAACATCATCACAGACGGCATATTCGAATCCGTCCGCAGGCTTAAGCCCAATGGCGCAAGGGAGATGGCAGTGCGCTTCGATCCTGGCTGGGAAGGCGGCTCGGCAGGCACAGGAATCGGAACCACCGGGATTGTTGCAGTGCCGAAAGAGGCTTCGCTTGAAAGCATGGTGCCCCTTATAGAGAGGGAATTCAAAAGCGTCCTGATAAGCGTCTTTGCCCCGTCGGTAGCAGCATTCAAGGCAAGGAAGAAAACAGAAGGCAAGCTTGGCATACAACTGATGCCGATACAGGGCGCGGATGTGGTTTCGCAGGACGGCATGAACTGCGTCTGGCCTGCAATATCGGTTTCCTATCTTGGGAAAGTGAACGGCAAGGCATTGATAACGGGCGGGCTTGGTTTTGACGGCGCAAACGGAGCCTCAAGCGTTTACAGCGGCTTTTCAGCCTTGGCAGAGAATTTCATAGGCTTCAGCCTCAGGATTAACGAGGGCTCCAAGATGATTCGCAGGAAAGACGGGGGGATAGTCTATTCCACTGTAAAATGCGACCGGGACAAAGGCGAGCAAAGCCTGCTTAAGCTTGGCAGCATGCTGGACAGGCAGACCCGCCCGGCATATTTGGAAATCGTGAACGCAAGCCTTGATTTCGACGACTGGGTCGCCACGCAGTATTGCCGTTTCACCCCAATGCAGGCAGAAATGCCGATTGTGGAAAACTACAGGAAAGTGGTGGAGACGAGATACGTAGGCGGCACAGGCGTGGTGCTGACGGAGAACATGTACATATTTGACTACATGCGCAGCAACTGCACAGAGCAGCTTCTAAACTGGAACAAAACGCATTCCGGCTACCTGCTCGTGGCTCCGGGCACAGGCCCGCGCGGATTCTTCTCAGGCGTGAAGGCGGAATACTATTCAAACGCAGGCGCCATGCTGTTCCTCTACCCAATGCAGCATGCGTTCGCAAGCCACATAAACGGGCTTGCGCGCGAGCTTGGCATACCGCTGCTTACACACGATGCCGATATCGGCGAATTCATAGTGAACGTAAGGAAAAGCCACGGCTTTTACCTAACACCTATGGACTCGACACCCGAAGAGATCCGGGAATTCGACAAAACGCGCGTCTACAATGCGAAGTTAGTTGTTTATGTTGACGAGTTCGCGCAAAAAGGCCTCATAGCGCGCAGAGTGTGACTTTTTACGTTTTTCAGCCTTTCCCAGCCGCCCTATATCATCTCATCCACTCCCTGTTCATTCTCCTCCGCCTCTCCATCGCCCCAGGCACATGCAATTATACGTTTATAAACATTTCTATACATATATAACAACATGAACAAGCAGCGCGAACTGCGTCACAATAAAGAAGTTGTTACGGGCACATCCAAATTCCCGGCAAACCAGCCCATCACCCTCCAGGACAAGATGGCGGAAAGGCTTTCCGACCCTGGCTATGGCAAGAGGTTCTGGGAGCTGGCGCTTGGCGCGCATAAGATCCACGTACGGCAAGAAGCGCTTTGGAAGGAGCACGCAAAAAACCTGTTCGCCAATGTTTCCCGCAGCCTGAAAATAATCGGGAAAACGAACCCGAAGGACTTGCTGGCGGGCTCAGTGGAAATGCAAG
>JBAZTI010000035.1:0-13264 GCA_041662045.1 Candidatus Micrarchaeia archaeon | reverse complement strand
TACTTTGTCCTGGGGATGAACTAGAGGGCGGCAAAGGTGGAGGAGGTGCTGCCCGACTTCCTGTCGCTGGTGGCAAGCAACATACGCGCCGGCCTCACGCCGGACAAGGCGCTCATCGTTTCCGCGCGCGACGAGTTCGGCCCGCTCACGCAGGCGGTGCACAAGGCGGGGAAAAGCAGCATAACGGGCATGCCTTTCGACGCTGTGCTCCTTGAGATGAACGAGCACATAAACTCGAACGTGCTTGAGAAGACCATCAGGATGATAGTGGAGGGGCTGCACTCGGGGGGGGACATGGCAAACCTCCTGGAGAAGACCGCGCTTGACATACGCAAGTTCCGCTCGGTGCGCCGCGAGATAAACTCGATAATACTCAACTACGTGCTTTTCATCATGGCGGCAATCACGTTCGGCGCGCCCATGCTGTATTCCGTTTCAGGCTTCCTGGTGGACATCATGCTCAAGATAAGGGCGAAGATAGGCACGGGAAGCGACGCCATGACTGCGATGTCCGGCTCGGTCAGCATCTTCAAGGGCAACCTGCTCCTGACCGCCGAGTCGGTGATGCTCTTCTCGGCCGCGTCCATAGTGGTGACCATATTCTTCGGCTGCATGGCCGTCGGGGTGATGTCGACCGGGAAGAAGTCCGAGGGACTGAAGTACTTCCCCCTCCTCACCATAATAGGGCTGGGCCTGCTTTTCGGGATAAAATTCGTGCTCGGCGGGCTTCTCGGCGGGATGCTTGCAGGGGACTAGGCGCTCACGTCGCCCCTTTTTTCTTGTCCACCATTTCTTTCGCCTTCCTGGCTATGTGCTCCGCCGAAAGCCCGAACCTCCTGATGAGCTCCCAGGGCGCGCCAGTCTCGCCGAAGCGGTCCTCCACGCCCATCATGCCAAATATCACCGGCGAGCGCGAGGAGGACAGGATTGCCGCCGCCACAAGGTTGCCCATGCCGCCTTTCTGGTGCTCCTCAACAGTCAGCACGCAGCCGCATTCTGAAGCGGCCCGCACAAGCGCGGATTTGTCCAGCGGCTTTATGGCGGACAGGTTCACCACGCGGCTGGTGATGCCGAACTCCTCCTTCAGTATCCATGAAGCGCGCATTGCCTCCGCCACCTCCGGGCCGCAGGAGATTATCGCAATGTCCTCGCTCGCGCCAGCTGCATCCGTGGAAAGCGCGTGCTCGAAGGCGTCCATGAAGCGCGGCTGCTCGCCGGTGTAGCGTATCACCGTGGCCGTGCCGAACCTGTAGGGAGTGCCAGCAGAGGTGATGACTGGCGTGGGCTCGCGCGCAAAGCGTATGTAGCACGGGCCGGATATCAGGTCTATCATCGCTTTTGTCGCCTTCTTGGTCTCTGCCGAGTCGCAGGGGACGAGAAGATTCATGTTCGGAAGGCCTGCCACCTGGAAGATTTCCTCAAGCGCCTGGTGCGTGGCGCCGTCAGGCCCCACCGAAATGCCGCCGTGCGCGCCCACAATCTTCACGTTCCAGTTGCCATAGCAGACGGTCGTCCTCACCTGGTCAAGCGCGCGGCCCGCGGCGAATACGCCATAGGTGCCGAAGAAGGGTATTTTCCCCTCCTTTGCAAAGCCCGCCGCCACGCACGTGCCGGACTGCTCGGCAATGCCCATGGAAAAGAAGCGGCTTTTCCTCTCCGGCCTGTTCTTGTAGAACATGTTTATGGATATCGAGCCTGAGATGTCGGCCCCGAGGGCGACCACGCGGGGGTTTTCATTCCCTTCAAGCTCCTCGCCAAACCCCTCCTTTGTGGATTTCATTTCCGCCTTCATCTTCTCCTGCGCGTTCCACCAGTAATTTTTCGAGAACCTTGGCATGGACGCCTCCACAAGGGCGCTTGCCTTTTTCTGGTGCGCCGCGGCAATGGCGATCATTTCGTCCTTTGGAAGATGCTCCGCGCCAAGCTCGGCAAGCGCCTTGCCAAGCTCCTCCTTGTTTGGCGCCCTGCCATGCCAGCCTGCCTGGTTTTCCATGAATGAGACGCCTTTCCCCTTCACTGTCTTTGCTATTATCACCGTTGGCCTGCCCTTGGTGGCAGCGGCTTCCTCGAATGCCGCGGAAAGCGCCTCCACGCTGTGCCCGTCCACGACTATCGCATGCCAGCCGAATGCGCGGTATTTCTCGTCAATGGGGTCAATGCCCATGACATTGCACACCTCGCCGTCTATCTGCAGGCAGTTCTTGTCCACGATGCCGACCAGGTTGTCAAGCTTGTAGTGCGCGGCTTCCATGGCGGCCTCCCAGATCTGCCCCTCCTGCTGCTCCCCGTCGCCCATGAGGCAATATACGCGGTAATCCTTCCTGTCGAGCCGCGCGGCAAGCGCATCGCCAACTGCGATTGACAGCCCCTGCCCAAGCGAGCCGCACGACGCCTCGATGCCGATGCATTTTTTCCTGTCAGGGTGGCCGCAGAAAGGCGAGTCGAGCTTGCGAAGCGTGGCGGTTTCCTTGACGTCAAAGTAGCCCGTGTAGCCAAGGGGGATGTACCATGCGGGCGCCTTGTGCCCTGCAGAGAAAAACAGCCTGTCGCGGCCGTCCCAGTTCGGGTCGGACGGCATGTGGCGCATGGCGCGCAGGTAAAGCACCGAGACGATGTCCATTGCGGAAAGCGTGCCGCCGCTGTGCCCCGAGCCTGCGCAGTGGAGGGAGATGAGGGCGTAGCCGCGCATTTCTGACGCGGCTTTGCGTATCTCATCCGCAGTGAATTTTTCCTCGTTGCCGCCCTTGCCGATTATTCCCATGCAAACACCTTAGTCGAATTTTGCCATCCCACGAAGCTTGTTAAGATAGTTTTCGCACGAAGAGGAAATCAGCCGCCTGTCCTTCCCATCCGCCTTGCGCAGCACTTTTGCAGGCACGCCCGCCACCACGCTGCCCCCAGGCACGCGCGTGCCCGCCGTGACCACCGCGCCCGCGGCGATTATGCTCCACTGCCCTATCTCGCAGCCGTCAAGCACAGTGGCGTTCATGCCGACAAGCACGTTGTCGCCCACAATGCAGCCGTGAAGTATGGCGCCGTGCCCCACTGTGACGTTTTTCCCTATGCGCACGTTCTTCCCGTGGATTACGCAGCCCTCCTGTATGCTCGTGCCGTCCCCCACCTCCACCCTGCCCTCGTCGGCGCGGATGGCCGCGAACGCCGCGATGTAGACGTTTTTCCCAAGCACTGCCTTGGGGTCCAATGACGACTGGGGATGGATGAACGACATGGGAATCACCACGTCAGGTTGCCGCCTTCCTGCCCCTTGCCGCCTATCACCGCCTTCATGCGGCGCAGGCCCTCGATTATGTTCTCCTTGGAGGTGGCATAGCTGAGGCGGATGTGCTGCTCGGGGTCGCCGGGGTTCCTCCTTCCGAAGTGGATGTCTGAAAGCACCGCCACCCCGCTTTCCAGGAGGAGCTTCCTAAGCTCGTCGGAGTCCTTCAGCCGGAGCTTTTTCACGGCGGCAGTCACGTTGGGGAACGCATAGAATGCCCCTCCGGGCATGAGGCAGCGCACCCCGTCTATCTCGTTGAGGAGCCTTACGATGAGGTCGCGCCTTTCCTTGAAGGATGCCGCCATTTTCTCGCTTTCGCCCTGCGGGCCGTCAAGCGCCGCTGCAAGCGCGTATTGCGACATGTGGTTTGCGCACGACTCGGTGTTTGTCACCCAGCGGGAGATGTGGACGGCAAGGACCGGGTTTGCGACGTAGCCCATGCGCCAGCCCGTCATTGCGTACGCCTTGGACGCGCCGTCGGATATCATGGTGCGCTCGTACATGCCGGGAAGCGTCGCGATGCTCCTGAATTCCTTGTCGTAGCAGAGCGTGCAGTAGACCTCGTCGGAATACACCCAGAAGTCGTGGTTCTTCGCATGGGACGCCACCTCCTGCAGGTCGTCCTCCTCAAGCACCCCGCCCGTGGGGTTGTGGGGCGAGTTCAGTATGAGGAGCTTTGTCCTGTTTGAAATCCGGCTTTTCAGCTCCTCGATGTCGAAGCTGAATTTCTTGTCCTCGGAAAGGGGAAGGGGGACGGGCACCGCGCCGTTCGCGATTACCTGCGACTGGTAGATGGGAAAGCCTGGATTGGGGTATATCACCTCGTCGCCCACGCCGTGGTCGGTGGTGCAGGCGATTGCATAGGCTATGAAGGGCTTGGCGCCGTTCGCGATAACCACGTGCTCGGGCCTGACGTCGATTTTCCGCGTGCGGGACAGGTGGCGGGCCACGGCCTCCCGCGCGGAGAGCATGCCTGCCGAGTCGGTGTAGCCGGTTTTCCCGCTGTTGATGGCGCTTATCGCGGCGTCCTTGATATGGCGCGGCGTGTCGAAGTCAGGCTGGCCGATGCAGAAGCTTATCACGTCCTTGCCAGAGCGCCTCAGGCGGTTCACCTCGGACAGCACTTCAAAAGCAGTTTCGGTTCCCAGGTCCTCTGTCCTTTTAGAGACGTCCAAATGCTCACCCGCAAACAAGCAGCGCTGACGCGCACCGCCCACACAAGGCGGATTATGCTGGAATATTTTATATTAGTGGCGGGTGCAAATGGGGGCATGATTGGAAAAGCGATCGGGGTTGCAAAGGGAGCGCTTGATGACCCTTTCAGCCGCTTCCTCATCCTCCTCGTGCTTGCCGCCGCAGGCTATGCGCTTGCCTTTTCGCCCACGGTGGAGCCTGTCGCGCCCCAGCAGTTCTCCATGAACGCCACGCTCGACGTGCATTTCTTCTACCATCCCGCCTGCCCGCACTGCAAGGAGCAGATGCCGCATAACCAGCAGATTGCGCAGGAGTACCCCAATGCAAGGTGGATTTACCACGACACGAGCGACCCTGCGCAGAACGGGCTCATGGAAAGCATGCTCGCCGCGCTTGGGAAGGGGAGGGAGGGCGTGCCCACCACGATAATAAACAGGACCGTGATTGTGGGCTTTGACAGGGAGAGGACCCCGCAGATGCTGCGCGATGCGCTTTCCGAAAACGGCGGGGGGGGAACCGGCGGGGAGGGGCAGGGGAAGGGAACAATCACGCTGCCGCTCATCGGCGCCATCGACCCGCATGGCTATTCCCTGGCGGCGCTTGCCGTCACGCTGGGCCTGATAGACGGGTTCAACCCGTGCGCGATGTGGGTGCTTGTCTACCTCATCTCCATCACCCTCACCCTGCACGACAGGCGGCGCTTCCTTTTGGTGGTCGGGACCTTCCTTTTGGCCTCGGGCGCGCTTTACTTCCTCATCATGGCAGCATGGCTCAACGCCTTCCTGTTCGTGGGGTATCTCCGCCCGGTGATGATTGCGGTCGGCGCGATTGCGCTCTATTGGGGCGCAAGCTCGCTCCGCGAGTTTGTGAAAAACAAGGGGGAGATTGCCTGCCAGGTCGGGGATGCAAGGGAAAAGAGGAGGATTTCCGGGGAGATGGGGGCGCTTGTCTCCTCCCCGCTCACGCTTGCAACTTTTTTCGGCCTGGTGGCGCTTGCCTTCACGGTGAACTCGATAGAGTTTGTCTGCTCCTCGGCAATCCCCGCGGTTTTCACCCAGGTGCTCTCGCTGTCGGGCGCCACTGCGCTTGAGCATTACGCCTACATACTGCTGTATGTGCTGATGTACATGCTGGACGATGCCATTGTCTTCTCGCTCGCATATTTCGCAGTGGGCGGCGCGCTTGGCAGCAGGGTGGCGTCGTGGGGGCATGCGATAGGCGCGCTCATACTCATTGCGCTTGGCGCCATGCTCCTGTTCGCGCCCGGCCTGCTCATGGCATGAGGATGGCGGGATGCCTGCGCCCACCGATGGGGGCATCAGCCGTCTTTTTAATGTTTGGCGCCTGAAAAAGGGCATTGAAAGGGGTGTTTGTTTGTCTCAAAAAGGCATGCTTTTTGCCTCCGCGGCATTGGCGGCGGGCATATTCGCGCTTGTCCTGCTGGCAGGATGCACTGCCCAGGGCTGCTCAAGCGACAAGAACTGCAAGGCATGGCAGTTCTGCGACCTGGGCAAGAAGCAGTGCGTGCTCCAGGAGGGATACTGCAACACCGACTCGGAGTGCGGCGACCCCCTGAAAGCCTGCCCTGCCGCAACGCACCAGTGCGCATTCCTTGAGAACAGGTGCTACAACGATGGAGACTGCGGGACCTGGCAGGTATGCGACTCCGCAGGCAACAACACCTGCAGGGCAAAGGCAGGATATTGCGACAGCGATTCCATATGCGACGCCAAGGAAGAGGTATGCAGCCCGACCAGGCATGTCTGCGTCCCGAAGCCAGGCAACTGCAACACGCAGTTCGATTGCGAGGCATGGCAAGTGTGCAACTTCACTTCCAAGAGGTGCGTGCCCATGGAGGGCAGGTGCACCTCGGACGTGGACTGCGAGCTTTGGCAGTCGTGCAACGTGACAGGCAGTCTCTGGATGGTAAGGGCGGGCTTTTGCAACAACGACCTGGACTGCGAGGAATGGATGCTTTGCGACAGGGCGCTCAAGCGGTGCGTGGTCTCGCCGGATTCCTGCCTGACGGACAAGGACTGCAGGGAGTGGCAGCTCTGCAACACGCAGACGAACAAGTGCGAGGCCCAGCGCGGGCTGTGCGCATCGCTGTCCGACTGCGAGGCATGGCAGATATGCGACGCTGCGAACAGGCGCTGCGTGAGCAGGCCAGGCTACTGCACGAGCAACTACGAGTGCAACGCCGAATACCAGCAGTGCGACCTTTCCGCCCACAAGTGCATGGTGATGGCGGGCTACTGCACCAAGTCCTCGGAATGCAAGTATGACGAGCGCTGCGAGCTTGACCCGCTTTCCACAAGCGCCTACCGCTGCGTGAAGGCGGTGTGCGGCACGTCAAACGACTGCCCCGGGGGCTTCTGCGACCTGGTGGACCACCAGTGCAAGAGCTCGCCATGACGCGCGCGCCACAGCAACCATTTTATTCTTATGCAGTTTTGTTAGCTGCAACAACCGCTTAGGAGATGAGCTATATGATAAAAAACGACGAATACGGCCCCGAGATGATAGTCCACGTCTATGACCCGAAGACCGGGATGGAGGGCGTGGTGGTCATCGACAACACGGCGATAGGGCCTGCAAAGGGGGGCGTGAGGCTGGTGCCCGACATCACGGTGGACGAGGTTTACGGGCTTGCCCGCGCAATGACCTGGAAAAACGCGCTTGCAGGCATACCTTTCGGCGGGGCAAAGTCCGGCATCAAGGCGCCGGGCAACGCGCCCAACAAGTCCGAGCTCGTTGCCGCCTTTTCAAGGAAGATCGCCCCGCTCGTGCCGTCGATGTACGTGCCCGGCCCGGACATGAACATAGGCGAGAACGAGATGGCGGTCATCTCAAAGACGATTGGCACGCCCAAGGCTGCGACAGGCAAGCCTGCCAGCATGGGGGGGCTGCCGCACGAGCTCGGCTCCACCGGCTACGGGGTTTTCCTTGCCACCGAGGTGGCGCTTGAGAACGCGAAGATACCGGTTGCAGGCGCGACCGTCGCGCTGGAGGGGTTCGGCAACGTGGGGACGTTCACCGCGAAGTTCCTCACCGAGAAGGGCGCAAAGGTGGTCGCGGTTTCAGACTCGAAAGGGACTGCATACCTGGAAAGCGGGCTTTCGTACGGCACCCTCATGAAGGTGAAGAAGGAGAAGGGCACGGTCACCGCCTACCCTGGCGCAAAGGTGCTCCCTGCATCAGACCTGTTTTCCGTGAAGTGCGACGTGCTGGTGCCTGGCGCGCGCCCCAACGTGATACGCGCGGACAACATGGGCGCGATAAGGGCGCGCGTGATAGTGGAGGCTGCGAACATCCCGATGGCGCCCGACATCGAGCTTGCCCTTGTGAAGAGGGGGATTGTGGTCGTACCTGACTTCGTGGCAAACGCGGGAGGGGTGATTTCATCCTACGTGGAGTTTATCGGCGGCACTGAGCAGGAGATGTTCAAGCTTGTGCGCGAAAAGATAACCTCGAACACCAGGCTGGTGTTCGAGCGCGCCAAAGGCGGCGACCTGCGCTCCGCTGCGCTTGAGATTGCCAAGGAGCGCGTGCGCGAGGCGATGGGCAGGAAAAAGTAGGCGTTCCCATGCTTTGCTTTGTCGCGCTCGCGGTTTTCCTGTTCCTTTCCGTCTTCTCGGCAAAGTACAGGCCCCTTGCGCGCCGCGCGCTTGATTGCGTGGCGAAAAAGGCGATGCTGCGCCCGTGCGACACCGGCCTGGACGAGGAGATAAAGGCGGCAAGCATCGCGGGCATCATGAAAATGTCGCCCGGCGCCGCCTCGTTCCTCAACAGGCACTTCGAGGCGTTCTCGTTCGCATTCACGCTTCTTTTCTTCCTCAGCCTTTTCTTTGCGGCGCAGGGGCTTTACAATTTCGTCGTGTACGGCAACTGCAACGGGTTTGAGGGCGGCTTCTGCATATACTCTGGGCTGCAGAACGAGAACCTGCTGAAGGCGCCTTCCTCGCTTCTCGGGATATCCGCAGGCAACCCCAATGCAGGCATAACCGTTATCGAGTTCGGCTGCTACACCTGCCCGTATACGCGCGCCGCAGAGCCCGGCGTGAGGGCGCTTCTTGAGGATTACGGCAACCGCATAAATTACGTGTACAAGGCATTCCCGCTCCCATCGCACCCCTATTCGCGCGAGGCAGCGATTGCGGCATACTGCGCTGCCGACGAGGGCAGGTACTGGGAGTACAGGGCTGCGCTTTTCGAGCTGCAGGAGGACGTGATGCAGAACGGCACTGCCGCACTTTCCGGAATCGCCCGCGCGCTTCGCCTCACTGGCTTCGAGGCGTGCATGGCATCGGGCAAGCACAACGCGCAGCTTGAGCAGATGTCCTCCGAGTGCACGGCATCGGGCATCTACGGCACCCCGACATTTTTCGTGAACGGCAAGCCTTTCGTGGGGCCGTCGGCGATAAGCGACACGGAGAAGGAAGTGAAGAGGCTGCTTGGCGAGTGACACAACTCCTCGCCTAAAGGCTTGGGCGTCAGATAGATTTGGAAAATTAAATGTGGGAGATAAGCTGCCTTTACCCGCGCCCAAAGGGCGCGGGCTGTGGGCGAGGGGTTGTGAATGGACATAAAAAAGATACGCGCCGATTTCCCTGTTCTCCAATCCTCCAAAGCCATCTACTTCGATTCCGCCTGCACCTCGCTTAAGCCAAGGCAGGTAATCGATGCTGAAGCCGCTTATTACTCCGACATGTCCGCCTGCGCTGGCAGGTCGCACCACTCGCTTGCGAAAAGGACGGACGGGGCGTTCGAAGCCTCCAGGGCGCGGGTTGCAAGATTCATCAATGCAAAGCCTTCCGAGCTCGTTTTCACCAAAAACGCCACCGAGGCGCTGAACCTTGTCGTCCGCTCCATGGACTATTCTTCCCGCAAAAAAATAGTCACCACGCCACTTGAGCATCACTCGCTCCTCCTTCCCATAATGGAGCAGGAAAGGAGGGGCGCGGCAAAGGCGGCTTACCTGCGCATTTCCCCGGATGGCTCCATAGACGAATCCTCGCTCTCCGCCATCGACTCGTCCACCGCGCTTGTGGCAGTGCACCACACCACAAACACCACAGGCATGCGCGCGCCTTTGGAAAGGATAGTGAAGGCCGCGCACGATGCAGGGGCGCTTGTGCTTGTGGACGGCGCGCAGGGGGTGCCGCACTCGCGCGTGGACTTCCAGAGGCTTGGCTGCGACTTCCTGGCGTTTTCCGGGCACAAGATGTGCGGCCCGACAGGCATTGGCTGCCTTGCCGGGAAGGAGGAGGCGTTCGGGAAGCTAGACACGTTCATCGTTGGCGGGGAAACCGTGGAATCGGTGAGCCTCACCTCGGCAAAATTCCTTGCCGCGCCCAAGCGCTTCGAGGCAGGCATACAGAATTATGCGGGCGCAATCGGGATGGCATCGGCGTGCGGCTACCTCTCGCGCATCGGCATGCAGAACATCGAGGAGCATGAGGGAAGGATGGCGCGCGCGCTGATTGATGCGATAAGCTCCATCCCCAACTCCACAATATACGGCTCGCCGGACCCGTCGCGCCGCTGTGCGCTCGCCTCATTCAACCTGAAGGGCGTTTCCGCGCACCAGGCGGCGCTCATGGCAGACTCGATGGCAAAAATCGCGCTGCGCTCGGGCGTTTTCTGCGCAGAGCCTGCTGCAAACGCGCTGGGCTTCGGCAGGGGCGCGGTTCGCGCGTCGCTCTACCTGTACAACACGGAAGAAGAAGTGCGCATCTTCGCCGAGACGCTTGGGAAAATTTCAAAACTCGGCTAAGCGCTACCAGTCCAGCACGTATGCGAACACGAGAGGGGCGACTATGGTCGCATCGGATTCTATCACGAAGCGAGGCGTATTCTCGTCGAGCTTGCCCCATGTTATCTTCTCGTTGGGGACGGCGCCTGAATACGAGCCGTAGCTTGTCGTGCTGTCCGAAATCTGGCAGAAATACGACCAGAAAGGCGTCTTCTCGACCTTAAGGTCCTGGATCAGGAGCGGCACCACGCAAATGGGGAAGTCCCCGGCTATGCCGCCTCCAATCTGGAAAAAGCCTATCTTGTGCTTTTCGGAGGTTGCCTTGTACCAGGTGATCAGCTCCTCCATATACTGCGCGCCCCTTTTCAGGGGAGAATAGCCGGAAAGCCCCCCTTTCAGGACTTGCGAGACAAACATGTTTCCAAGCGTGGAGTCCTCCCAGCCAGGGACGAATATGGGCAGGCTCTTTTCAGCCGCTGCCAGGAGCCAGCTGTCCTTAGGGTCTATTTCATAGTGCTCCTTCAGTATCCCTGAAAGGAGAAGCTCGTACATGTACTCGTGGGGGAATTTGGACTCTCCGATTTTGTCGTGCTTTTGCCAGAGCTTCAGCACCTGCTTCTCAATCCTGCGCATCGCCTCGTCTTCCGGAATGCAGGTGTCTGTGACGCGGTTGTAGCCCGAATTGTAAAGCTCGACCTCGTCTTTTGGCGAAAGCTCCCGGTAATGGGGCACGCGCTTGTAGTGCTTGTTGGCCACGAGATTGAAGACGTCCTCCTCAAGGTTCGCGCCCGTGCAGGTGATTGCGTGCACCTTGCCCTGCCTTATCATCTCGGCAAGGGACTTGCCAAGCTCGGCTGTGCTCATGGCGCCGGCAAGGGTGACCATGACCCGGCCGCCATCGGCCAAAAGCTTCACATAAGCCTCGGAAGCGTCCACCACCACTGCCGCGTTGAAATGCTTGTAATGCTTTTTCATGAAACCGCGCATATAACCGGACATGTCCCCACCCCAAACCCGCACCAAAAAAAAGGAAACGCGCGGAAAAATCCCGAAACAACAGAAAAAAAATACGGCGTGAAGGTATATAACTGTTTTGGTTTTCCAGAAAAAAAGTCCCTTGGAAAAAAATGCGGGCGCAAAAAAATGTGATAGACCCTGAAAGTTGTCGCAAAGCTTAAAAAAACATGTTAATAGATACGGGGAGAGTGGAAAAATGGACAAAGGAAGTGAAGAAAGCCCGATGAAAAAAATCGGCGACCGGCATGACATGCGCCTGTCGCTTGCAAAGGAAATGTTTGCTAAAAACCAGAAAGAGGCTGCTGAAGCGTGGGACAGGCTCACTGTTTTTGTAGACACCGTGGTTGCATATGACCACATCAACCGCCAGCTGAGCGGGGGGGAGTGGACTGATGGCCACAACGCGCTTGTGCGCCTCCAAATGCAGGCAAGGTATGACATGCTGGCTGCCGAGTCGGACCTGGTCAGGGTTTCGCAGGACAAGGGACGCGCAGGGCTGACCACGGTGGACGAAATTGAGAGGGTGGCAGGCAAGATAAAGGGTTTCTGCAGGGACGTCTTGCGCTTTGAATCAGGCCTCAAGCAAGACATACGCTACATAGACACCCTTCAAGGCATGGAAGCAAGCCTTGCAGCGATTGCCGGCGCGGCAGGCAACCCGCAGAAGATGGAGGAAGAATGCAAGTCTGCGCTTGGCAGGGCAATGCTCCATGCCCAGGCGGCAGAAGGGGCAAAGGCAAGCGACACGGGCAGGCTCAATGCGATCAGGAGCGAGTGCGAAAAGCTAAAGAAAGCCCTAGGGGCTGGCGGGCTGAGCGAGATGATGAGGGGCATTTACCTGAAGCGCGCGGTTGCCCTGGAGGCGATTGCACTGGACTTCAAGGGCAATGCCCTCGGCATGGCCGGCACTGTGAAGAAAGAGGAAACCGCAGCCCTGCCGGAAGCGGATGAAGCCGGGCAAGCGGCAGGAACTGCCAGGAAACCGCGGAGAATGGGCTGGCGGGGAATTGCCGCCACCGTTGCAATCGCAGCAGCATCGATTATCACGCTGTTCTATGTTTTCAAGCCAGACAGGCCGCAGCAGGAAATTCACGCAAAACCCATTGAAACGGCTTGGTCTGCCCCGCAGGCAGCACCGGCTGCGGTTTCCCAGGAGATTGCCGCGCTTGACTCGGCGATGGCGCGCTCAGACTCTATCCTGCAGGCGAATGCGGCAAGGGCGCAGGCACAGGCAGACTCCGCCTTGCAAGCCCAGGCAATTGCCAAGGCGCAGGCAAACGCGGCGCTCGCGCAGGCCCGGGCGGACTCGGCCGGGAAGGCAAATGCGGCAGCTGCCAAAAAAGTGCAGGCAGAATCCGCACTGCAGGCAAGGGCGCAGGCACAGGCAGATTCGGCTGCGCAGGCGGGCGCGCAGCAGCAGGCCAGCATCAAGGCAGATGCAGCAGGGCGAATCCTCTCCCTTGCCGCTGAAAGGGGAGAGGGCGTGTGGCACCTTGCCAAAAAGGCGATAACTGGATTCCTCGGCGCTGGAGCGGCGAGCAATGCCAATATTGCAAAATTGAAAAACGCGGTGCTTGCAAACCCGGGCGCATACGGCATTGCGCAGCAGGACATCCTTTACGGGCACGAGGGCGGCTTCTGGCTCGTGCTTGGCGCAAAGGCATCCTTTTCGCAGGAAAAAGTGTCTGAGGCGCTCGGGCTCAAGGTCAAGGCATACAATGTGCCGCACGCGCAAGATGGGCATCAGCAAAGCGATATCAAGCCTGAAGGCAAAGGGGCTGGCGACCGGGTGCAGGAGCAATCCGGCGCACAAGACTCGGCTATGTTTTGCAGGATAGTGAGCATTAACGGCGGGGAAATGCCCATGCTGTGCGCAGGCGGGGAAGTGGCAATCAGCGCCAAGGCAGGCACGGGCATATGGGTGGTGGCAAGGGAAATCCACAGGCTGCTGACAGGCTCAAGCGGCTATGGCGCGCAGGAGCAGGCGTCCATACGCGCGATTGCAAAGGGGATTGCGGGCC
>JBAZTI010000034.1:0-13307 GCA_041662045.1 Candidatus Micrarchaeia archaeon | reverse complement strand
CAAGCTCGATGTGCGCAAAGTGGCCGGGGCACGAGCGTATCTTGCCCCCGCATGTCTTGCATTTCAGGCCGGGGTCGATGACTCCCATCCTTGGGTCCACAAGCCCCCCGTCAATGGGGTATGAGTCGTCGTTGTAGGTGTCAGGCACCGTAATCTTGACTGACGATGCCCTCCTTATCATCTCCGGCGAGAAGAGGGAGAATTTCACGCGGTCAACCATTTTTGTTACAACCATAGAAAACACCATTGCCTAATTTCAGGCTTTGTCCCTCAGTATCAGCCTCGGGAAAATGCCGAGCGCCTTTATCTCGTCGAGCAGGAGCTTGAACGCATAGCTCATTTCCACTGCGTGTATGTCCTTTGCGTCCACCGACGGGTCAAGCGGGTCGTACAGGCGGTTCTTCGTGTGGTCCTGCACCGCTATCGCCCCGGTCTTTGATGAAACGAACAGCGTGGTCTTGTCCGACTCGTCAAGCAGCCTTTCCTTGATGAGCATGGATGCGCCGTAGCCTATCAGGCAGTCGCGTTCCATTTCTCCGAAACGGAGGCCTCCTTCCCTGGAGCGGCCTTCGGTCGGCTGGTGCGTGAGCAGCTGCACAGGCCCGCGCGAGCGCACGTGCATCTTGTTTGACACCAAGTGGTGCAGCTTCTGGTAGTAGATGACGCCGATGAATATCTTGGTCTTGATTGCCTTGCCAGTGAAGCCGTCGTAGAGGATTTCCTCCCCGTACTCCTCAAGCCCGTGCTCCCTCATTATCTTCTTCATGCCCTCGTCGGTGTCGCCCTCGAACGCCGTGGCGTCCACGAGCTTCCCCGAGTAGCATGCAGCCTTGCTTCCCAGCATCTCAAGCAGGTGGCCTATTGTCATACGGGAGGGGATGGCGTGCGGGTTGATGATAAGGTCGGGAACTATGCCGTCCTTTGTGAAAGGCATGTCCTCCTGAGGCCTCAGCATCCCGATGACTCCCTTTTGCCCGTGGCGGGACGCGAACTTGTCCCCCACTTCCGGGACCTTGATGGAGCGCATCCTCACCTTCACAATCCTTGTGCCTGCAAGCGAGTCGGAAAGGAGCACAGAATCCACCACTCCGCCTTCGCCTGACTTGAGCGTGAGCGAGTTCTCGCGCTTCTTCTCCTCCGTCACTCCGAAAACCGTGATTTCCTCAAGGAACCGAGGCGGCGAGGTCTTTCCCACCAGCACATCCCTTGCGTCAGCCTCGCACTCGGGCGAGATGATGCCGTCCTCGCCCAGGAAGCGGTATGAGCTTTCCTCGCGGTAGCCCGAGGTCGTTGCCGCGGGAATCTCGAACTTGTCTCGCTGCCCGCCAGGGTAGCGGCGCTCCTCGCTGTCGTGCGTCTTGTAGAATATGGACCTGCCAAGCCCGCGGTTCACCGCGTTCTTGTTCATGACCACTGCGTCGCCGATATTGTACCCGTAAGAGCTTGTCACGGCCACCACGAAATTCTGCCCTGCTGCGCGCTCAGCAAAACCGAGCAAGCCGTACGCCTTTGTCTGGGCAAGCGGCTGCTGTGGGTAGTATAGTATATGCCCGCGCGAGTCGTTCCTCATGTTGAAGTTGACGGTGTAAGTGCCGAGCGACTGCTTTGCCATGGCGCACGCCATGGTAATCCTCGGCGATGAGTTGTACTCGGGGAAAGGAAGCACCGACACGGTGACTCCAAATATCGAAGACGGGGAGAGCTCCAGATGCGTGTGCTCCGGCGTGATGTCCTCGGGGCGGAGAGCAACATAGGCAGTCTCCTCCTCCTCTGCGTCAAGGTACTCTATGACTCCCAGCTTGACAAGGCTTCCCCAGGCGATTTCGCCCTTTGTCAGCTGGTCAAGAAGAACAGGGGTGAGGCGGGACTGGCCGCTCTCGACGACAATGTAAGGGCGGCGCGCGCGCCCCTGGTCCCCATTGATGAACAGGTCCTCGGTCTTCTGGTTGTAGTGGAAATTGACCTGCGGCGAGAGGCTTCCGCTCCTCCTCTTGCTGCGAAGCTCGGATATGAGCATCTTGCCGCTCTCATGGAAGCCGATAAGCCTTCCGTTAAGGTACACGCTGGTCTTTCCGGACTGCCCAATCGGAATCTGCTTTCTCCTCTTGATTTTTTTGCGTTTCACAAATATCACCGCGCACTTCGCTTAGGGCTTGACGCCGAGCTTCACGATTGCCTCTTCCACTGCCTTTTCGTCCTCGCCTATTGAAACTTCACAAAGGAGCGACATGTTCTTCACCAGTGCGCACGACGGGCCTTCAGGCGACTCGTTCGGGCAGAGCTTGCCCCAGTGCGTGCCGTGCAAGTCACGGGCCTTGAAGTGCGGGTGCTTGCGCGAAAGCGGGGAGATTATCCTCCTCAAATGCGACACCGTGGAGAGGTAGCTTGTCCTGTCCAGTAGCTGCGACACTCCTGTCTGGCCTGCTATCCAGTTGCCTGTTGCCATGGAGTACCTTATCCTGTCCGTGAGCGCGTCAGGGCGCACAAGCGTCTGCACCGCGAGGTGCCTTCCTCTTGAGTCAGCCCTGCCTGCCTGGTATGAAACGTCCTTCACAAGGAACTGGAATGCGTAGCGGAACAGGTCCTCCATGAGGTCCCCCGCAAGCTTTATCCTCTTGTTCGCATAGTGGTCCTTGTCGTCCTGCGGGATTTCCTTGTATGCCACCTTGGATGCGTGCTCGGCCATCTTGCAGAGGTAGCGCGCCTTCCTTATCCTGTCCGCAGGCGTGTTGCCAATGTGCGGAAGGAGATAAGTGTCAAGCAGTATCTCGGCGCGCTTCTCCTGGTAGTCCTTTGCCTGGCCAGGCGCGGCCTTCCTGCCGATGTATTCAATCGCCGTTTTCCTGTCGTTCACCTTGTTCACGCTGTCCACTTCAAGGTTCAAAAGCACGTCGTTCTTCACGTTCCTGTCGTCGGAAAAGACGGACATGATGTCCTCTTTCTTCTCAAGCCCCAGCGCGCGCAGCGTCGCGGTGAATGCAAGGTCCTTTGGCGATGCCGGGAAAACCACTCGCATCGCCCCGTCGTTCGTGCGCTCCACCACAGAGCGGGCGCGGAATCCGAAGCGCGTTGAGAATACTTTTGCAGTGATGAGCGTGTTGTCCTTTTCCCTCGTGCACATTATCTTGTTGGGCGCAAGGTCCTCAATCGAGGTGAGCGCGCGCTCGCTTCCGTTTATGATGAAGTAGCCGCCAGGGTCGGCAGGGTCCTCGCCTGCCGCGATGAGCTCCTCCTCGCTCATGTTGTCGAGGTAGCAAAGCCTGGATTTTATCATGACGGGCAATTCGCCGATGAAAACTTCGGAGAACATGGTCTTTTCCACGCCGTTGAAGACCGGGACTATCTCCAGGAAGATGGGCGCGGCATACGTGAGGTTGCGAAGGCGCGCTTCAGAAGGCAGAATCGCGCGCTGCGCGCCGTCTGCCTCGATGATTTTGGGCTTCTCAATCCTGATTTGCCCGAAGCGGAGCTCAAAGCCTTCCACCGCCGGCTGGATGACGCCCACGCGGTTCACTATGGTCTGCAGCCCGAGGTCTATGAACTTGTTGTACGAGTCCAGGTGCTGCTTGACCAGGCTGTTCTCCTTAAAATACGCCGTCAATAGTTCTCCTGACATATGAAACACCCTGGCAATTCCTATTCTGCTTTTCTGCGCGCGTCCTCTGCCTTCCTTGAGCTAAGCGTCGTTCTTATTCAACCACGAGCCTGTAATATTTCGAGTCGTCCAGGCGCGATATTTCCACGACCTGGCCGGCCTTTGCGCCGGTCCCCAAAAGGGCGGGGTCCTTTGCGCGGATTTTCGGTATCTGCAGGCGCGACACGCGGAATTCCGCGAGAATCTTCTCTGCATCGTCCTTGGACAGCGCCTTGTGCCCGGGGATTATTTCGTGTGATGGAGCGTCTTTATCAGCCAAGGAAACACCTAACCAAGTCGTTACGAACGGTAGCCTACAATTATGGGGCAAATGTTTATAAATACTCGCAACGGGCGAGTATTTAGAAGTTGGGCGCGCGCCCAACTAAGATAAAGTATCCCAAATTGGCGGCGAAATCCGTTTCCAAGCGGCAATTCCCCTTGCGCTCTCTCACATAATTATAAATCCTATCACTTCTATCATGCCATTGGTGCTCATTATGCATTTCCATCCTGCGCCATCTGGAGGGCATTTCAGCTACGGCCCGCCGCACAGCGCGCCCAGGCAGGCGGAGGCTGCCAATCTAAAACCGTTTTATGCCCTTCTGGATTCCCTTGGCAACAAGTTCCTGCAAAACGCATCCATCATCCCCCCCAAGGCGGGCAATGGCGACATCGGCAGGTACGTGCACGAATGCCATGGCGGGAAATATGTTGGAAAAGTCGCCTGCACCATGGCAATAAGCCTTGACAGGCTCGACGAGCTGAAGGCATTTGCCACTGCGCAGGCGGACAGCGGCATGCTGCTTGCCGCGCGCTCTGGCAAGCTGTTTGTCATCGACCCCAAGCTTTAGCAAAAGAGCCTTGCTTTATTTCACTGAATGACTGCGGGTGCGCGGAAGCCGCTGGCTTAAGCCTGCGGAGGAGCGCACCCGTTTGCAGCTTCCGCCTGAAGCATCGGCTTCTTCGGAAGCTGCGGGCTTCAGCCCGCAGTCGTTCACTACTTCAAACTCAACCTTCTTCCCATTGCCAAGGAACGCAGCGGCATCCGCAGCGCCATACGGGCTTGCCGCGATGAAGTGCACCCCTCCCTTCTGCGAGAAAAGCCACTTGTCCTCGCGCGACGGGCGCGCGATTCCGCCTGGGTGCGAATGGAACGTGCCCACCAGCCCCTCGATGTACGGGAGCATCCAGTCCGAAAATGACGTCATGGTTTCAGAAGTCATTATGCCTGGCGGGATGAGCGTGTCCTCTATCACCAGGTCTTCCCCCGCGCGCTTTCCGCGCAGCAGGCAGATGAATTCGTTCGGGTATGCCGCCTTTGCACCTGCAAGCATGGAGAGGAATGCGTTTTTCCTAATCTTTATTGCCATAAAAACATCTCTCGGGAAAGCGTTAAGAATGTGCGCGAGCGCGCTTCGTTGCAGGAAGCCTCAAACCAGCACCTGGAAAAATCAGGCTTTTGGCTTTTTGATGCCCTCCAAAAGCTCGTATGCCTCGTTCAGCTCCTTCATTTTGTTGGTCAGTTTCTCCTTTTCATCATTACTGGCATTGATGTTTTTCTCAGGATGGTACTTCACGCTTAACTTATGGTATTGCTTTGTTATTTCCTTCAGGGGCATATCCTCAAAATCAAAATCATCCGGGAATTCCAGCGTTTTGAGCGCGCCCTTCACCGCCTCGGACGAGCTTGCCTTAACGTTCCCGCTTATCAGCTCGGCTGCGAACTTCTCCGCCCTTTCCGAGAACTGCGGCGAGTTTTCCCTTATCTTCTCAAAGACGTGCTCGAGATGGCTCCTGCCCCCGCTGTTCAGCGCTACGAAGACGCCCATCATTATTTCGTTCTCCCACACTTTCCACACGCGCTCATCCAAGTTCTCAGCCTTGTAAAACTCGGGCGACATCTTCCTTATCTCCGTTGCCCATCCAAGGGGCACGTCTGCGTTATTCCCGCTAAACAATTTGTCCAGGCCCGCCTTGATATGCTTCAGCACATCTTCCCTGTAGTCCTTTTCATAAAAGTCTCCATGGGCATCCCCTGTCTTCTTTGCCATTTTTGCGCATTCCTCCAGGCAAGGGTAATCCTTGAGGACATATTCTGCCGGCAAAATCCTGGAGGAAGCGGTTGCAATGTAATCCAAGTCGGCTTTGATGCGCGAGAAAACATGCTCCTGCACAGCATGCGCCAGCTTCCCAAACGGCGTAAAGCTGTTGCCCCTCTTCTCCTCCACTTCCGGGCGGTTCAGCTCTTCAAGCTCCTGCCTGTATTCATTCATGAGCCTGGCGTATTTCATGGCGCTTTTCATGTCCCAGTCATAGGAATTGACAAAGTCGCTCCTGTGGCTCGCATTTGCATAGAAGCCGGTCCATATGAAATCCAGGAGCGCTTCCTTTGCCCTGATTTTCGCTCCGGAACCATCCGGTATTTTGTTATAAAGCCCCAGCACTTCATCGCATTTGCCGTTATACGCTTCAATTGCAAGCTTCCCCTGCTTTCTGCCATCGTCGGTTTCATCATTCTTTTCCCCCTTGCGCTTCTTGCGGCCCTTCCCGTGCCTGTCAAGCTCTTCTTTGGATTTTTTCACGAGCTTCTCAAGCTTCCTTAAGGTATTTTTTGCCCCCATTCTCCCGAACAAGCCCGGCTTTCTCGGCTGCTCAGGCTCGAGTATGCTGCTTTTTCCGTGGAAAGTGCGCTGCGCGTTTTCCACATTGGGTTTTTTCACAGCGAGCACGGCCGGCTCGGCTAAGAAGGTTGCCGGATATCCCGCCGCCACAATGCCGTTTATTTTCCGCGCATGCCCCTTCCTCATCCTGCTGTTTTCAGCAGTGGCGATTTTCCAAAGGGCGTGAAGCTTTCCTGCCAAGTCATCTCCTGAAAATTCGACTGCCTCCGCATCGAGGTAAATGGCAGACATCTCCTCTATGCACTCCTTGTCTCTTGCTGAAAGCTTCGGAACGCCTTTCAGCTCAGGCATGCCTTTTTTGATGCCTTCAATATCGTCTATGCCATGCATGCCATGTTCGTGTCCACTAGCTAATTTAATTATGATGGTTCGCCTTCCCCTATGCAACGCTGTGCCGCGGCTTTGGCTTCAAGGCGAAATGCTCCGCTTTCGCAAGCGCCTTCCTTACCGACGGGAAAAGCAGGGGCGCGAGGATGAGCGAAACTGCGGCAATGCCGAGCAAATGCTTCACCGTGAACGGGATTTGCCCCACAAGCGCGTCTGAAAACGGCATTCCCCATACGAACGTCGATGCCACCGGGCCCGTGAGCGCGTCGAAGAGCAATGTGCCTCCGATGCCGAGCTTCGCGAAAGTGAACGGCGAGCCGTCGGGCTTTTGCCGCGCGAAAAGCAATGCGACAATGCCCCATGCGAGCGCGCCTGTGAGCGTCCACAGGCCGATTGACTGCGCGCCGAAAAGCACGGATGGCAAAATGTCGACTAGCGAATAGCAAAACGCGCCTGCGAAAAATGCATATCTCCCCTTGAAAAAAGGGAAGAGCAGCATGGAGAAAACTGCCAGCGCCCCGAACTGCCATGAAATGCCAAGTGAGAAATCAAGCGCCATGCCCTTGCCTCAATCCGAGTCCGCCCTTTTTGGGAGCAGCCCCATCCTTTTCACCGCCCACCATGAAATCAGGGTGGCAAAAAGCGTGGAAACCACAATCAGCCCAAGATACCAGCCGACATCGTCCTTCGTGAAGTTGAACATCGAATTCCCGGCAACAGTGGCGATGGTGTTGGGCACAAGCAATGCCGTGCCTATGATTGTGAGGTATGCGACGAGGAGCGCAAGCCTGTTGTTGAGTATCTGCAGCTGGTTGTTGTAGATGGACTGCAGCACTTCCAGCCCGGAGGCAAGCACATCCGACAGGTGTTCCGCCAGCCCTATCTGCGCATGCACTTCCCCAACGAGGCCGGATATCCTGTCTATGATTTTCGCGTCGTCCGTGATGAGGTCCGCATCCCCGTAGCGCAATGACGAGAGCGCATCGACGGTCGCCCACAATCCTGACAAATAGACGATGAGCGCGTGCTTCATGTGGTATATCTTGTCGCCAATCACCTCGCGCGAGGTTTTCGGGTCGGAAAGCTCGCGGCTGAGCAGGTCCCCCTGCTCCTCGATTACCTGCAGGTACTCGAAGTTCTTTGCATTGCTCTCGTCTATAATCCTTATGAGCAGCATGGTCATCTTGTCGTTCTGCGGCATGCCAACCGGGAGCTTTTTCAGAAGCGTCGCGGCATAGCGGCGCACGCGGAAGAAGCGCGTGGTCTCCGAGGTGTGCAGCGTGAGTATCATGTTCTTCCTGATGAGGATGAGCATGGGGCGCAGCGCCACCTCTAACCCCTCCACGTGTATCGCGGGGAGGAAAAGCCCCATCTCACTGTTGAAGTCCTCGTAGCCGCTCCTGGAGTTCTTGAGCAGGTTCTTCACAAGTATCTCAGAGAACCCGAACTTCAGCGCCACCTGCAGCGGCTCGCGCCTGAAGTCGTCCACTATGAAGTCAACCCAAGCGACGCTTGCCTTGCTCACGAAATGCCCAAGGTCCTCGACGTACTCGGAGCGCACGCACTGCGTCCTGTCGCCGGACATCGTGGCGCAGAAGCCGCGCGCCTTATACACTTCGGATGCAGAATCAGCGGAGATGTTCCCGTTCTCCTCGGTTATCCCGTTGGGGATTGGTTTCTTTTTTGCCACGCGGCATTTTCCCGCGCAGGCATTAAATAGCTTATGCCAGCCCCGAAGTCCGGCATGTGCCATTTTGCGTCCGACTTGCGCAACAGCGCAAGTGGACCACTTGCCGGTTCGCCGGCAAGTCGGTCGAACCGCAAAATGCATAGTCAAAGAGCCGCGGCTCTTTGATACCGCCCAAACCCCCCTCGAAGATATTAACTTTTGCTGCGCCTAACGTTATTCGCAGATGATGACGAAGGTGATCTCTGAGCCTGTCTTCCCGCGGCAACGCGCGAAGGCTTGTGTTGATGAGAGACAGGCGGTCTGATGCATCAATATTGCGCAAAAAAAAAAAGAAAAAAATCAGGCGATGGGCTGCGGCCGGTTCTTCAGAAGCGCGAACCGCCTGCCGGCGCACATGCCAGCGCTCTGGCCTGCCTTGACTTTGCGTATGTAATCCCTGTACACGGCGTACAGCTCCTCGCTTGCCTGGCTGCCTTTGCCTTGCGGATGCGCCTTGCCATCAGGGCCGACCTTGCCCATATGCGCATTGTAAAGCTCCCTCACCGGCATGTCCCTCACACTGCCCAGCCCTGGCTGGAAAACCCCTGTGCAGGGCATGAGCTGCCCGTCGAAATCCACGGACACGGCAATTATGCTCATCAGGCAGCCCCCGCCCCCGTAAACCCCCTCATGCGGCTGTATCCTGCCGGCCTTTGCCGCCAATGCCGAGAATTCTTCAGGCGGGAGCACGAGCCTCTCGAAGTTCTCGCTTCCCCTCCCTATGCACAGCAGGTCGTCAATTGAGCCGTAGATGTTGTTCGCGACGCAGAATCGCATCATGTCGCAGACCTCGCCCGCATTCTCGCGCGTGACCAGCATGTTCATCCCCAGCCTGGTGGGGCGGGACTTGTTGAAGCCTGCAGCCATCGCATTCTCCAGCCCCTGCATGGCCTTTGCGAACGACCCTTTTATGCCGCCTGTCATCCTCTCGTACGTTCCCTGATCAAACGTGAGCAGCTTGCCGATGAGCGAGACCGGGAACTCGGCAATCCGCTGCGCAAAACCCGGCTTTGCAAGGAGCAGCAGGTTGGTGAACACATTCACCATCATGCCATTGCCCATGCTTTGCACGTGCCTGAGCAGGGGGAAAAAGACCGGGTCCATCGTGGGCTCCCCCCTGCCTGTGAGGTATATCCTCCTTATGCCCATTTCAGCGAACTGGCCGATGAGGCGTTTGTACTCGTCCAGCCCCAGCTGCCTCTGGCTGAATTTCGCCCCGGCATCAGTGAAGCAGAACGCGCACTTCAGGTTGCATTTCGGGCTCAGCATCAGGCTTGCGGCAAGCGGCCTTTGCTGCGCTATCGCCTGCGCCACTTCATCTTCCGTGAACTCAAAGCCGCTCACTGTGGGGCGGCTGTCGTCTTGCACCATGTTATCACCTCAGGTATGCTTGTTTTTTCGGGCAAGGCCCCTGTGCCTGCAAAAAGGCACGGCTAGCCTTGTGCTTTCTGCCGGGCAAGCCCGGCTGCAGGAAAAACCGTGGTTTTTCCAAAGGAGGCCCGCGCAATCAGATTGGTCTCACGCAGGCCTGTGCCGCACGCTTTGCCTGGCGGCGGGCAAGCCTGTAGAAGTAGGCGCTTGCAGTGCTGGCCATGGGCATGATCGCCGCTTCCGGGATATCGCGCTTGTTTTGCATGGTTTGCACCTGTTCAGCAGGATATGGCTGATATTGATTATATATGAATGTAACAGAAATGGCAGGATTCTGCGCGCACTACTCGGTGGTCTTGCCGTCAAATTCTTCCGGCATCGCTTCCGCATCCTTTTTCGTGTGGCGCACCGTCCTGTCGATGTGCTCGGGCGGCGAGTAAATGGTGTAGAGCTGAAGCGCGGCGGTTTTGGACGTGTTCACCACGTTGTGCATAGCGCCAGCAGGCACGATTGCGCCGCTTCCGTCCTTCACATTGTGCACGTTTCCGTCGATTATCACTTTGCCCTCCCCCTTTTCGAACCTGAAGAACTGGTCCAGGTGCGGATGCACCTCCATGCCTATCTCCTCGCCGGGCGCAAGGCTCATGAGCACCAGCTGGCTGTGCTTTCCGGTATAGAGCACGCGGCGGAAATCGGTGTTCTTCAAAGCCTCGCTTTCCAGCGCAACACAGTACCCTTTCAATGCCATGCATATCCCCCCAACGACGAATGCTCGCACTACATAGATAAATCTTCCCTCCGATTCCTTGGCATGGCTGCGCCCTGCGCGGCGCCCGCTTAGGGTGGAAAAATGGCAAAGAAAAAACCAAAAGAAACCTTTCCGGCAATCGGCTTCCAGCTGCTTCTTGCCGCCATCATCGCAATCTCGCTGGTTGAATGCCTGCTTGCAGGGCTTGGCATCATCCCGCCCATCCTTTCCTACTCGCCTGCCAACATCTTCTTTGCCTTGCTGCGCATTGCAATCGCAGTCTATGCGGGCTATTCGTTTGCAGCAGGCGGAATGGCGCGCGCGGCATTGCGCGGCGGGGGGCTTTTCCTTGCCTCGTCGCTGGCAATATGCGCCCTTGTTTTCGCCGCGCCTTATTTTGCCACGCATCCCATCCTTGGCGTATTCGTGATGGAAGGCAGCCTGCCCTCGCTGCTCGCAGTCATTGTGGCGGAAAACACGCTTGCCGGCGCTGCAATCGCAGCCATCGTCGCATGGCTATCCGGGCAGAATTTTTCAAAAAGCTGGTTCCTTTCAAAAAGAGCTAGGCAATTGCGCGCTTGATGGCCCGCCGCCAAGGCAAGCATATCTTTCAGCCCAGCGCCCTTTCAATTGCGCCTCCGCCCAGGCAGGCTTTCCCCTTGTATACCGCGCAAACCTGCCCGGGTGCAATTCCCTCGATGGGCACAGAGCATTCCACCTCCAGCGTGCGCCCTCCTTTCCCGCGCGGCACTATGCTTGCCGCAACCTCTGGCTGGTGCGTCCTTATCTGCACCATGGCGCGGAATTTTCCCGCAGGCGCTTTTCCAACTAGCCAGTTGAAATTTTCAACGGAAAAGTTGCTGCCCAGCACATTTTTCCTGTCCCTCGTAACGATAAGCGCATTCCTTTTCACATCAAACCCTTTCACAAAATGCGCGCTTGGCAAGCCCAGCCCCTTGCGCTGGCCTATGGTGTACAGGAAAAGCCCATAGTGCGTGCCCAATCTCTTTCCCTGCTCGTCCACAATATCTCCCTCGCGCTTGCCGAGCTTCTCGAAAAGGAATGGCTTCATGGCATGCTCCGAAACAAAGCACAAATCCTGGCTTTGGCTCACGCCTGCGTAAAAGCCCAGCCCTTCCCTTATCGCAATGTCATACACTCCCTGCTTGCTCATCCTCCCAAGCGGCAGCGCCAGCCTCGAAAGCCATGCGGCAGGCACTAGGCACAGCCCGTAAGTTTGATCCTTCTTCATGTCAAGGGCGCGCAGGAGCTTTCCATTTTTTATTTCAGCATAATGCCCAGTCGCAACATATTTTATCCCGTGCTTCCTTGCCCATTCAAAAAGCATCTTTATCTTCAGGTCTCGGTTGCACACAAGGCACGGGTTAGGCGTCCTGCCGCGCGACAGCTCTCGCACAAAATAGCCCATCACTTCTTTCTCAAACTCGCGCTCCACATTATATATATGGTAAGGCACGCCGAGCTTTTCGCACACGCGGCGCGCGTTCCCGAACGACTCGTCCGTGCAGCACACATTCTCGGCAAGCGCATTGCACTCGCCTTTCCACACTGCCATCTTGAGCGAAACGCCCACTGGCTCCCAGCCCTGCTGCTTGAGAAGGAGGAGCGCAACGGACGAGTCCACCCCTCCGGAAAGGCCTACGACTATCTTTCCCTTGCCTGCATTTGCCATGGCGGGGTGTAATGCGGGATGTTTTTATTATTGTATTGCAAAATTCCCCCCATGGCAGGAAAAAATGCCGGCTCTTCCGCGGCTCATCGCATGCCCGTGCTTTTCATCGGGCACGGCTCTCCTGAAAATGCGCTTTCCGACAATGCATTCACGCGCGCGATGTCGCGCCTCGGCAAGGAGCTTCCCAAGCCGCGCGCAATCCTGTGCATCTCCGCGCACTGGCTCACAGAAGGCACGGCGGCGACCGCAATGGATGCGCCTAAGACGATACACGATTTCTACGGCTTCCCCCCGCCGCTTTACACCGTGAAATACCCTGCGCCAGGCTCGCCGGAACTGGCAGCGCGCGTGCAGCGGCTTCTCAAGCCCATCCAAGCCGGGCTTGACGCCTCCTGGGGCCTGGACCACGGAACATGGAGCGTGCTTCGCCACATGTACCCTAGCGCAAATATTCCCGTGGTGCAGCTGAGCATTGACTTTTACAAGCCTGCGCAGCACCATTATGAAATAGGCAAAAAGCTCGCCCCCCTGCGCGAGGAAGGCATCCTCATAATCGGCAGCGGCAACATGGTGCACAACCTGCGCGCCCTCAGCCCTGACGGCAGGGATGCCGCCCCGGTTGCCTGGGCAAAGCAGTTTGACGCGTTCATAAAAGAAGCGCTTGAAAAGAAAGACCACAAGGCAATAATCAATTACCAAAGCCTTGGGCAGGTTGCCGCGCTCGCGCACCCTACGCCCGACCATTTCTATCCTCTTCTCTACGCAATGGGTGCGGCGGGCGTGAAAAGCAAAATCTCCTATCCTTACGAGGGGTATGAATACGGCTCGCTTTCCATGAGGGCGGTAAAACTCGATTAATCAGGCATTCTCGGCAAGCTTTTTCTTCAGCTTGTCCAGCTCCTCGTGGTTTTCCGGGTGCTTGTGCAGCGGGTCCATCCTCGTCAATTTCTCAAGCTCGATAATCCTGTGCTTCATGTTCTGGACCTGCTTTCCCGAATCTTTCTTGCTTTTTCCCATAAGAACACCAACCATCCCCATGCTGCGCTGCAAGCGAATATAATTGTGATGGGCGCCCTCGCCCCAGCTCAACATGCGCGCGCAAGCCTGTCATCTCAGCTCCA
>JBAZTI010000033.1:8285-13378 GCA_041662045.1 Candidatus Micrarchaeia archaeon | reverse complement strand
GTGCTTGAGGAAATACTCTCGATTACGGACAGGAAGAGGATTTGAGCTACTGCCTCACAGCCACTTTCCCGAATTTTGCATACGGCTTCCCTGTCGGCGAGTCCAGCCTCTCAAAAACAATTTGGGATATCCTCATCCCCTCCTGTATGGTGACCGGGAAGGGCGCGAAATTCACAATCTCCAGCACCTGGCGGTTTTCCGAGCCTGGCTGGACAAGGGCGGAAGTGACGTGCACCGCCAATCCCATGCGCGCGTAGCGGCTCCTTCCCTCAAGCGTGCCTATCATGCTTGGGGGCATGTAAATCTTTTCGCGCGTGATGCCAAGCGCCATTCCGCCAGGCTTAAGGGTGAGCGAGGGGGCGTCAAGCTCTTCTGTCGCCTCTATGAAGCTCACTTTGGACAGGTCAAGGGGCTTCTTTCCATTCGCGTACTTCTTCTTGAACACCCAGAAGCGCCCCTCAAGCGTGAGGTCCACGGATGCGGGGCCTATCTGGTCGCCAGAGATGGCAGGCTCGAAGCGGAGCTCGCCCCGCCTTATGGATTCGCGTATGTCGTTGTCGGAAAGCACCATGTGCATTGGGGCACAGGCAAAGAATAAAAAAAGAGAGGGATGCCCTTATAGCTCGAGCTTTTCCCTTATCGGCTCCAGCCTCGGCCTGCCGTCCCTGACCATCACCATGCTCCTCATGGCTTCCAATACCTCCAGGTCGCTCCTGAGCTGCCTGTTGCCTGCCAAGCTTTTCTTCTTTCCCAGCGGAACTTGCCCTCTCAGCTCCTTTCTCACTTCAGTTATCCTGTCTGATACCAAATCGTAAACAGTCCGCAGGTGCACGCCTCCTTTCAGGGTCTTTGAGGCGCTCACCGGGGCGTTTATTTCCGCCTTGTCATTTATTACCGCCTTGAAAAGCATAAGGTCTGCAGTCTTCACAGCTTCAACAAGGGCCTTGCTGACAAGCCTCTGCACTGGCTCTCCCTTCTCATTCAGCCACCCTTTCCTAAGCTCAGCCCTGCTTTCCATGTGCTTTTCTTCGAAAATTTTCTTTTCGCGGCTGTCGATTTTCCTCAAGGTCAAGGTTTTCCTGCCGACTTTGATAGTGATCGTTTCCCCTATGGGCACCTGCTTCGCTTGCTCTCCATTAAGCGCAGTTTGCCTAATTGTTTTTGCCATGGTATCCTCTCTCCTTTAGAAATATTGTGTTTTCTTATTGTAATATATGTTTATAAAGATATCTATGGGTTGGCAGCATATCTTCTTAAAAACCCTTTTCACAGGACTTTTGCATGAAACTTTTCCATCCCTCAGCCAATTTGCAGCCAAAGCTCGAGATAATAATGCCCAAGGCGGGCGTCCCGCTTTCCAGGCTGCGGGAGTTTACCAAAACGCTTCTCAACAGCAGCCCGCTTGACGGCAGCGCGCCTTGCAAAGTGGTGGTGTACCCGGGGCTTGCGCTTGGCAAGGAGCATGTGAAGGAAGCCCATCTGCATCGCGAGCTTGCCATCCTGCAAATGGAAATGCTCCACGACACAGGGAACTTCCTGGGCCTAAGCGCAAGGGTGGTGGACGGCGTTGGCGACAGGTCAGAGTCCGGCTATCTTGCCGGCGATGGCTTTGTGATAGGGACTTCCCAGCACAGCCATGAAAAAGAGCGCGGCTTTCCCTCCAGGCAGGCTACCACAAAAAACGGGCTTGTCCTGGATTTCCGCGTGGGCAAGGAGGCAATGATGCACAATGGAGGGGATAACGGCGCGAACCACGTCATGCTGGTCTCGGCATTCAGCATGCCAATCACCTCCCTCATGCTTCCCATGGTGGACCAAAGCAGGGCGATTTTCATAAACGAGGCGTCCATTGCGGGCATACGCGCATTCGTGAACAGGCACGACAAGTGGGACGTGCATGTTTCCCAGGACGGCACATACCACGTCCATCTCCTCGGGTAAAAGGCTTCGTCATTTGACTTACGCGACTTCGATAGCTTTAAAAGGGTTTTAGGGGCATTTTTGACCGTCGACAGGTGCTGTTTCCATGGAGAAAATCAGGAACGAAATGGCAGGCGAAATCACGCTTTCCGCCACGCCAGGCTCCACCATGAAAAAGTGGCGCGAGATATTCGCAATCACGCAGGTGGAGCTTGCAGAGCTCCTGAAAATCTCGCCCTCCACCATATCCGACTATGAGGGGAACAGGAGGAAGTCGCCCGGAAGCGGGGTGATAAAGCGCTTTGTGGGCGCGATACTGCAGATAGACACGGAGCGCGGCTCGCCCATCCTCTCCAAGCTCCAGCAAGGGGTGGAAAAGGGGGAGCAGTATTTCGAGCTCCACGAGTTTGCAACCTCCATCTCCGCAATCGACTTCCAGAAGATGCTCAACGCATCCGTGGTGGCGAACGAGGAGCTCATGAAAAGCAAGAAGCTCTACGGCTACACGCTCATGGAGTCGCTCAAAATCATCCTCGAGATGCCCTACTCGCAGTTTCCCAAGCTTTACGGGACAATGAGCGAGCGGGCGTTCATATTCACGCAGGTCTCCACCGGCCGCTCGCCCATGGTGGTGATAAGGGTGACTCCCATGAAGCCCTCGCTCGTGGTGCTTCACGGCCTGAAGGACGTGGACCCCCTGGCGATAAAAATCGCCGAGCGGGAGAAGATACCCGTCATCTCCACGAGCATGGACCTGGCGAAGATAAAGGAAGTGCTGAACAAGATATGACGGTTTGCGAGGTAATGTTATGGTTCAATCAGTGGGCATTGTGGGCTATGGCGCATGCGTGCCGAAATTCCGCATCAAAAGCGGGGAGATAGCGCGCGTGTGGGGCGAGGAGCCCGAGAGGATCTCCAAGGGGCTGGGCATACTGGAAAAGAGCGTGCCCGACGTGGACGAGGACGCAGCCACGTTGGCGGTGGAAGCCTCCCGAAACGCCCTTCTTTTCGCAGGCATAGACCCGCATGCAATAGGCGCGGTCTTCGTGGGCTCCGAGTCGCACCCCTACGCGGTCAAGCCGACCGCCACCATAGTGGCAGAGGCGCTTGGCGCCACGCCCGAGCTCACCGCCGCAGATGTGGAATTCGCCTGCAAGGCAGGCACCGTGGGCATGCAGATGTGCATGGGCATGGTGGCGTCAAACATGGTGCGCTACGGGCTTGCGGTCGGCAGCGACACCTCCCAGGGAAGGCCTGGCGACGCTCTTGAGTACTCTGCCGCTGCAGGCGCTGCCGCGTTCCTCATAGGCAGGGAAAAGCAGGAGTTCGTGGCTGAAATAGAGGCTACCTACTCGTTCACAACCGACACGCCGGACTTCTGGCGCCGCGAGCACGCGGAATTCCCGTCGCACGGCGGCCGCTTCACCGGGGCGCCGGCGTACTTCCGCCACGTGATGGGCGCAACGCAGGGGCTTTTCGAAAAAACAGGCACCAAGGCGGCGGAATACGACTATTTTGTCTTCCACCAGCCCAACGGCAAGTTCCCCCTTGAGGTTGCAAGGAAGATGGGGATTGACACGGAGAAGGTGAAGCCGGGGCTTTTCACCCCGGTGATCGGCAACACCTACTCTGGCGCTTCGCCAATCGGCCTGGCAGGCGTGCTTGACATTGCAAAGCCTGGGCAGAGGATACTCATGACCTCGTTCGGGTCCGGCGCAGGCTCAGACTCGTTTGCCATCAGGGTGACAGACGCCCTTGTGCAAAAGCGCGAGGCATACCGGAAAGTGGGCTGGCAGCTTGCCGACTACATCGCGCACAAGGAGTATGTGGACTACGGCGTGTATGTGAAGCACAGGCGCAAGCTCAAGAGCATGTGATGCTTTCTGGAACATGGATAGCGGGTTGATACTATGCGAAAAGTTGCAATTGTAGGGGTCGGGATGAGCAAGTTCGGCGAGGAATGGACGCGCGGCTTCCGCGACATGCTCACCGAGGCTGGCGGGCGCGCATTGGAGGACGCCAAGCTCTCAGGCTCGGAAATCGACGCGATGTATGTGGGCACCATGGCGCCAGGCGCCCTTGTTGGCCAGGAGCACATAGGCGCGCTTGTGGCGGACTACATGGGCCTCACGCCCATCCCCTCCACGCGCGTGGAGGCCGCGTGCGCATCGGGCGGCGTGGCGCTGCGCCAGGGCTACATGGCAGTGGCGTCCGGCATACACGACTGCGTGGTGGTCGGGGGCGTGGAGAAAATGACGGACACACCGGGCGACGAGGTCGCCTCCGCGCTGGGCGGCGCAGGCGACCAGGAATGGGAGCTTTTCATGGGCGCCACCTTCCCCGCAATCTACGCCTTCACTGCCAGGCGGCACATGAAGGAATACGGCACCACTGAGGAGCAGATGGCCGCGGTGGCAGTGAAAAATCACGCCAATGCCGCGAAAAACAAGTATGCGCACTTCCAGAGCGAAATCACCATCGAGACAGTGATGAAAAGCAAGGCCGTGGCATCCCCGCTCAAGCTGTTCGACTGCGCGCCAATCACCGACGGCGCGGCCGTTGCCGTGCTCATGCCCCTTGACAAGGCAAAAAAGGCGTGCGAGCAGCCAATCGAGATCCTGGCATCCACGCAGGCATCGGACTACCTAGCGCTCCACTCCCGCCAGAGCATGACGACGCTCAATGCCACCAAGGTGGCTGCGAAAAAGGCGTATGATGCCGCGGGCGTGAAGCCCTCGGGCATCGACATCGTGGAGGTGCACGACTGCTTCACCATTGCCGAGATAATGGCAATTGAGGACCTGGGCTTTTTCCCCAAGGGCCAGGGGGGGCCTGCGTCAGCCGCGGGCAAGACCGCGCTGAACGCTGAGATATCTGTGAACACGTCTGGCGGGCTCAAAGGGTGCGGCCACCCAGTTGGCGCCACGGGCATAAAGCAGGCGGTGGAAGTGGTGTGGCAGCTGCGGGGCACTGCCGGCGCGCGCCAGGTGAAGGATGCCAAGGTTGGCATGACCCACAATGTGGGGGGGAGCGGCGCCACCGCGGTCGTCCACATAATGAAAAATGACGCTTGATGCGTTTATCGAGGTAGATATCATGCCATCCGAGAACCTTGCAATAACCTGGAGGCGCATACCCGAGCGCTACCGCCTCACAGGAAGCGCGTGCGAAAC
>JBAZTI010000033.1:0-8275 GCA_041662045.1 Candidatus Micrarchaeia archaeon | reverse complement strand
GTGCGAAACGTGCAAGACGAATTACTTCCCCACGCGCAAGCTCTGCCCGCAGTGCCGGCGCAAGGGGAAGATAGTGATGAAGCAATTCTGCGGCAAGGGCAGGATATACTCGTTCACCGAAGTTACATCTGGGCCGGCAGGCTTTGAGCTCGAGGCGCCGTATGTGCTTGCCATAATAGAGCTTGACGAGGGGCCGCGCCTCACCGCGCAGGTGGTGGGCGTCGGGGAAAAGGACGTCAAAATAGGCGATTGCGTTGAAATGATTTTCAGGCGCATAATGGAGGACTCGCCAGAGGGGCTCATCCATTACGGCTACAAGTTCCGCCTGCTGAAAAAGGCCTGATGCCGTTCCTGCAGCTTTTTCTTCCTTCTTTGTCCCGCCTACGACGCTAGGCTTTTAAACCCTTAGACACACATAAAAGTCATGGCTACCACACAATGCACCATACCCGACAATTGCAAGGCTCTCCGGCCTGTTGACAAGCAGGCGGTTGCGCGGACGCACGCCATGCTTTCATGGCTGAAAAGCAGCCCCCTGGTGGAAATCAGGGAGCACGTGGACGTTACAAAAGAGCCAAGGATTTCCGTGCACAATGAAAACGGCAGGCTGAGGAAAGTCGTGGTGCTTCCCCCTCCTTACCTGGATTGGGACTGCGCCTGCCCCATCAATGAAAAGGAGAAGGCTAATGCGAAAAAGGGCATAATGCCCGACCGCTTCAAGGCGACCCAGGAATGGGGCGCGTTTGTCGCAAACCTGATCGCCCAGGACGTCAAGGTGGTCATATTGCAGCCCAAGCCGCACTTGCTGGAAGCCACCTATACCCGCGACCCGGCATTTGTGGTGGACAGCAAGCTTTTCATAGGCAGCATGCATGCGGACGTGAGGAAGCCCGAGACAGGGCTTTATGTCAACGGCGGGATATCCGCGCCCCAAGGGCACAACATAACCATTGAAGGGGGCAATGTGGTGCTCGGGAAGGACTGCGTCTTTGTCGGCGTAGGGGACAGGACCACGCTGGAAGGGGCGCTTTGGCTCCAGAACTGGCTTGGCACGAGCAGGCAGGTCATTCCCCTCAAGCTCAAGCAAGGCGTGCTCCATCTTGACTGCGTTTTCGGGCCGCACGACTCCCACAACAAGCATCCAGGCAGGCTCATACTGGACAAGAAGGCATTTGTGGGCAACGGCGGCTTCAGCGCCCTGGACATGCGCAACATCCAGTACCAGGCAGGGTACACTCTGCCCTCTTTGAAAGGGCTGGAAGAGGCAACAAAAAGATATGCGAAGGTGACCAATCTCAAGCACTCTGAAAGGAACAAGCTCGTTCCCAACATGGTGATGGTGCGCCCTAATCTTGCCATTGCCAACTTCCTCCCGGACAGGGTGAAGTCGGTGCTGGACAGTTTCATGAAAGTGATTGTCCTTCCCTTCGGCGAGCTTGCGCTTGGGGACGGTTCCTATCGCTGCGCCACCATGCCGCTTGTGCGTGAGAAGCCATAGGCAGAATCAGACAAACCTCACGCCGCAGGCAGGGCAGGACATCATGTAGTAGTCAGCCGCATAGCCGCACATTGGGCACCTGTACTGCTGCTTGCCCCCTGGCACTTTCTGCTCTGTAAGGGGATAGCCGCACTTCTCGCATTTCTCAGCCTTCAATCCGTTTGCAGCCTTGCACTTGGGGCACTCAATCCGGAACATCGACTCCACGTGCGTGCCGCATGAGGGGCAGCGCTCCATGCCAAGCACCAGGTCAGCCTTGCATTTCGGGCATTTTGCCTTCCTGTCCGCATGCGGCTTGGGCTTGATGGCGTTTGCCACAAGGTCCAAAAATCCCATAGGAAAAGGCTTGCAGGGCGCATATATAAAAAGCCTTCACGGCTGAAAGAGGCAATAGTGGGCCTGTGGCGCAGTGGTAGCGCGCCTGATTTGCAGGACCCTTTTGCTCGCTCCAGGTGGGTACGCTCGCAACATCCGTTTTGCTTCGGCAAAACGGTGCGCCTTTTTGCGAAGGCGCAAAAAGTGCGAAGCGCCCCCGGAAAAGTGCAAACGGGTTTCAAAAAATCAGGAGGCCGGGGGTTCGAAGGACCTTTTTGGGCTGCCTAAAAAGCTCCACCAAAAATGGCCGAAAATCCCCCCGGGTCCACTTTTCTTTTTCTAGGCTAACTTGTCGTTAGAGTGCTGCTGAAGATGCCATGCATGCAGCTACGGCAGCGTCTTTCTTAGGTCGAAAAAGAACATCCACTCGTTGGTGGGCGACTCGTGCCTCACGCTGAAGCCGTAGCCCAGCTTCCCAAGCTTGGAGAATTTCATCACTCCCGCCTCAACATTGAAGCGGTCGTACGCCTTGCCGTTGTACTTGAATTCGTCAAATCCAGCGCCGCCAAGCAAGTAGAGCCCGTCCTTGACTTCCACCAGCCCCTTGATGCCCACGCTGAACATGTCGTCCTCTTTTGTGGCTATCACGAATGCGGATACGGTTTTGCCCTCCACGAACACCTTTACCTTGTAGAAGTTGTCTGCAACCACGCCGCCCACAAGCACGTCTGCCACTTCAGTCGTAAACACGGCGCTTGCCTGCGCCTGTATTCCCCCGTCGTCCGTCCTAGTCGCGATTGCTGCGACTTTCCAGGTATCAAAGGACAATACTGCTCCGGCGCCAGCATTCTTAAGCGGCTGTATTTCAACTGGGTCTGAAATCAGAAGGGCGCCCACATGGTCCCCAAACGTCACGAATGCCGATGCACGGACGCCAGTTTCCCCGTTCTCGTCAATGATGGATGCGGCGCCAAGGTTAAGCGTCATGCCTCCGTCCTTTCCAACTATCTTTAGCGATATGTCCGCCACCCCTCCCTGCATGAATGGCTGGTACATGTCTGCTGCCTGGAATATTGCATTCATTTCCCTGCTGATTTCAGCCTGTGCCGCATTCTTCTGCTCTTTGGTTGAGTTCGGATCGCTCATTACCTTTTCATAATCTTCTACAGCAGATTGCAGCGCAGGTAACATGGTCTGCGGGTTGGTCCACCTGTTTTGCCAATTGCGGAATGTCCACGGGTCGGTCACGCTGCCGGTCAGCTGCGCAGTGTAGTTCTCGAAATCCTGGGTAGCCTGCATTGTGAAGAGCTTTTGGCTCGGATTCTGGTTGTACTGCATGATGTACTCAAGGCCAATTGGGCGGATGTCTCCCTCCAGCCCGAATAGCGCCCCAGTGACAGTTCTCTTGGCTTGATCCGTGCCTGGGTTTTCCTCTTCCCAGGAAAGGAAGCCATAGCCCCTAAGAAGGCTTCCGCCTGGCGTGTCTTTTGCAACGTTTACCCCGTGAAAGCCCCGGTCAGCGCTCCATGAGGAGAGGGCCATTGCATGCAGGAGCGTCCCGCTTTCAAGCTCGCCCCTTGCCTCGAATATCCCGAATTGGGTTTTTGGCCCTTTCTCTTCACCCAAAAGATCCTGCACCTGCTGGCTGCCAAGGTTCGGCCTGCCCATGTTGGTCCCGCCTCCCCCCATTCCAATCGAGCCGCCCAGGTAATTGGATATGAGCCTCGAGTCAAGCTCATAGTAGCGCAGCGAGTAGGTCATCTTATCCGGCTTCCATATCGCTCCAACCGCATAATTGTCATTGATGTCCTTGCCGCCGGCAAAAGCCATATTGACCCTGGAGCCCAGCTCGGATGAGCCAATGCCCAGGAAAAAGCCCTGCGCGCTTGCGCCCTGCTCGTCCCGGACCTGGGAAGCCTTGTCGTAGTTGTTGATATCCGCCCTCAAATCCTGCACGCCGAACTTGGCCCCTACTGGGAGGTCATAGCTGCCTCCTCCGAAAAACATGTTCCTGAGGCTTTCGTTGTTGTTTACGGCATCGGTAATTGTCTTCCGCTCCTCGTCATTGAAGAAAACCTCGACCCAGGTGGTGCCGCTCGCCCTGGCATATACGTGCAAGAAGTCGCTGTGATTTTCCTGGACATCCGTTTCAGTCTCGCTGGCGTTGCTCTGGCGGTCGAAATGCACGAGCATGTTCTTGTCGCCGGCAATCAGGTTGAGGTCATGCTGTATGTCTTGGGAAAGCGACCTGTAATTATTGCTACGAATCTCATTGAGCGTTGCATTCGTGAGCTCGTTTGCAACCGGGCCCAAATTGCTCGCCTGGGAGAGGAGCTCCCACTGCTGTGTTGTGGTGCCGGCATCCTCACGGATATAATATGTCCCGGCATTGCTTGTGCTTGTGGCTCCCCCAGATGCATTCAAGCCAATGTTGCCTCCTGCCTCTGTGAAGCTGGGGTTTATCTTGCCTGCCCCTCCCAGCAATTCCCAGGACCGTATCCTCTGGTCCTGCAGGCCCTCGGTTGCCTTGCGGAACGCCTGGTTGAGAACCCTGGACGCAATCGTCAAGTCGATGTAGTATTCCTCCCCGACCTGCGAGATTATGAAGTCGCTTATCTGGGTCTTCCGCAGCTTCTCGTGGAGCTTGCCCTGGAGCAGGTATTTTGCGTTCAGGAGCACGCTTGGCGTGGAGCTGTAATATTTCTGGAACGCGCCCCTCGGAACATAGATTGGGTCGAAAATCTGGAACATAGGCTCCCTTACCATTCCGAGGAACTGGGACACCGGGTCCTCCTGCCCATAGCCAAACACGCTGGATACGCCGGTCATGCCGGTAAGGTTTATGCTGATATTTCCTTCGTTGACAGTAAACATCTGGTCGGTGAAGCGCGCAACTATGTTGCCCTGCATGAGCCCCTCGTTCTTTGCAACTGCAGACGCATACGCCTCCATCCTGCGGTCGCGCGTGGCCAAATCGCTTTGCAGCGAAACTTGGCTGTAATACTGCAGGTAGCTGGAAAGGACGGTCGCGCGCTGCGAGCCAAATGTAGGCGAGACATCCGGGTATATCCTGTTATAGACTTTCCTCGAATCCGCCCCAAAGACCCCCCACGCGCCTGCCACTGTGAGGTTGGCTCCAGTTGCGAATGCGATGATGTCCTTGGCCGGGTTGAAGCCTGAGATTCCGGTGCCATAATCTGTTATGGCCTGGTTGACATTCACAGTTGCGATGAGCAGGTCTGACTGGAACGTTGAGCTTGATGGGTCCATCAGGGTATTGCTCAGTTTGTTAAGATAGGAAAGCAATCTGCTCCGGCTTTGGTCGTTTTGGCTGAGGATCTGGAGGTCACTGGCTTGGTTCTGAAGCTCTATCATATCTGCCTCGATGGTCTCCATGAGGCCTGATGTTGGATTTTTCACGTAGTCTGCAATTTTTGTTGAGAGTGCCTCCCAATTCTCCTTAAGGCTGGTAATGTTCTTTATTGAATCAGGGGTGCTGTACAACGAAATTGACCAAATCGAGCCAAATCTGTCGTTTGCCACCATGTCAAGCGCGGCAAATGCCATAAGCACGCCCATCGTGCCGCTGCCAAGCGAAGAGAGGAACGGATTGCCCTGGCTGCTTATGAAAATGCCAAGGTTCGCGTCGTTTGCGGAGTTGTACAAGCTGCGAAATTCATCCACGGAGGCTTGGGAATTGAGTGCATCAAGGAGGGAAAGGTAATTGTCCAATAATGTTCCTTTGTTGTTCTGGAAGCCTGGCACCATATTTGCATAGTTCGCCAGGTTTTTGCCATAAACAAGGTTGATTGCAAAGTCCACTGCGCCCATATCGGTCTTGCCAGCTTTTGTGAGGCTGCTTTTGACGTTGTTGAAATCCGAGTCATTCCACCTTGAAAAAGTTGCGTATGCCGATGAAAGCCCTGCTTCTGCCGCATTGATATATCCCAAATTGCTGGACACATTTACCAGGAAGGTGTTTACCTTGCCCCCGAATGCACTCCAGTCAGCAACCGGTTCCTCAGTTCCAAAAAGCATGCCGTTTAGCTTGCTCGTCAGAGCATCTACCCTTTTTACTTCAGCCTCTGTCATCTGCCCCTTGCGGTTGCTCAATTCAGTGAGCGCAATCTGCATGTCATTCCCAATCGCCTTGATAGCACCGGGCGTCCTCCAGCTGGAATATACCTCCAGGTAAGACATGTCGGCATCAAGCTGGTCTAGGTAGCCTATCGTCTGCTGCTGGTATGTCTGTGCCATGAACTTGTCCAGCACACGTTCTGGATTCTCGGCAGTGGTCCAGAACGCATCGCTTGAAAAGCCGAGGTTGGACAGCTGAGTCAGGGCATTGTTTGACTCATTCTCACAGCCAATGTCAAATTCGTGAGGTTTCCCATAATCGTTTTGTCCTTGAGAATGTTCTCAAGCTGCTTCACGCATTCATTTCTGACCATCTGTGCCCCCTGGTCATCAAGCTTAAGGGCTTTCAAATCTTTTATAAGGGTCTGAAGTCCTGCTTTTGAGTCAACCTTCCTGTCAAGAAGCGAGTAAAAGGCTTTCATTTGCTCTTCTTGCGGAGGTGCAACCGTGTTCGTTGTTTTTTGTGCATAAGGCATAGAATTCACATCCTAATCAGCAACCCAGCGCCTATCGCACAGCTAGGTCCCTGTTTTCTTAATTCCATTTGCCCTTGCGGCAAGGTCTATCGCTTTGTTAATATTTTCAGTTGTCAATAGCAGCCCATCAACCCATGAATTCTTGACATAGGTGATGATCTTATCTTGGTCTGATTGGGGGTATTGTCCAAGATTGTCTTTCACCGCCTGGTCCTTAAAGGCAGCATCAAGGCTGGCGTACGTTTGATTTTCGACCTTCTGCCCAGCACCAGTAATAGCCTCTTTGTCAATGATTTCCACCTGCGCGTCTGTTATTACCTCCTGCTCCGCTTCAGCGCCTTCCTGCTTCACGGAAACTGGCGCGGCTTCCTTCCTGCCCTTGATTTCTCCAGCAGCCGGCGCTTCCTGCCCTATGCCAGTTGAGGCGTAGCTGCCCATCCTGGATATCTCCTGCTCCCTGCCTGCCGCAAGGTTGCCTGCCACCGGCTGGTATTCACCTATCGCCCCGATTACCATTTCCTTCACGAAGTTGCCGTTCGCATCCACAAGCCCTGCGTTCTTTTCAATCGCGTCGATCATTGCAAGCGTCTGGCCGTTGTCCAGCCCCTTTGCCATTATTGCAGCCTTGACGTCGGGCTCGGCAGCTATCAAATACGCGATTTTGCTGCGGTCCTCGACCTCCACTGCCATTGCCGATGTCACGATATCCCTAATCTGCACCCTGGCCCCCTCGGTAAAGCCTGTCTTCCTGCCCAGGTAGCCGGACGCATCCTCAAAGCCATCAAGCTGCAGCTCGCCTTTGCTGCTCACCAGGCCAAGCTCAAACATTCCCTTGTTGATTTCCTTGCGCATGATGTCCTGCACTGGCGTGGATTCCAGCCTGCCTTCCGCAATATACGCCATGACCTCCTTGCTCATGTCAGGCACATCCCTCTGGTATTCCTTCGACAGCGCATAGAACTTGCCGTCGGAGTGCTTGATTATGCCCCCGCTCAGCCCCTGCTCGCGGAGCTCCTTGCGCGTGTCAGCTTTCACGACCACGCCAAACTCCATCATCCTGTCAAGCAGGTTCTCCTTCGTGATGCCTGGGACGTCGACCCCTGTGATTTTCAGGATTCTCTCGCAGTTCTTCAGGACGGCCTCATCCTCAGTGTATGCAATCCTTGTCTTGCCCTCCACCTGCGCCTTTGCATCATTCTCGGCCATTTCGACAGAATAGCTGCCGTCGACGCAGTATTTCTCATAGTCGACCTGCCCGATGGCCTGCGAGGCAACCTGCACGCGCCAGTCGCCCTTGAAAGCCTCAAGATCGTCATACGCCTCTTTTGTGCCTGGCTTTTCCCTGGCAGCCGCCTCCTCTTTTTTCGCCTCGGGGCTCAGGCTCTCCTGTTTTATCCCCTGCTTTGCAAGTATCCCGTTGAACTCGCGCGCCCAGAAGCCTGCAGACTTTGCGCTTATTTTCTTGCCGTTGTAGGTCATCTCGGTTGCTATTTTCGGCAGCGCAAGCAGCACTTGGTCAGTGGTCTGGCCGCTGTATGCGTCAAAGGACGCCTTGACATACGCCATCCCGCCCCTCTGGGTGGAAACCCTCAGCATTGCCTTGAGCAGGGCAAGCTCCTTGAGGAACTCCTCGCCTGCCGGAAGCTCGCCTTTCATGAGCATGTCCCTCTGTGCAGAGGTTATCCTCCCTGCCGCTACCTCGTAGTCGATTATCTTGACAAGCTGGTTGTTTGCCTTGGCAGCGGTAAGCTCGGGCGCATCCAGCCCCTTGTTGTTCCTGTCGTACGCCTCCTTTGTTTCCTGCCAGATGCCGTCCACCGAGACCGGGAAGAGCTTGAGCTTCTGGTCG
>JBAZTI010000032.1:967-14252 GCA_041662045.1 Candidatus Micrarchaeia archaeon | reverse complement strand
GTGGTGGCAGGCCGCGTGATGGAGCGCGAGCTTAACGCGCTTTCCAGGCTGAAGGAGCCGGCGCACCCGGCAGTGTTCATCTTCGGCGGGGCAAAGCCGGATGACTCGATTGGCATAATGGAGAACTGGCTTTCCGAGGGGAAAATGGACAGCGCGCTAGCCTGCGGGGTGCTTGGCGAGCTTTTCATACTGGCGTCTGGCAGGGAGCTTGGCAAGGCGCTTGAGTTCCTGAAGGAAAAAAAGGCGCTTCTCCATTTGCAAAAAGCGCGCGAGCTTCTTGAAAAATACCCGGGCAAGATACTTTTCCCAATCGACGTCGCCGTCTCGTCGGGTGGCAAGCGCAAGGAAATCCCGGTTTCCTCCCTTCCCTCTCCAGACAGCATAATGGACATAGGCAGGAAAACCGTCAAGCTTTACGAGGAAAAGATTTCCGTGGCGAAAACGGTGATGATGAACGGCCCCGCCGGCGTGTACGAGCAGGATGAGTTTGCCTATGGCACGCGCGCGCTTCTCAAAGCCATTGAGAAAGGCAAGGCGTTTTCCGTGTTTGGCGGAGGGCACACGCTCTCCGCGCTTGAGAAGTTTCAGATAGACAAGAAGAGGCTGGGCTACGTTTCGCTGGCAGGAAAGGCGCTCATAGAGTACCTGTCAGGCGCAGAGCTTCCAGGGGTGAAAATAGTGGAGGACGGCTCGCCGGAAGGCGGGTGCGGCTGCTGCTAGCTTGCGCTGGGGGGAAGAAAATAAAAACGGAAAAAAGGGAAACTCATGTCCTGCGGTTTGCAAATGCCCTGTTTACTTTGGCAAAGCCGCGCGCGTTCACCGGCACGCCGTGCACGCTTCCGTTCCTGCTTGCGCCGTACTTTTGGATGCCGATGCTGCCAAGGTCATTTGTCGGAAGGCCGAGCATGCTGTAATTCGAGTTGTAAATTGCGTCCTCGTCCCTTATCAGCCTCGGCATCGTGTCGTTGCTGATCTTCAGGATGGTTTCCTCCCCGCCAGGCATCTTCACCTTGAAGGCAATGCCCGCCTTGCTGTCATAGGCGCCTGAAAAATCTTCTATCTTTGTGCCCGGGGCGATGTTTGTGTTGGCAACCAGGAGCTTGTATGGCTTGCCAATGGCGTCGGTGAACAGCACCTTGACCAGCATTTCCCCATCTTCCACCGCAAGCGCGTAAAGCATGCCTCCCTTGCCAATGGGCTTGTGGCCGTAGGCATATTTGTCCCCGCCAAGCTTCACAACCTGCCCGTCCGTCACCTTGTAGGCAATGCCCTCCTTTTCCTGTGAGCCTGCCTTGGTGTCAAGCATGGTCCAGTTGTACGCCATGCCATTGCCGCCCGTGCCTATGAGCACCTGCATGTCTGTTTTGCCCATGACAATGCCGAGCTGCCGGTTGGTGGTGTCCTTGGTGTCCACCCTTGCAATGGTCTCATGGCCCGTGAACTCCGAGGAGCCAAAAACCTTGCTCATCATCCCCTGCGGGTATTCATAGTGCACGTGCCCTACATAATATTCATTCGTGGCAGGCACCACCGACAGGTCCAGCCTCTTGGGGTCGTACTGCCCGTTGGGGTTGACGCAGGTCATTGCCGCGGAATCTATCCTCTCCTTGCCAGAAATGGTGAGCAGGGCAAGGGTGTCTGATATCGCGCCCTTTTTGAGGTATGCCGTTCCGTTCACGCCCAATGCATTTTCCTGGTTTATCAGGGAAAGGTCGGGGTTATATGCCCTGCCCTTCTTGTCACGCAGCTTGTAAAGGTCTGCCAGCATGCTGTAAGTGCGGAAGTCAAGCAGGTCTGCCGTGTACCTATAGCCGGAAACCTGCCCTTTGGCGCTCACATACATTATGCCGTGGTCGCCTATGCTCAGTGCAATGCCGTTCCTGTCCTGGTAAAACTCAAAGCCAGGCCCGCCTATGTAGAAAACCTTGGCATCCTTTGCGGCCGAGTCGCTCTTGTCCACGAATATGAGCATTGCGGCATCCGCCTTGACCATCTGCGTTACCTCAAAAGCCCTAAGCTCGCCTTCCTTGGTCTTTACCGAAATATCCATTTTGCTCGAAGCCCAGCTGTCGCCGAATTTTCCGGAAGGTTCATTCAGGGTGCTTTTTACGACATTGTCCGGGACCATGTAAAGCAGATGCTGCCCGCTCGGGGAAAAAAAGCCGACCTGCGTGGTTCCCTTTCCCGGGCCGCTGTTCACGTCCTTGCCGCCTTCCGCCTTTTTCTTGTCGTCGCCAAAGGCCGGGAGGGCGCTGCCTTTCTCGTAAGCAAGGCCTGCCTGCATGAGCATGCTTGGGCTGATTTTCACAATGGCTGCGCCTGCTTTCGGATTGGCATCGCCACTGCCGCTTGCAGACGAGGCTCCGGCAGCAAGCATCACCAATCCGGTCGCCACTGCCGCGGCATTCATTGCAGCTTTTTTAGAATTCATCTTCCCACCTCTCATTTCACTCTTTCACCAAAGCCGAAAGCGCCTTGTAGATTTTCCTGAGCTCAATGGCCTGCTCAGACGTAAGCGTGCTCTTCTTGAGAAGGGCTTCGATTTCGCCCATCCTCCCTTCCGCATCCTTCACTTCTGTTCCCTCGCCCCTTATCTGCTCGTATTTCTGGGCATCGGTCTGCGCCGTAGCTGCCTGCGCCGAAGTGTCTGCGGCAGCTTCAGGCTGCATGGCCGGCCTGGCGCCTGCGCTGTCCGCAGGGGCGGCCGCATTTGCCTTGGATTCCGACATTATCCTCAGCATGGAGCCGACGTATTCCTTCACCTTGTCCACGAACTTCTGCCCGGCATAGCCCCCTTTTTGCATCTGATCCATGACTATGCCATAAGAATCAATCTGCCCGGTATTCTTGTCAAACTCGCCTGCAACCTGCCTGAGTTCATTTACAACGGCAACGCTGTCCGCATTGGCTTCGCCCGCCGCAGCTGCGCTGCCCGGCGTGGCATTCACCATTGCAGGCGCCTCTTCTTTCCTGGCGCCTGCCAAGCCCTGGTAAATCCCCCTGAGCTGGGCTTCCTGCACCGCGCTTAGCCCGCCCCTTTCCAGCAACTTCTCTATCTCACCCATCCTTTCCTCTGCGTTGCCGGCATCCGTTCCCTGCGCAATTATCTCGTTTGCGCGCATTTCATCAGCGGAATATTTTTGGGCAGGCGGCTCTGGCAGGCCGCCGTCTTTCTTCACATCCTCCCTGGCTTCGCCCCCTGGCTGCCGGACCGGCCCATCCTTCTTTTTTTCGCCTTGCAGCCCATCCCCCTTCTTTGCATCCTCTTCGCGCGCCTCAGCCTTTGGCATTTCCGAGCCAATTATCGCGCGGTAGGCGAAGGCAATGCGCGCATTGAGGTCGTTTTCAGCCAATGCAATCGTGTTAACCCTGCCCTTGCTTGCGCACGGCGCGCAGGCGGTGTCAGGCGGCATGAGCAGCTTGCCGCGGAAAGCATTCGGGCTGGCAAGGCTTGGCGCAGCCATGAATATCGCTGCCGCGGCAATCATTGCACCCATCTTGAATTTATTCGCCATATTCCCACGCCTTTCCATTTCTATTCATTTAATTTATAAACCTTTGGCTCCAAGTAGGCAAATGGGGTTATTCCACTAAATACAACTTCCTCTTTCCCCTTTCCTGACGTTGTGGCACTTTCCTGCACCATACTCTTTTAAAGAGAAACCACCTATCGATTAGTGGTGGTCCGGTGTTCCTTTTCCAAGTCTCTTACCAGCAAAATATCGCCCCAAAAACCCTTTCCGGCATGGAATCCGATTTCCTCAAGCTCAACGTTTTCAATGCCCGCTCATCCTCCGACTACTTCAAGGCGCTGCAGGATTTCTCGGCAAAGAACCCTGACGCAAAAAGCCAGGCCTTCTGCATGCAGGCGGCAATCTCCCTCTCCATCTGGTCTGAGCGCATGGCTGCCGCGCTGTTTGCGACAAGGGACAAGGCATCTGCAAGCGCCTTCCTTTCCATTTCGCAGTCCTCCCGGCAAATGTACAGCAGGATTGCGGCAACGCCGGGCATAACGCCCTATCTCGACCACTACCAGAACCTCTTTGCGGTTGCCGAGGCGTCGCGCAGGGAAACCGGCGAGCTTTCGCTCTCCGAAGCGCCCCTCAGGAAGCTTGCCGGCATAATGGACGCAGCGCAGGCAAGCCAGCAATCCGCAGGGAAAGGCACGGGCACGCTCGAGGGCGAGCGCCACTATTTCGTGTTTGCAAGCAAGGCCAATGCCGACGAGTTTGTTGCCAATGTGCTTGGCAGCGCAAGCCTCCCCGTGGAGTTCGACGCAAGCGTGGGCACTGCAGCGGACAAGCTTGGCGCGGACTATGTCCAGAGGAAAAGCATCTCCTCCGGGGCATACGTGGTGGAATTCACCTGCGCCTACACGGGCGTATCCTCTGCCCAGGCATCCAAGCCGAAAACAGCAATAAGCGTCAAGTCAGCAGCCGACAAGCGCTCCAGCATCACATGGAAATACTCGAGCCAGCAAAAGGAAGTCAGCGAAGCCGACATCGTCCAGTACGCCAATGGCGAGATGAAGCTTGCCGGCAGCGGCAAGGGCGACATGTCGCTATACGGGCTCGCAGAGCTCTGGTATGGCAAGGGCTACAAGATCGACCCTGTGAAGGACGCAGCTGCCGCGAAGGAGATAACCACCGGCGCCTTCAGGGAGCTGATGGCGAAGTACGGGATCTCCCTCCAGGAGCCCCTGGACGCGTTTTTGGCAAGCGAGGGCGGGCAGGCGTTCATAAAGCAGCTCAATGCCACGGCGCCGCGGGTGAATGGCTCTGCGTCGATTGAGGTTTTCTATGACGGCTCGAACTACGCGGCGCTCTCAGCTGCCGTTAAGGAAAACTGGAAGCTTGCAACCGAGCGCGCAAAGCTGATTTCCGATTACGTGAACAAGGTCAACGCCACGCTTGTCAAAGGCGGGCTCGCGCCAATCGACATGCAGACAAGCCCGTCGCTTTACTTCTTCCAGGACCTGCCTGCCGACGTGGTGGATCGGCTGGTGGCAGACGCCAAGCTGCCCCCGGACCTGCGCGCCTGGCTCTCTGCAAACAAGGGGAACCTCAAGGGCAAGGAGCATATGGATGCGCTCGTCTCCTACCTGGAGTCCAACCAGGGGCAGGACGGCGGGACGGCATACGGCAAGGTTTCCAAGGCATATGCGGCGAACGATTATGCCCTCATGAACAGACTCTGGCAGCGCACGGAGCGGAACAAGGAAGGCTTGCGCGCTGAGGCGCGGGACAGCCAGAGCCTTCTCGTGGACGCCATTGAGGACAGCGGGGACGGGAGCTCGCGCTCGGCATCGATTTCCACGTCCGTCCAGGCAAAGTTCGGCATTGAAATGGCGGAAATCGGCGAGCAGAAGACTGGCAGCAACGGCCGGGCGGACGTCGAGGTGCCCATCATGGCCACCTCGTCTGTCAAGGGCGTCTCCCCGTGCATCAACGCCTACCTGGTGAGCGGCGAGGCAGCCACCCCCCTCAAGGATGTCAACGACAAGGGAGAATACGTGATTCGCGACCTTTCGCCCGGCGAGTATTCCATAGTCGCCTACGCGCAGTCGGACGACGGGAAGGTGAAGACGACTCTGGTGGGGCAGAAGTTCAAGGTGACGGCGAAAGAAAAAATAATCAACAACCCCCAGACCGACGGAATCTACGTGCCAGGAAGGCAGAATGAATACAACTCCATCCCATTTTATGCTGTTAATAAGGTTGAGGAAGGGGAAAAGAAATATTCGGAAAAAGTGGACGTGCGCGTCGCATTCGTTGCCATCGGGGACGGATACAAAAGCCTTGGCATCCTCTCCCCTGGCAAGAACAGGATACAAAAAGCCACATGCTATTCTGTTGATGGAAAAGACATCGCAATCACCAGCGACATCAGCCTGAATGGAGTGAGCTACACGAAAGAAGACCTCCTGGAAAAACTCCACGGCAAGGCAGTTGGCATAATGGTGGGCGACAGCGTTTATGCCCTTGATGGCTATACAAAACTCGCCATGGATGAGAATTGGACTGTCAAAAATGGCATAGTCTCCGCTCCCTCGATAGAGCAGAGCACGCGGAAAGTCGTGGTCCATGAAGGTGCGAACGAGCCAGGGGAGCCGGTGCCGTTCCCAGGGGAATATCTCATTCCTCCGTACGCTTTCCTGCCAGAGTCCAATGTCCTGATTGGCAGCGAAACCTTCTCTCCGAAAAAGATAGCGCAGCTTGCAAAGCAGGGCTATATCGCATTGATTAGGGATGAAGCTGAAGGCGAAGAAGCGTCTGTCTATGACCTGAACGGAAACAGGCTAGGCCTTCTTCCTGACATAAACTCCGAAGCACCAGTCTTGAAAGGCATCTACTCCTATGTTCCAAAAGAGATGCAGGTCAGCCTCAAGAAGCTGCCGAAAGAAGCGAAAAAGGACAAGGACAAAGACCCGCAATACTGGTTTAACCATCCCACCAAGGTCTACGGGCCTTCTGATGCGAAGCAAATACACGGCGAAATCAAGGCAGTTGCCAGCTATCGTGAAGAAGAGGCAAAGTGAGGCGATTATATGGTTGTTTTCAAGGCTCCAATGCCTGCTCAAGGCGATGAAGTCGGCGTTCCAAAAGCATTCCTGGACATCCTTTACAAGTCCATAAAGGGCAATCCTTCAATCGCCCTATTGTCGGATGTGAGGGGCGCAACATTCGTGCTCGAAGGCGATTCCAAAAACCCTGGCTGGAACAAGCAGCTTCTCACGGCTGCGGGGGGGGACCAGAAAAAGCTCATGGAATACCTCCATGCGGTAATTTGCGACGAAACAGCGGACCCCTACGCCCGCAAGGCAGCTGCCTTTTTCTATGGGGTCAACCTCTGCCTCGACCCCAGCTTCAATTTCAACTCAGATGGGGTCCTCAAGCAGCTTGGAAAAAAAGAGTACGGCATAGACGAAGTCAGGTTCCAGCAGGTTCTGCGCGACATAAGCGGGTTCGACGGGTTGAGCGACGAATTGGTGAAATATTGCACGAACGGGGTCCAGCTGATGTTTGATGCCGGGTATTATTCGGTTGAAACAAAGAAGGGGGAGTTTGTGGTGAACACCGCATTCCCCTATGAAAAGTATGTCTCAAAAAACAAGCAAGTTCTCCAAGGCGAGTCCAACACCTCTCTTTGGATAAGGCGCCCGTCCAGCTTCAGGCTCCAGCCGTTCCCGGTCAACCTCAAGGCAACCGTGAATGTGCCTGGCAACCTCAACATCCCCTCGGGGCAATCTTACGATTTCAGGAGCCTATACCTTGACCCATATGTCAGCAGGCTCGGCGGCAGCATCGACCAGGACAATACCAACGGAAAATTGACAATCGTCCTGCCGAGCAGCCTGAATTTCACGTTTCCAACAAGCACAGGCGGCCTCACCAGCAGCTATTTGGATCACACGGTAAGCACCACGGCCGGCCCCATGACTGTGAGGAACATAATCCAAAACGGAGACCCGTCCTCTTCCTTTGTCGGCAGCATGCTCCTTGAAGGAAAGACAATTGCCGATGTGGAAGCAGCCCTGAATGCCGGCAGGGTGGACCTTTTCCTTGCATGCCTGGACCCGGACTCCCCGCTCAGGAGGGCGTTCGGGGTGGGCGATGTCACATCCAAGGAATATGAAATGAACCTGGCGCTTGCCGACATATACAAAATGCAGGCAAACACCTACTCTGCGAATTTTGGCGCCTCTGTGCCGGTCCTCAAGAATGCGGACCTTTTCATCTTTGCAAACCGAACAACGCGGGATTTCACCATAAAAAACGAGTATCCTGGCGTCACGCCCTCTCCGGAAAGCCAAAACGCAAAAACGTCCACCACGACCGGTGCCCTCCGGCTGATTGGCGCAATAAGCGGCATCGACGTGAGCCTGAAGCCGCGCGTCGTCCCGAAATACCTGCTGGGCGCCTCGGTCTCATCCACGAAAGTGGACAGCTGGTTCAAGGCCCAGGGCATCGAACCATCGAGCTGGGACGTCATGTTTGAAGCAGGCACGGGCCTTGATTTCCGGACAAAGGAGTTCGGGAACAGGATCAAGTGGGGGCTGGAATTCGGGGCCGACGCCCTCTCAAGCATATCGGTTAGCAAGCTTGAGCCCAAGTACAACCTCCAGATAAACCCGAGCGTGTCTTTCAACTTGGGCACCAACAAGAACAGGGCGAGGTTCACAGTCTATTCCGACATCCACATGTTCGATGTGCAAGAAGGAATTTCAATGCAGAAGACCATGCCAAACACCGGCGTGGGGGCGTCCGCTTCGTATGAATTCATCTCCCCAAATGCAGGATTTTTCAAAGGCGTGGAATTGAATTTCGATATCGGCACAGCGCCATTCAAGGACAAGGCCAGCAACATATTCGACAACTACAATATCGGTTTCGGCTTGAATATCCGTCTGTAAGGAGTTTCCATGGCTAAGGCAACCCAAGCACTGATCCTTCTTCTTGCCGTCTTGCCAGCGATTGCTTTGGCTGCAACGTTCGACCGGACCTTCACGCACACATGGAGCGGCTGGCAAAACGCATACGTGCAAACCGACCTCGAAACCAGCCCGTCATTAACGCCCCCCGCCGGGGATAACATCTATTGTGTTGGCGAGACCTTCACGCCCACAATCGGATTCACCTCTGATTGGTATTCATCAGACTACGACGCGCAGCTTGCAAACCAGAACAACTTCGGCGGCTGCCTGGTTGCCTCGTGCACCCCGCACACCAACAACGCAATAAATTGGGTGACCAATGCGCAATACACGACTCTCACCTCCCCGGTCTACTATACCGTCTCCTCTTTCATGTCAATGATTTCTGCAAACGGAATACCGAACAACATGCCGCAGCAGTGCTCCAAGTATCTCACATCCTTATATCAGCCGTACAATGTTGATGGAAATACGCTGTTCAAATCCGACATCGGAGCATATTGCAAAGGCACCCTGAGCATAGATTCCAGCAACAACGCGTATGACCGGACAGTTGCAGCAGAATACACTGGCTCCATCCCGGCAATCAACCCGCCCATCGTGTTAACCTCTCCTAGCCCATCTATCACCTTTGTAACTGACTTCGACACAAATGGCTGCATAGTGTCTGGCAGAACTTATGCAACTTCGGCATGCTATGATGGGGTTTGGCTATACTACAACCAAAATGGCGGCTTCCCGGTATCGGCCCAAAGCCCAACGGCAAACATCACCGTCAAGAACCCTTTCACCTGCAGTGCGGTGGCATTCTCAGGGCAGACAATCTCCCCCAACCCAGTCGCGCCCTCTGGCACGCTTTCCTTTTCATTCCTGGTGACCAACCCGTCCTCCAACGGCGAGCCTGCGCTCATCACAGGAGCAACCGCCTCCTGGGCCGGCGGCTCGCCCACCATCACGGGCGCGCCTGTGAATGTGCCGAACAACGGGGCGCCTGTCAGCGTGTCCGGCACCATCGCCGCGCCTGCCGCGCCAGGCACCTATTCCTTCAGCCTCAACGTGAGCTACAGGAGTGCCACCGCGGACTGCTCAGGAGCAGTGAAGAATTGCTCGCACTTGATTCCATTCACTGTGAATGTGTCCAACCCGCCCCCAAGCAATCCCGTGAGCTGCACCCTGGCGTTTGCAGGTGGGCATCCCTCCACATTCACTGCGCCTGACAGCGCAAATGTGGTTGCCACCTGCCGCGCAAGCGACAACTCCGTGGTGAACTGCGGCTACCTTCTCTGGACCCACTCTGCCACGGGGGGCAGCGTCACCCCTGTCACCACCACCACGCCGCCCAATCCACCCCAGACGCTTTTCTCAATAAGCGCGGTGCACGCGCCCCAAATCAATGCAAACGTGGTGGCAACCCAGCCTGGCAACTTCAGCTGCCCAATCCTCCTCAATGTCACTTCCCCTGACTATACTTCCGAAATTACCGCGCCTGCCAACTATGCCCAATATCAGGTGAACAGCGCCTTCAACGTGTCAGTGCGCACCAAGAACCTGGCAACGGCATCCGCATCAGACCGCGCCACAGTGACGCGCCTGAACTTCGCAGGGGCCTCCCAAAACTTCGGCATCCCGCCGCTTGGGCAAAATGCAATGGCACTAAACAACACCACTGCCACCTGCCCGGGCACTGCAGGCCTTTACCTCTTGACATCGTTTGCAGACCAGACGAGCCAAATCACTGAATCTCCGTCAGAAACAAACAACAACGACTCGAAATGGATAAACTGCACATCTGCCCCTCCTGTGCCAAAGCCCGACTACATCACGGAAATACAGGCGCCTGCCACTGCAACGGTGGGCGCCACGTTCGGCTTCAACGTCACCACCACCAACATCGGCACTGCCGCGGCAGCCACTGCCTCCATCACGCGCGCCAAGGTCTCCAACCAGCCCAGCCCAATAAGCTTCGGCATTCCAGCCCTTGCCATAAACGGCTTTGCCAAAAACTCCTCAACTGCCACCTGCCCGAATACAACGGGATACATCCACATCAACTCGTCGGCAGACGCAACTTATGAAATAACTGAGCTTTCCGAGGCAAACAACAACGACACAGCCACCGTGCAGTGCGTGCCTTCAGGAAACATGCCGAACTACGTGCCCAACATCTCGGCACCCACGGTTGCATTCGTCGGCGTGCCTTTCATTGCGAACTTCACCACGAGAAACATCGGCACGGCAGCCTCTGCCGCAACCTCCATCACCCGGGCAACATTCGAGTTTTTCACCAAGGACTTTTCCGTCCCCTTCATAGGCATAGGCGCCCAGCGGGTGAACAGCTCGAACTTCACATGCGCCTCCCCTGGCGTGAAAAGCATGGCCGAGGCCGTGGACTTCCTTGACGCTATTGACGAGTCAAACGAAGGCGACAACTCGCAAACAAAGCCAATTGCCTGCTACACGCCCCCCACAAACTGCACATTGGCATTCGTCGACCATTCGGACGTGTTCGTGCCCCCGGACGCCGCGCTTGTGCGCGCAACCTGCTCTGTGGGCATGGCGCAGACCGCGTGCCCGCCCTTCCTCTGGCAGCAGACAGCGGCTGGCGGCAGCATGAGCCCTGAAAACACGCCTGCCATGCTCGTGCCCTCCAGCACCCTTTCCATCTCCGCTTCCGCGCCCATCCCCCAGTTCGGGAAGAAGGTCAGCGCCACCTCCACTCTTGCCGCCGTGCCCCTTTACTGCGAGCGCGCATTCATGGTGACTGACGGCTTGCCGATAGAAATCGGGCCTGACTACACCATAATTTCGGTAAGCCCCCTTCCTCCAACCGCCCTTATCGGGGAAACGGTCCATTTCAGCGTGAATGTGAAAAACATAGGCAACCAGAACGCCACCAACTCAAGCACGGTGGAGGCGGCCTATTCGGCAGGCTGCGCCCCTGTCGACTCAAGCTACCCTATCCCTGCCATCAACGCAGGCGCCTCCAATGTCCAGGCAGAGCTTTCATGCTCCTGCGTCCTGCCCGGCCAGCAGTCCATCACAGCGACTGCCAACCCATCGCAGTCCCAATGGGAGACTGATTTCACCAACAATGCCAGGACAGTCACCTTCATCTGCCAGACAGTGGTTCAGCTCACCTGCTCGGACTTCATCTAGCTATTTTTAACATGCCTCCCTATTTCTTTCCACTCATCATTATAAAAACTGCCATCAAATACAACAAATATGGCATCGCTGCTCGGCTCGCTGAAGGCAAACTTTGCGAAAAATTTGCCTGCATCGGAATCCGCAGGTTCCGATCCAATGAAAAAGCCTTCCGGCACGCCGCAGGGGCAGCAGGACGCCCAGCCAGCCCCTTCAGAGCCCGACGACGCTCTGCGCCTAAAGCTTTGCAGGCTCATAATAGACCGCTACAGGCAGGACATTGAGGAGCACGAAAGCAAGACCGTTGCCGACCTCAAGGGCATGGTGCTGCCCCACGACCCCATAATCGTAAAAACGCGCGACTCGCTTTTGGAAAGCTTCCGCCCCTACATCTACGAGGAGCATTTCGTTGCTGCTTCGAAAATGTGCTGCGAATACGTCTCATCCTTCAGGACGATTTCCCCGCCTGTCGCCTTCTGGCTCGGCTTTTCGGACATGCAGTCCATATTGGCGGGGGACGAGATAGACAAGTCCATACTGCTTTGCAGCCTGCTGCGAAGCATAGGCTCGCCAGACGCGCGAATCTTCGTCACCGACACCAAGAACTCCTATGTGCTCTGCTCGTTTGGCGGCAAATTCCACCTGTCTGCCCACTCCGGCGCCGAGCCTGCGGTTTGCGGAAGCGAGCAGGAGGCGCTATTGCGCATGTCCGGCAAGCCCATCTACTCGTTCAACGACCGCGACTACTCAGCCCTTTCGGACGAGGAATAACCTGTGCCAGGCATGCCGCATGGCTTTGCTTTCGGGCGCGGAATGGGCGCGAACTTGCCAGCAACCCAGCCCGAAGCCCAAGCCTTTTGGCTTGGGCTGTTGATAAGCATTAAAACCCCGTGCCCACCCAAAGCATCAAAAGTGGTATCATGTCCGCTCACACACTCAACAAGTTCGAGCTCGCCCGCATAATCGGCGCTCGCTCGCTCCAAATCTCATACGGCGCCCCCCCGCTCATGGAGGTCAAGGCAGGCGAGTCGTCAATAGACGTCGCACGCCGCGAGCTTGAGGCAGGCATAATCCCGCTCGTTGTCCTGAGGTAAGCTTTTTCCGGCAACTTTTCCCCTAGCGCGCGCTCATTCCGAAAAGTCGGAAAGCTTCTTCTGCCTCTCCACGCGCAGCGTGGACCATTTTGTCCGAAGGTAGGGGGTGAGCGCCGGGAATTCCTTTCTCCTCTTTATGTACATCTGCGTGACAGGGTCTGACGTGTAGCCAGAGTTGAAGTCAATCCCCACCTCGGCCTTTATGCGCTCGATCTCGCGGTCGCGCGTCACCTTTGCTATGATGGACGCCGCGCCGACAATCAGGTACAGGTCGTCAGCCTTGTTCGCAGACACTATCTTGTGCCTTGTCTTCATGCGCTTCTCTATCCTTTTTGCGAACTTCGCAGGCACGTTGTCCGGTGAGTCCACATAGACAGTTGCCCCGTGCACGCCAAGCTCGTCTATGAGCTGGGCGATTTTCATGGCCTCTATCTCGTTGAGGGAGTGCTTGTCCATGAGGACATTGAGCTCCTTTGCGGTGATTTTCGCAGTGGCGTACTTGCACATGTGGGCGACTTTTGGGTAGAGCCTCTCCCTCTGGTGCGGTGTCAGCTTCTTGGAATCCTTCACGCCAAGCTCCTTCATCTTGTACTCGTCCAGCGGGTTGATTGCC
>JBAZTI010000032.1:0-957 GCA_041662045.1 Candidatus Micrarchaeia archaeon | reverse complement strand
CAAATCACCATGGGGCCGATTATGCAGCCCCTTCCAGCCTCGTCCACGCCGATAATCATATGACCGCCCGAATTTGCGCGCTTACTTGACCTCTATTTCCTTCACGGTGACGCTTCCAGCCGCGCCCCCCTCCCTTATGTCGATGCTTGCGCCCGGGAACTTCCCGCCAAGCTTCTGTACAATCTCCTCCTTTGATACGGACACTCCCTTGCCGACCGCCAATATTATGAGCGTGACTTTCCGGCCTCCAGACGCGCCCCCAATCGTGCTTTCTATCTCTGAAATGAGGCCGCGCGCTTCCATGCACCGCTTTCTCAAGCAAGGTTATTAAAACAAGCGAAATTCTCCCTAAAACTCAGTCAGCCTCCTCTGCAGCAGCACCTTGCTTTTCTTCATGTATTCTGCAAGCGGGATTGCAAGCCTGGAAGCAACGTGCGCCAGCGCCTCTTCGCGCGTGGCAAATTTCTGCGGCGGGTTCTCAAAGGCATGCCTCACGTTCTCGCGCACCTCCCAGACGCCAACCGGCACGCTGTAGCCAGTGCCTATCTCGCGGAAAACGACCGCGCGCGCCTGCCTCCTCATCCGGTAAAGCGCCTCCACCACGGCAAAGCGCGCGGCATAATACCCGCCCCCCTGCCTTTCCGCATAGTCGCTCCTTCCCCAGTAAGGCTCGTGCTCCTCGGAGAAATTTATTGTCCCGTCGGTTTTCCATTTTTCCCACGAGGCGTGCTCGAACCTCAGGCTGATGGTGCTTTGCCGCTTTTTCACGCGCGCCTCAAGCTCTGGCGTGAGCGCCGATTCGAACTGCTCATACTCCCAGTTTCCGGGCAGGAAAAGTATCTCGAAATGGTTGTCAAGGTAGGTATTGGAATAGACGCATGGCTCCCCGATTTCGCGGTTGTCCCTCACCGACTCCATCATATGCTTGGTCGCCATGTCATCGGTTGCGGTAATCGC
>JBAZTI010000031.1:0-14652 GCA_041662045.1 Candidatus Micrarchaeia archaeon | reverse complement strand
AGCAGGTCGCATTGGAGGTCTGCATGCGTCCAGCCAAGGAATTCCCCGTCCGCCTCCCGAAGCCCTGACATTATGCCAAATCCGTAGCCGATGTTCTTCCCCACGCGCACGCTTTTCACGAATGCGTGCGACCTGCAAAGGCGCGCAAGCCTTTCCCTTGTGCCGTCAGCGGAGCCGTTGTCCACAAGCACGAGCTGGTAGCCATTTTCGCAGGGCTTTGACTGGGAAAACCTGCCCACAATGGCATCAAGGGACCTCTCTTCGTTGAAGCATGGCACCACCAGCGAGAGCGCCGGCCTTTTCCTGCCCTGCCTTGCCTTTCCTCTCATGCAAAATCCTCGTCGTTCTTTTTCTTGTACGGGTGATCCGGATTGGAATCGAAATAGCCCTGCCAATACTGGTAGGTCTTAAGCTCGTTAGGAGAGCCCCAGCACAGGTATTTGGCCCTGAATGCGACCGTGCGCTTTCCCGCGGCAATTGCTTCGTTTATCGCCTCGTCGACATAGAACTCCCCGTTTATCCGCCTTCCCTTGGCAATCATGCAGCGGATTGCGTCAAAAAGGTCGCCTGCCTTGCGGAAGTAGAAAGTGCCTGTGACGCCGAGGTCGCTGATCGGCTTTTCGCTTATCTGCCTCTTGCAGGAAATGCCAAAAACGTTGCCAGCCGCATCCACCCGCACCCACCCGTATGCGCCAGGGTTCCTTGCTGCAGGGGCGTATCTTTCAAACGACCAGACGCAGCAGCCTATTTTTGGGTCTGATGCGATGCGCCCGAAAGCGCCCGCATCCCAGGCATAGCCAGTGTCGCATGGGGCTATGAGGAGGGGCTTTGCGGCATCGAAATGCCCCTCGCACAAAAGCACGGTGGAGGCCTGCCCTTCGGTCAACCCGTCAATCACTGCGACCGTGGCGTTTGGCAGGCGTGCATCAGCCAGGGCTTTTCTTGCAGGCATGGCAAAATCCTTCTGCACTGCAACGACTATTTTTGCCGACACTGGCAGGTCCATTGCAGCCTGGATGAACATGGGCTTGCCGGACACTTCCACCAGGGGCTTCGGCAGGGGGTAGCCTTCGCGCGAAAACCTGGAGCCTGCGCCCGCCATGGGCATGAGCACCTGAAGATCGCGCGACACTGAGCCGAGGACCCGCTCCTGAGGCTTTGACTTGAGCCTGAAGGCGCCAGACCACCACTGGTATTCCTCCAGGTCCTCGGGGGTGCCCCACTGCAGGAACTTCTCCAGCCCATAAACATAGGTGGAAAGCCCGTCATCGTTCATCAGGTTGTACGCCAGGCTTGCATAATACTCCCCGTTCTTGCTGATTCCCCTGTCCATCAGCAGCCGGAAGTATTTCTTCACGTGGCTGCCTTTGGAGAAGTAATAGGTGCCGGCTGATGCATACTCCTGCATCCTGTTGTCCGTGAACGCCTCCTTTTCGCGTATCTGCAGCATCCTGCCCCCCTCATCCACCCTAAGATAGGCGTAATGCGTGCTGCCAAGCGAATGCGGATGGAACCCCCTGTATGAAGGGATGCAGCCGTCGCAGCCTGTTTCAGAAACGAACTTCTTGAAGTGCGCATAATTCCACTTTGCAAAAAAGTCGCAGTAGTTCACGATTGCCGGCTCATCGTCCCTGATGAAATCCTTTGCCTGCAAAACGGCATAAACAGGCCCCAGCTTGGCAGGCTCCATCGAGACTATCCTGCAGCCTGGCGCAATGCGCCTAAGCATTGCTTCCATGTTCGTGCTTTCCATGTGGCGCCTGTTTGTGATGAAAAGGAAGCCTGTTTCTCCTGGGAACAGCGAAACCACGTGCTCTATCATCGGCTTGCCTTCCACCTCTATGAGAGGCTTGGGCACGCTGTAGCCTGCCCTGATGAATCTGTCGCCCGCCCCTGACATCGGTATTATAACCTGCATTCAAACACCAGCAGCCCTGCGCCTGTGCCTTTCAGATTCCATGCCGCAAAGCGCCAGGATTTCTGATTTTGCCAGCCAGGCCGGGGAGCCCATCCTGTGCGCGGCATCGGATATGAACGCGTGCGCGCAGAAAATCTCGTTGGCTGCGCGCGCGTCCTTTTCAGGCAGGAGGTATTCCACGCCTTTGCCCGCAACCGCCCTGATTTTTGAGCCGCGCGCAAAAGACTGGGAAAAGAAAACGGCTGCGTCAGGAAAAACAAAGCGCCATGCGTTTGCGCGGCTTGATGCGAAGGCTTTTGCCGCAGGCGAGGCGTTCAGCCAGCCGCCCCTGGTTTTCCGAAGGGGAGCGATTGTGAATGGCGGCATGCCGGAGTTTGCCTTCAGGTAAGCATTCGCCTTGCGCTCGATTTCCCTTGCCTTCCTGATGCACTGCCCTGCGCTGCCGGAGGAGGTTATTATCCCGTGGTTCTGAAGGAAGACCACGCATTCCTTTTGGCCTCCAACGGCGCGCCTCACCGCGCATGCAAGCTTGTGCCCTGGCCGGGCGTATCTCACCCACAGGAACCGTTGCCCGCCGTATATTTCAGACAGGGTTTTCCTTGCGCCCTTTTGGCACGCGATTGCGTTGAAGCAGGCGGGGTGCAGGTGGGCAACGTATTTGCCGAGGAAGGCGTGGAACCCTGCTTCCATGGAAGGGCGCGCCGCCCCGCCAGGAAGCACTGACCCTGCAATCGCCCCAAGCGCGCTGCGCTCGCTTCCGCATGGCGCTTGCCAGTACAGCCTTGCCAGGCGAGGATAGCTAAGAAGGGAATATCCTTTCCCTTGCTTTACATCGGAAAGCCTGACTCCGGAGGCCTTGATTGCCATGACATGGCCATCCAGCTTCGCGGAGATGTTGCCCCCAAAGCCCTGCGCGAGGGCATGGCTGGAAAGGGCGCTGCATATTGAAAAGAATTTGGAAAGCCTGCGTGCGGCCATTCACTCACCGACCGAGAGGGCTTTGAGCTTCTCGTTGAGGCAGTATATCACAGCTGCCTGCACCGCCCCGTTCTGGCCTGCAAAGACCCCCCCTTTCTCCAGCTTGTAATCATCAGGCGAAATCCCTGCCCTTGCAAGGGCGGACATTATGTCGCTTGGGCTTGCCGTGCCTTCCACGTCTATCCTCTGGAATTCCGTGCTGGCATATTCATGCCTGACCTTAAGGGTTGGGCAGGCCATAAGCGCATCAACGAATGCCTCGGCGGCAAAGCTTGTGCGTATGAACAGGGAAAGCGCCTGCGCGCCGCCCTTCATGGAAAATGAGACGATGATGTCGGCCCTCTCCTTCTGCCTCTGCACGAATTTCTCCGAATCTTCCTTCCGCCGCTCAATCTGCTCGGCGACTTTCCGCGCGGTGTAGTTCCTGCCCTTGACGTCCCGTTCCGTTTTCCAGCGCATGCGCAGCCGCTCGTCAGGATCCAGGTAAACCTTCAGCTCGTAAACAGATGACGCCTCGGGTATGAAAAAGGTGTGCAGCCCTTCGGAGATTATGATGTCCCGGGGCTCTATCTTTTTTGGCGCTGTGAAGCGGCCGGTTGAATGGTCGTACATGGGGCGGAGTATTGCCTTGCCTTTTTTCAGGTTCCTTATCTGGTCATAGTTGTAATTGATGTAGTTGGCAACCGGGTTGAGGTGGGTGTAGGTCTTCCAGCTCGGGTGGCCCCTCTCCCATTTGTGGACATCGTCGCCGAATATCACGTTCGCCCTGTGCTCGCCGAACATCCTGGCAAGCTGCATGGCAAGCGTGGTCTTGCCTGCGCCCGAGTCCCCCGCTATGCCAATTGCGGGCGTGCCATTTTTCTCCTGGAAGCGCAGTGTGCTCCTTATGCCGTGCTTGTAAATCGTGTAGTAGAGGTAGATGAGGGTGGCGGTGAGCGCGGTGAATGCCAGCCCCACGGCTAGGTCTGCATGGGATGTGAAGCCGGAGAGCACTGCGTAAGGGTTGGGGAGGGAGGCGATGCCCGGCGCGCTTGCCTGGAAGACGCGGAAGATGTCGGATGATGGGATTATCGCGAAGTATGCAAGGTAGGCGATGCCGAATGCATGGTAGATGGTCCTTCCAAGGTCCTCCTCCTTGATGAAGAAGTACGCGATGAACGGGATGCTCCAGAGGTACCAGCCCTGCTCGGGCGCTATGAGCGTCACCAGCATGGTGAATATAAGGCCCACCATGAGGAAGAACGCATCCCGGTTTATCCTCTTGAAGGAATAGGTCTTGAACATTATGTAAAGGAAGAAAGCGGGAACCACGAAGAATGCAAGCGCGGGGGCGAACCAGACCGCCAGGTTGAATATGCGCAGCTGCTCGCTTGCCTTGAGCACAAGCTGGGCAAACCCGGGCGAAAGCAGGTATGGGGAAACCATGAGCAGGTAGCCTGTTGCCAGCCCCAGGAACAAAAGCGCGGTCTTTTGCCAGGGCGTTTTTTCCTTCATCAGGTAGAACAGGTATATCGGCACCACCACGAACAGGTGCGACTTGGTGGCAAGGCCGACCGCAAGGAGCGCGAACGACAGCACCGTCCTTTTCGAGAACAGGTAGTATATCGAGAGCACCAGCAGGGCTATGGGTATTGCGTCAAGCTGGCCGTGCACGTAGTTTATGTAGAATACCACCGGCGACGCCCAGTAAAGCATGTTCACCTGCTTTTCCTTGCCTTCGAACAGCTTGCAAAGGATCCAGAATATCGCCAGGTCGGCTGCTAGGAGCGGGAGCCGCGCAAGGAAAAGGGAAGCTGCGCCAGCCCCCCCGGCCAGTGCAAGGCTGGAAAGGAAGAACGGCGCGGAAAAGAGGTAAAGCATCATTGGAGGGTAGGGGAATGCCTTTACCAGCCCCAGGGAGAGGAAATGGTCGTACGGGTTGCCTGCGGGATTCTGGACAAAATACTCTGCAAAGGGGATGAAGTGCTGCACCATGTTGTCCGATGCCAAAAAGCAGGAGCTTAGCAGCTTGAGCGCAAGTATTGCCAGGAAGAGACGGTCGTAAAAAATTGGCGGCAGCTTTAGTTGAGACAAGAAACCACATCCCCCACGCAATCGTCAGTGTTTATGCACAGAGTTTATTATATTTAACCCTGGAAGTTTCGCATGGACCGCCCCCCTAAGCTCCGGGTTGCCGAAATAGCGTTCAGTGCGGCAATGCTCGCCGCAATCCTGTGGTACCTGGATGTGCGGCAAATAGCCTCGATAATGGCAGGCGCGGACCTTTTTTTCTGCGGGCTGGCGCTTGCAGCATATTTTTGCACCATGCTCCTGATGTCCTACCGGCTTCGGCGCATACTTTTTGAGCTTGGGGAAAAAATAGGCTTCGGGCGAGCCTTTTTTTCAAATGCGGCAGGATTGCTTGCAAGCGACTTCACCCCTGCACGCTCGGGGTATTTCATCACGCCCTTTGTGCTTTCCCGCAACGCAGGGGTGGCGGTGGACAAGGGCATGGCTGCAATCGTGAGCCCGCAGATAGTCGAATTTTTCCTCAAGGCGGCAGGCGCTGCAGCTGCCATTTTCCTGCTCCTCTCGTCGTTCCCGGAGCTTTCAGGAAGCGCAATTTTCCTTTGGGCAGGCGTGGGCGTGATGCTCCTTTTCTGCGCAGGCCTCTGGGCTGCCCTTTTTTCGCCCATGGCGGTGCGGCTGGCGTCCTATTTCAAGTTTCTCCCGCTTGTGAAGCAGGGCACGGGTTTCCTTTCCTCGCTCCAGCTGCACAGCGGCAAGGTGGGAAGGATTTTCGCCTGGATTGCAGGGGTTTCCTCCGCAATATTCGTCCTCAAGGGGGTGGAATGGTATTTTTTCGGCCTTGCCCTTGGCGTCAACTTCTCCGTCCCAATCCACCCGTTCCTTGTGTTCCTGGTGCTCCAGCCGCTCATAACGGTGTTCCAGTTCGTCCCTTTCCCGACCATTGCCGGCTTTGGGCTGTCCGAGGGCAGCGCGGTTGCCAGCATGGCGCTTTTGGGAGTGCCGTTTGAGATGGCAATAGCTTACTCCCTACTGGTGCGCGCAGGCACCACGCTCCTGGATTGCCTCGGGATAGGGCAGCTGATGCCGTTTGCCTTCGGGAAGAAAAAGAAGTAGGCAAAATCCGCGCTGATTTTTATCTCGGCTCAAGCAGGTTTGAAACCCCGAACGAGCGTATGAGCCCAAGCACTTCTTTCATCCTTGATTTGGGGGCTGCTACAATCCCTTGGCTGTTTTTTGGGTCTGCCCTGTTGTACGTGAATTTTTTCCCGTCCATTCCGCAAAGCCCCCAGCCTGCCCTTTCAAGCGCATTGGCAGCAGGGGAAACGTCCCATTCCTTTGAAAAATCCCGGTTGAATATGAAAACGTTTGGCGAGGAAGGCTTCTGCAGCAGCATCATGCAGAACGTGTGCCCGGCTGAGCCTGACCATACTGTCTTTGGCTCAATGCCTTTTTTAGAGGCGTATTTGAGGAAACCGCCTATTTTCTTCCCAGGGTCGACTCGCCTCACTGCGAATTTTAGGCGCTTGGGATTGTGGGCCTGCATTATCCGCCCGTGCATCCCGTCTTTTTCCCAGAAAGGCCCCTGGCGCGAGGTGGCATATATGAAAAGCCGGGAAGCGGGAATGTAGATTATCCCCCCAGCAGGCGCGTATGAATCCGAATGCGCCTGCCTGGCAAGCAATGACGCCTGGATGCAGAATTGCCTTCTGCCCTGCCTGAACTCTTCGGTGCCGTCAAGCGGGTCGATGCACCAGACTGCGCTGTGCATGTGCCTGCTGTTGCCAATATCCTCTTCGCTGAAAGACCCTGGAAGGCGCCTCTTGCACCATTCAAGCACATGCCTGCTTGCATCCGTGTCCGCGCGCGTAACCAGGCTTTCCGGGCTGCCATCGGATATTATTTCATTCTTGGGCAGGTTCCGAAAACGCGGCATGATGTATTTTTGGGAAGCCTGCTGAAGGACAGGCATGATCGCCAGGATTTCCTTGCGGGCGTCCAGCTTCATGGATGGCTTTTGGTCCAAATAAATATAAGGTATCTTGGCAGAACAGGAACATGGCAACTGTGGCGGCAGGAGTGGCGCTCATCCCTTCTAGGCAAGCCATTGAGGCGCTGTGCCGGCTTAATTCCGAAATAAATGGGAAGAGCCGCTCGGGCTTTATGCTGAGGCGCAGGGGGAGACTTCTTCCGCACCTCTCCCTTTTCCAAGGCGTGTTCCCCAAAGGCAGCATGGGAAAAATCTCCGCCGCTGCCTGCGCTGCGGCTGCAGGCAAAGGCGGCTTTCGGGCTGCAGAAGCCAAGGGGATTTCCGTTTGGGCGGGCAGGATTTTTTTCCTTGAGGTAAAAAAATCCCCGGGGCTTGCGAGGCTGCACAGGCAGATGCTTGCAAGGCTCGCCCCCCTCCGGGTCCCAGGTGCAGGAACTGCCGACCCCCAGAAATTCAGGTCCATCTCAAAAAAAGAGAGGCATTCCTTGCGGAAATATGCCTATCCGTTTGCCGGAGCCGCTTTCCGCCCGCATTTCACGCTTGGAAGAGCCAGGGGAAGGGCGCTTGGCGCAAAGAAGCTTGCACGCGGCCTAGAGGAGCTGTGCGCGCCCATCAGGCTGATAAAATTTGAAAGGCTGGCTGTATTCGAGGTAGGCAGATACGGCCGGTTCGAACGCCAGATTGCGAGCTATAAGATCAGGGAAAGGGGCGCAGGGCGTTTTAAAGCCTGGAAGGCGGCAACTTCTCAAGCAGGCGCTTGAGGGCGGATGCAGTTATCCTTTCCCTTTCCTTTTCCTTTGCTGCAATCGCGCGCGGGGAGAATTTCAGCCTGCCAGAGGAGATTTGCTGCATCTTGAGGCGAAGGTCGCGCGCGTCCGCATGCCTGAACAGCCAGCCTGTGCTGCCGTGCTCCACCCAGCCCTCAAACGCCTCGGTGCCAGGCGCGAGCACCGGCTTCCTGAAATGGAACGCAAGCGCAAGGCAGCCTGAGAACTGCGAGCGGAGAAGGTAGGGGAGGACGATTGCGCGGCAGTTCTTTATGAGCCAGTAAAGCTCGGCGTCATCCACCCACCTGTTTATGTGGAAAATATTGCGCGCGGAATGCACGCCCTCGCGCCTGCCTGCAAGCACCACCGGAAGGCTGGTGCCGCGCACTGCCTCAAGAAGCAGGCCTGTCCCCTTGGACTCGCGCGAAATCTCCCCGAAGTTCAGGAAGTATTCCCCTTTCCTGAAAGGGAGCCTGACGGGCTTTTCATCTGAAAAAAATTCAGGGTCTATCGGGGAATATGGAGGATGCGGGAGCACGCCGGCATCCACCCCCGCGTTCTTTTTTATCTGGCGCGCCAGGGAGGGCTGCGTTGCAACTGTCATGCTCGAGCTTCTCATGAGCAGCCTGTGCAGGTGCTCAAAATAGGCGTCGCGGGCAGTGCGCTTCGAGTATGAATAGTCGTATGACGCATGGAAGTAGAAAATCCTGGGGGAGCGCATGGAAAGCAGGATGGGCGCCATCTTCGGGGACAGCATGGTGAAGAATGCTATGCCTTTTGAGAGGCTCTTGCGGAGGCGAAGCACCTGCAGCGGGGAGAAGAAATTCAGGAAATTGGCCTCTGGGTAAAGCGCGCGCACCTTGCCTGCCCGCTCGTTGTCGGACGAAAGCACAAGATTGGAGCTCCAGCCCATCCCCTGGGCTATTTTGTGAAGCGCAATGGCGCACTCCAGGTTGCTCCCCCTCCTGCCTGCGTAGATGAAAGAGGCTTCCCTGCCGCGTCCGTGCAGGCGGGTCTGCGGTGTGCTTTTTTCCATTTTTCAGCCGTGCTCCCTTGCTTTTGCATGATGCAGGCGCCAGATTAGGAAGAGCTGGCGGCCTTGTCCGCGTCCACCATCATCCGCACCAGCTTTTGGAAATCAACCTTGGGCTTCCAGCCAAGCTCTGTGCACGCCTTGGAAGGGTCGCCGCGCAGGATGTCGACTTCAGCAGGCCTGAAATAGTTCTGGTCGGATTTCACATATGCCTTGTAGTCCAGCCCGAGATGGTTGAATGCCGCCTGGCAGAATTCCTCCACAGAGTGGGTTTCGCCGCTTGCTATCACGAAGTCGTCTGGCTTGCCGTGCTGGAGCATGAGCCACATGGCCTCGACATAGTCGCCCGCATAGCCCCAATCCCGCTTTGCAGACAGGTTGCCAAGCAGCAGCTCGGATGCCAGGCCTGCCTTGATGCGGTTTGCCTGCAGGGAAATTTTCCTGGTCACGAAGTTCTCGCCGCGCCTGGGGGACTCGTGGTTGAAGAGTATGCCGCACGAGTTCCACATGCCATAGCTCTCGCGGTAGTTGATTGCCGCCCAGTGCGCGAACAGCTTGGAAACGCCATATGGCGAGCGGGGATGGAAAGGCGTCTTCTCGCTTTGCGGGGTCTCTGCGGCCTTGCCGAACATTTCGGAAGACGAAGCCTGGTAGAAGCGGCAGTTGACGTCTGACAGTCGGATTGCCTCGAGAAGGTTAAGCGCCCCGAGCCCTGTGACTTGAGAGGTGAAAAGCGGCTGGTCAAAGGAGATTTTGACGTGCGACTGCGCGGCCAGGTTGTAGACCTCGTCAGGCCTGTGCTTTTTCAGCACATGCGCCATGGACGAGACGTCCAGCAGGTCCCCGTACTCCAGCGCAATCTTGCTCCGCACTTCGCCCTTGAGGTGGTCCAGCCTTGAGCGCTGGTCCACCGTGGAGTTTCTCCTGACCAGCCCCACCACGGAATAACCTTTGGAGACAAGGAGCTCTGCAAGGTAGGAGCCGTCCTGGCCTGTTATCCCGGTTATGAGGGCTGTTTTCATGTCAAGCACCAGCGGAAAGGTCGTAATCCACCATCATTTTTACCAGTTCCTCGAAAGATGTTTTGGCAGACCACTTTAAATCCTTTCTTATGAGCGATGGGTCGCCGATGAGGACGCTGGGGCCTGTTTGAGGCACCGGCGAGGAATCTGCTGAAACATGCTTTTCATAATCCAGGCCAACGCGGTCGAATGCAGCCTTGCACAGGTCGGAAACTGTGTGCCCTATCCCGGTGGATATCACGTAATCTTTGGGCTTGCCTGCGCCAAGCATGAGCCGCATGGCATCCACATAATCGCCTGCAAACCCCCAGTCCCGGACAGAATCAAGGCTTCCGAGGCGAAGCGGCGAAGAGCGCAGCTTGAGCTTGAACTCCGCAGCCGCCTTGGTCACCTTCCTCGTGACAAACTCCGTTCCCCTAAGCGGGGACTCGTGGTTGAAAAGTATGCCGTTTGCCGCAAAAAGCCCCGACTTCCTGGCGTCAGCAACCATTGAATGGGCTTCGAGCTTTTGCCTGCCGTAAACGCTTGTTGGCCCGAACCTGCTTGACTCGCTTTTCAGGCCCGGCCCTTCGGAAAATATGTATCCGCTGGATGCCTGGAACACCCTGGGCGAGGGGCAGATTGCTTCCGCTGCGGAAATGATGTTTGCCGCGCCTTTGACGTTTATCTCGTATGATCTCCCCGGGTCCTTTTCGATGGCAGAGGGGGAGGATGCGCCGGCAAGGTTGTATATTTCGCCGGGGAGGGTTTTGGAAACCAGCCTTGCCACCTCGTCTTTCTTGGAGACGTCGCATTGCGCGTAGGCGAAGTCGCAGGCCGGGCAGGCAGGGGCGCGGCTTGCCCCGACCACATCGTGACCTTTGGCAAGAAGGAGCCTGCCGAGGTAATATCCGTCCTGGCCGCTGACACCGAATATGAGGGATTTTTTCATAAGCAAGCTCCCGGGATATCAGAGCCGCAGAAGTAATTAAATAGCTGCCTGCAGGATGGGAAATGCGAGGGCAGTGCCATGAAAAAGATACTTTTCATATCCAATGCTATGCCGACAAAGCTGGGCGGCATGCGCAGCCTCTACTACAACATGGTCGCCTTTTCCAAGAAATTCGAAGTGCATTTCATAAGGGTAAGGACTGGCGGCGGGGAGGATGCGCTCATAAGGCTCCCAGGATTCGTGAAATTCTCGCAGGCGGATGCAGGAGGAGGCATCCATCCCTCCGCCCTGCTCATGCCGATCCACGCCCGCACGATAATGAAAATGCAGGGCGCGCAAAGGAGCATACAGGATTACATTGATGAAAACGGGATAGATGTTGTGCTTACGCATGCCATGGATGTGAGCTTTGCCTTCAGGAAGCTTTCCGCGCCTGTCAAGGTGGCAAACCAGATAGACTCGTTTGCCAGGTATTACACGAGCAAGCGGGAGGCTGGCGCGAATGTGATGACGGTGGCGCTTGAAATCCTTCAGCGCTTCCTGTATTATTTCGTGGAGCGCGAGCTTTCAGGGAACTTTGACCTGGTAGCATATGTTTCAAGCACCGACATTGACAGGAAGAACGCTGCAAGGTCGTTTGTCATAACGCAGGGCCGCGACCCCCCTGTGAAGAAAAGGAATGTTGGGAAAAGGCCAATCGACGCAGTGCTTTTGGGAAGGTGGGAGCACCCCCCGAACAGGGACGGGATTGCAAGGGTGATGGCAGGGCTGGCGGGAGTGGAAGGAAAGGTTGCAATAATAGGGCCCAGCCTCAAGGCAGGCGGCATCCCTTCAAACGCAAGATACCTTGGCATGGTCCCGGACATAGACGGATATCTTGACAGGGCGAAGGTTTGCATCATACCCGTCTGGTACGGAGCAGGGCTGCAGACCAAGGTTTTCGACGCACTGCGGCACGGCTGCCTGGTGGCCACCACCGGCTTCACCAAGCAGGCATTTGACGCAAACGGGTTTGAAGCGAAGGAAATCATGGTGTCAGACGACCTTGTCGGGGCCACCAATGCGGTGCTTGGCAGCTACTCGCCCAAGCAAGCCGCTGGCGCCTACGCGGCATATGACAGGTTCTACGGGATTAATGCCAAGGCTGAGAAGGAATATGTCAGGCGTGTCGCCTGGCTTGCGGAAAAAGCGCATCAGTCAAGCCCGTAGCCCAATGTGCGCGGCTGCCTTGCTATTTTTACCGGGATGAAAATCGCGCATATGACAAGCTGGATGGCAAGGGCGAGGGGGAACATGATAAGGCGCGCGCAGTGGATGGGAAGGGAGGAGTTGTCCGCAAACAGCAGGTACCTTCCATCGCCCACCCGGACATAGAGCCTGCGGGCGAAAATGGCGAGGGAAAACGCGCGGAGGAAGCTGTACGTCTTTTCCACCACCACGTCTTTCCTGAAAAGCGCGGCAGAGCCTGAAATGATGCTGATGATTTTGCTTGCCCCTGAAGCGTCTATATAGGAGGCTTCCCGCTCCTGGATGGATGCAAACCCCGGGAAGAGCCCCTTTGGCGGGCTTGCTATGTATTTTTCAAACCCTGAGCTTATGCCCTCGCTTGCGGCCTTGCCGTACTGGTAGGAAACCAGCATCCTGTCCATCACGGCTGCAATGCGCCTTCCATAGCCAGGCAGGAACACGGACGCGGCTGCGCACATCAGCGCAAACTGCAGCAGGTTGTAGGCAGTGGCGCGCCAGCCCCGAAGGATGACGAGCGCCTGGAGCAGGAAGAGCCACTGCCTGTCAAACATGGAAAACAGCCTCATGCCTGAGATGTAGGGGTGCTCTGTGAAATTGCTGACCCTGAACGGCGCCTGTGCCACCCTTTCCATGTACTCCCCGTCGTCGGCCCCGTGGAAAAGCGGAAGGTAGTAGAGCCCGTACTTCCTGAAAATGCCCGTGGAATAGAGCGAATACTGCGTGGGGCCGGCCTGGAACCCCTTCTTGCGGTAGCCCCCCTCGAGGAACACGGTGGTGGGGGCGACATACTGCCTTGCCCTGTTCCTGTAAAGCGCTGCCACAAGCCCCCTGTCGGCGGGCATGCAGTCGTCGTCTGCCATTATCGCGTACTTGTAGCCGCGCTCAAGCGCGTATTTCTGGCCTGCAAAAAAGCCGCCTGAGCATCCCCGCCGCTCATTCTCCCTGGCCAGGATGACTCCGAACCTGAATTTTTTCCTGCGGACATATGCCCCGAGCGCAGCCGCGTCGAATGGCACGCCGAGCACCAGGAGCACGTTGAAGCGCTGGAAAGTCTGGCGCGACAGCATGGAAAGGTGGCGCCTCACAAGCCCTGGCGCGTTGTACGATGAGACGATTATGAGGAGGTCCGACCCCACAGGGCGGATCTCGGCTGTGCTTGAAATCAGGCTTGAAAATTCCATCTTGATGCCCCAGGGAGGCTATTTCGGGCAGGCGCTTTTTAAAGCTGGATGAGAATTCGGAGGCATGGGCATGCGGCAGATGATAAGGGAAACCCTGAAGCGCCAGTATCGCAAGCGGGGGCTGCTTTATTTCCTATACCGCAGCTGCTGGGACCCCATATACCCGCTCCTTTGCCTGCATGCCGCCTATTGGCAGGCGCGCTCTGCAATCACTGGCGAAAAGCTTGTGCATTTCATAGGTGACAGCCACACCACGCCCTACAATTTCGGCAGGAAGTTCGTGGTGCACCACATAGGCCAGGCCACTGCGCACAACCTGTGCAGGGAGGAAAGCTCGTCTGATTCGGGCAAAATCCTTGCGCGCGTGCTGTCGGGCATAAGCCCCAGGCGGGACGTGGTGGGGCTGGTGTTCGGCGAGATAGACTGCAGGATACATTTCCATTACCAGCACAAGAAAACAGGCAGGGGGATGGAGAGGCTCATGGGCGATACGATTGCCAATTATGCGAAAGTGATGGAGGGGCTGCGCAAGAGAGGGTACTCTTTTTTCGTGGTGGGCGTGCCGCCGGCAGGAAGGCAGGAGAACGTCTACAAATACCCTTTCTACGGAAGCGCAGGCGAGCGCAGCAGGATATACCGGCAGTTCAACGCCCGTCTTGGCGCGCACTGCAGGAAAGGAGGGATACCCTATCTGGACCTTTACCCGCTTGCAGCCGATTCCGAAGGCTTTGTGAAAAAGGAGTTTTGCAGGGACGAGATACACCTCAACGGAAGGGCGGTCCCCTATGCGCAGCGCTTCCTTGGCGAAAAGTTCGGGATTGGTTTTTAGGGCATTTGGCCTGGCGCGTTAATTTTCCCGCTTGGACTCCACTGGGTCCACCCACCCTTCCTTGTTCCCTGTGAAGTTCTGCATGCGGTATATCTTTATCTCCCCGTTCCTGCTCTTGTAGACAAGGTCGAAGCCCGGAAGCTCCTCCAGGTAGAATGCCTTGTAGAGGTTGGAGGTGTAGAAGCCGGTCTTTGCGTCATCCATGCCGCCAACGGCCGTGCCGTTTGCGCCGAGCCAGAGCTTGCGGTTGTCATACACCATCTCGGCATACGTGACGCCGTCCTGCTCGCTTAGCGCGCGGATGACCCCTTTGTTCATCACCAGGTCCCCGTCAAGGTCCTTCCTGTCAAGGTAATATGTGGCATAGCCAGTCTCGCCTCCTGCAAGCTGGACCTGGCCGACGCAGTATGCCGGGCTTGCCTGGTCAATCGCGTCCTTCCCGAGGCGGTAGGCATACACGCCTGTCCTCATCTGGCTTTCGGATATGGTGCATATGTTGGAGGCGGACTGCAGCTGGGGTATTGCAATCCTCTCCGGGCTGTGGTCGTATTCGCACTGCGAGGTGCCAGGCTGCTCGTCAAGCGAGGTCGCGCCCTCGTGCACGCAGCCAAGGTAATTCAGCGCGCCGTACTTGCCCCCGAACGCATCCCCGCCGCCTATGAGCTCCACGTCGAACAGCGCATAGCGGCTGTCGAAGTAGTTCATGCTGTCGATAAGGTCCTCTGTGCTGCCTATGATGTAGTCGTGC
>JBAZTI010000030.1:0-14727 GCA_041662045.1 Candidatus Micrarchaeia archaeon | reverse complement strand
CCGTCCGACCTGGACACGTTCGTAGGGCGCCTGATAACCGCCGACAGGGTCGCGCTTTTCATGGACGCGCGCGGCGCAAGCCAGGAGTCTGCGCGCGCGGTGTTCCAGTGCGGCGTGGACATCGCAGGCGGCTCCCTGTTCGGCTCCAAGGCCGTCACCACCTACGCCTGCGACGCCAGCGGCTGCCTTTCCGCAAACTCCCAATCGAACGGGAGCAACGTCCTCACGTACGATACGGTGCAGAAAAAGCTCCGCGAAACCCCCTACATCGTGCTCCGGGCAGGCGCCCCCTCCACCCTGTTCTTCCAGAACCATGCGGAAATAACCGTGGATGCGAGCTTCAATTCAAGCTGCAAGCTGGGCTAGGCGCGCCCGATTCCGAGACAAACAGTTTTAATCCTTCTTCAAGACTATAATGCCCATGGATATCGAGGGCAAAATCGGCCTTGTGTGCCGCGCGCCTGTCGCCGAAGTGGTGACGCGCGAGGAGCTGAAGTCGCTTTTCGAGGCGAACGACCACCCGAGGCACTACATAGGCTTTGAGATATCCGGCCGTGTGCACCTGGGCTCGGGGCTCCTCACCTCCCTTCTCCTCAAGGACTTCATTGCGGCAGGCATAAGGCCCACCATCTTCCTTGCCGACTACCATGCCTGGATAAACGGCAAGCTTGGCGGCGACCTGGAAAAGATACAGTCGGTGGCGCGAGGCTATTTCAAGAGCGCGTTCATCTCCCTTGGGCTTGACGAGGGCAAGGTGGAGTACGTGCTTGCAAGCGAGGCTTATGGCAAGGACTACTGGCGCGACGTGCTCCGCATCACCAAGGACACCACCATGCAGAGGATGCTGCGCTGCACCACCATAATGGGCAGGACTCAGAAGGAGGCGCTTGACTGCGCGTCCGTGCTCTACCCCGCCATGCAGGCGGCAGACGTCTCCCTGCTCGAAGTCGACATCATGCACGCAGGCATGGACCAGCGCAAGGTGCACATGCTTGCGCGCGAGGTTGCGGAAAAGCACGGAAGGAAAAAGGCCGTGGCACTGCACCATTCGCTCCTCATGGGGCTCCAGGGCCCGCAGAAAATGGGCTTTGAGGAAAATGCCGCTGACGACGTGGCCATCTCCTCCAAGATGAGCAAGAGCAAGCCGGACTCGTGCATATTCATACATGATTCCGAGGAGGAAATTGCGCGCAAGGTGAAAGGGGCATACTGCCCTGAGAAGTCAGCGGAAAGCAACCCTGTCCTTGAGATGTGCGAGGTCTTCCTGATGCGGAACGGCACGCCCCTGAAAATAACGCGGCCTGCAAAATTCGGCGGGGACGTGGAATTCGCGTCATACCCTGAGCTGAAGGGGGCATACCTGGCGGGCAAGCTCCACCCAATGGACCTCAAGGGCGCAGCCGCGTCCGCGCTTGCGAAAATGCTTGAGCCGTCGCGCAAATACTTCGAGTCGCATGGGGAGCTACTTTCGGCCTTATAGAGGGCTTTTATAGGTTTTACCTTCGTTTTCCCAGCCATGAACCTGCGCATGCTGCTCCTTGCCCTGCTCCTCATCCCCCTTGCCCATCCCTACTGCCCGTCAGAGTCCCGCGAGATAAACATGGCTGCGGTGGTGAGCGAGAACCAGGGCGGCATATTCGTGCTGCATGTTGAGACCCGGCCAGGCAACGGCTCAATTTACACCTCGATAAGCCCCCGCATAGGCTTTTCCACCCAGGAATCCGAAAGCGATGCCGTGGACTATGCGTTTTCGCAGTCCTCGGTGCCCCGAAGCGGCTGCGACGTGCTCTTTTCCATGCGCGGGGATTTCGGCGGGAACAGGATAGACGGACCGTCTGCCGGTGGTGCAATGTCGATTGCGGTGAAGGCTGCGCTTGCCAACAGGACGATACGCGACGACGTGGTGATGACAGGCACGGTCTCCGAAGGCGGGGCTGTCGGCGAGGTGGGCGGGATAATAGAGAAGGCGCTTGCGGCAAAGGAAGCCGGCGCGAAATACATCCTGGTGCCGAAGATGCTCTTCCACGAGTCCCTTCTCCTCTCCTCAGTTTCCTCAAAGGATGGCTTTTCGGCAATCGAGGTGGAAAGCCTGCCTGACGCCGAGCGCATACTTTTCTCATCCTACTCCGACACTTTCACATCCGACTTCGTGCCCAAAAGCGACGCAATGCCCTCCGGTCTCCCGGGCAGGCAGTACGACCCAGATACGGCGCGCTTCTCCATGGTGGCCACGCGGCTGGTGGACAGCCTTGAGCGGAACGTGGCGCTTTCGCTTTCAGGCAATGGCGCAGCCGGGGTAGACCCTGAAGCCACCAAGGAGTATTTCTCAAGCGAACTATCCAAATACCGCAGGCAAATCTCAATGGGCTACCCCTTCACAGCGGCCAATGCCGCATTCCTGCTTTCCGTGGACGCCGAATACCTCTCGATAGGGGGGACCGAGGTGGACATAAACGGAAGCATCGAAGAGGTTTCGGCATGCCTCTCCTCCCTCCCAACGCCCGAAAAGACGCGGGAAAACATCCACTGGGCGATAGGGGCCGACCTGAGGCGGCTTTGGGCCGAGGACAAGCTCAACGACACGATTTTTGCGCGCTCGGACAGGGAGGCATATTCCACGCTGCGCGACCTGCTTCTTGCCTATGGCTGGTGCGGCATCTCGCGCGAGCTTGCCGCCCAGGCGGATGACATCGGCGGGGCGCCCATAGACGAGTCTTCGCTTGAAGGGCTTGCGGACAGGCAGCTTTCCGAGGCGGAAAGCGCGCTTGGCTCCTCCTCATTCCTCAACGCCGACGCATACGACCATCTTGAAAAGGGCTTTGGCGCGCTCGAAAGGGGCAATTTCGGGGCGGCAATCTACGAGGCTACTTATGCAAAGTCCATGCAGGCGGCATCCGACGAGTCTGGGAGCAAGAACCTCTCCGAGGCGGCAGACGGGCTGGCAAAAGGCGACCGCGACTCGCTTTGGGGCAAGATATACTCCGGGCAGGGCGCTTACCTGAATGCCGCGGCAAAGGAAAAGCTAGGGTCCACCTCGGACGCCTACCGCATACTCTCCTATTCGTCGGCGCTTGACGCCTCCAGCCGCGCGATAGACGATGCCGTGGCCAACCGGGCGCAGGCCGCGCCCCCTGCCCAGGCAGGTTCCCTGCCAAGCCGGGCCGCCTCGTCATTGCAGCAGGAGGCGGAGAGCGCCACCCTCCTGGGCTGCGTGCTTTTCCTCGCCATCCTTGTCTTCTACCGGGTCTCAAAAAGCGACCCCCTGCTGTGGGCCTGACAGTCCCCCCTGCCCGGCAGCATGGTTTAAATAGCCATTTGTTCATAATCTGCAACAGGAGAAAAAAACGCCTAGATGCCGTGATAGAGGTTGGGAAAATGGAAACGAACCGCGCTGTCTTCCAGCAATTCGACGCAAAAGTCGAGAAAATCATCATAGTAGGCTCGCTTTTCTGCGCAGATTCCAGGAACACCACCGAATCCTACTACGCCGCAAAAGCCGGGGTCCTGGAAGACCTTTCCAGGCAGGGCGTCAGGATCGACTTCTTCAGGATGAACGACCCCGGCACCTTCATGACCCCCATGGCTGCGCACGAGTTCATGTGGCACTTCATGCAGAAAAAAATCGAGTACTCGGAGTTTGCAAGCTACGGCGTCCCGATAGAATACCATCTCCACGTGGTGGGGCATGCCCATGCGCGCCATCTCCCCGAGTTCCAGGGCAAGAAGACTTACGATGCCGGTGCGCTTGACATTGTCAAGGCATGCGCCACGAACTGCGGCATGTCCCATGCCGATGTCGCCGCAGCCAACCTCCAGGATTTCCTGCTGTCCTCGCAGCCAACGTTCATCGTCGGCGGCAAGGAAGTGGCAATCAGCACCAAAGACGCCCTGCGCAAATTCATGCGCGAAACCTACGGCAACAGGGGTGCGCCTGCAGGCTGGGACGGCGACCTTCTCACATGGATAAAGCCCATCCACGACCTGAGGTCCCATCCCCTTGAGCAGGTCAGGCTGTTTGAGGCAGAGGCCGGGGCGAACGGGGCTTTCATGAAGGAAATCCCGGAAGTGCAGACATTCAGCCAGGTGCTCAACTACGGGAACAACAAGCTCTACAGGGTGGATGGCAAGCAATCCCAGGAAGACCTGGTGCTCCGCCCGATATTCAGGAAAATCCGGGAAAGCCCCGTGCCTCCCTCGGACCAGGCTGAAAGGACAAGCGAGCAGGCAAAGCTGTCCACCCCGTCCCTTCTCATCAGCGACCCATATGTCTCCGAAGCCCGCCATCTGTATTCCAGGAAGGTGCTTCGGGTGGAATACAAGGCGGGAACGGTCTTCTCGATAGCAAGGATGGTGCATTCAGGCCCGTTTGACCTCCCGTCATGCCTCGGCGCATTCTACGACCTGTCCCCGCTCCATCTCAACCGCCATGACCAGGGGACGCTTGGCATTGTCGGGCGGAAGCTTGAGGGAGCGACTGCGCTTTCCGGCAAGGTCCAAGGCGACCAGGTCATGCGGTACATGGTCGAAACCTATGTCAAGAAGAACATCCACATGCTCGGGGTCGCCAACCCGCGCCAGTCATTCCCGGCAATGAACCCGAACCTGGATAGGTTTATATCCCAATCCATGCAAGCTAGGCGCATGTGACGGTGGTTTGCATGGATGCGGCAGAAGCACTCAACAGGCTGAAGGAAGGCAATGCGCGGTTTGCGGCAGGGAAGCCCTCTGCAAAGGACTTCGCAGCGCAGCGGAAGGCCGCGCTTGGCGGGCAGTCCCCGTACGCAATCGTGCTTTACTGCTCGGATTCGCGCGTGCCAGCCGAGTACATATTCGACGCAGGCATCGGCGAGATTTTCGGCATAAGGGACGCCGGCAACATCGTGGATGCGATAACGCTCGGTTCGATTGAGTACGCGGCAGAGCACCTCAATGTGCCGCTGCTTGTGGTTCTTGGGCACACGAAATGCGGCGCTGTCACCGCGGCGTGCCAATCCGGCCACGCGCCCGGCAACATCGCGTCCGTGGTCGCGGAAATCCAGGCTGCCGCCAAGGCTGGCGGCAACGTGCCTGAAGCCGCGGTCAGGGAGAACATAAAGTGCGTGCTTGAAAAGATACGCGCAAAAAGCGGAATAGTGTCCTCGCTTGAGGCGCAAGGCAAGCTCCGCGTGGCCTCTGCGCTTTACTCCCTTGAAACAGGGGCAGTCCAGTTCCTCTAACCCCTCATTTTTTATTTCCCCTCCAGCAGTGTATACCATAGGTTTTGCCGATGGAAGAAAAAACCAAGCTCAAGTACGAATTGAAAAAGCAGCTTGCCCACCTCAAGGCAATGAAGGGCAGCGGCACCGAGCTCATCTCGGTCTACATCCCCTCAGGCCAGGCCATACACGAAACTTCCAACAAGCTGCGCGGCGAGGCAGGGCAGGCCTCCAACATCAAGAGCAAGAGCACGCGCAAGAACGTCGTCGATGCGCTTGAGCGCATACTGCACCACCTGAAAAGCTACGGCAACGTGGCGCCAGCCTCCGGAGTCGCCATCTTCTGCGGGAACGTCTCCGACAACCCCGCGAAGACCGACATCGAGCTTTTCACAATCTACCCCCCCACCCCGATAGCTGTCCAGATTTACCGGTGCGACTCGCGCTTTTTCCTCGAGCCCCTTGACCGCGACCTCATGGTCAAGGACTCATACGGCATCGTTGTGATGGACGGCAGGGAATGCACGCTTGCCGAGCTCCGCGGCACCAACACGAGAATACTGTCGCGCATACGCTCCATGGCGCACGCAAAGATGCGCAAGGGCGGGCAGTCTGCAAGGCGCATAGAGAGGATAATCGAGGAGTCCATAGAGTACTATTACAAGCATGTCGGCGAGCACATGGACAAGTATTTTGTCAATACCGTCAAAGGGGTCATAGTCGGCGGGCCTGGGCCTGCCAAGGAGGATTTCGTGAAAATGTCCCCCTTCAACTACCAGATAAAGATCCTCGGCGTGGTGGACACCGGCTACACGGACGAGTACGGCATACGCGAGGTGATGGCCAAGTCCACGGGCATCCTTGCCGAGCAGCAGGCAATCGTGGAGCGCGTGATAATCGAGCGCTTCATAAAGGAAGTGGTTTCGGGCGGGCTTGCCACCTACGGCGAGAAGGAGGTGCGCGCGGCGCTCGAATCCAAGCAGGCCAGCCAGCTTCTCATATCCGAGGGCATCACATACAAGCGCGCAAAGCTTGTGGACACCACTACGGGCGAGGCGCAGCACGTCACTTCAAAAAGCCCGTTCGACCTGCAGGAAAGGATAAAGGCGATAGGGGGCACCGTGAAGGTGGAGTCCGAGGTTTCCCTCGTGGACGACCTGATTGCGCTTGCGGACAGCCAGGGAATCGACATCTTCGTGGTCTCGCCCGACACAGCCGAGGGCGCGCAGTTCCTCGGAAGCTTCTACGGCATAGGCGCTTTCCTAAGGTACAAGTAGGCTTCTACGGGACCGACAACTGCGACGGCAGTTGGGGGGACAGGAGGCGCTCACGCCTCCTGGATAGGCGCGTTCCTGAGGTACAAATAGTTAGCTATATAAGCACCTTGTTCCAGGAAAACTACGGCAGGATAGGCTGGGAGAGTAGGGGCCTCCCTCATCGCAAATCCCCTTTGGCGAAGCCGAATGTCCGGTGAAGTTTTGACGGGGAGCGGGCAAGCCCGCGCTTTAAGCGTCGACGTTTTGCCTTTCCGGACGGTTCATGGTGCCAATCGGGTCAGGCCGGAAGGAGCAGCCCTACGCATTCTGTCCCGTGCTGGGAAGATACAAGACTGAGCAGCGGTGCGGATACTGCCTGTTCCTCCCAGGGCCCGCCGGAAATCCTGCCACAATGCTTGCCCGTGCCCTTGTTTTATCATGATGGCACGCAAGGCGCCATCGCGCTTGGTCCGCCAAGCATTGTGGTGCCATTATTGCTTGCGCTAATTCTTTTGGAAAAAATAAAAAAAGGAAGAAATCAGTAGCCGTAGCCGCTGCCCATGCCGCCGGCCACTGCGCCCACGCCAAGCGCCACCATGAGCGCTGCCAAGAATGTGGCTATTGCTAATGCCAGCAATATCAGGGGCACCACGATTACCACTATGGCGCGGAGCTGCGAAAGCGAGTGCACTGCGCGCACCGTGCGGTACTGGCTTATCAGGCCATAAATCCCAACCGCCATGACCAGGAGGCCGAACAGGCCCCCTATTACCGGGAGCGCCTGCAGGATGGAAAACGGCGCCATCATGAGCACCGTGCCTCCAGACACCAGCGCCATGCAGTAGGTCTGCTCCATGAAGCCTCCCTTGCCTCCCAGCACCTTTGCCACGACGTAGTATATTGCGGACATTATGAAGCCGCCGACCACGCTCAATATCGGGTAGATAACCAGCGCCGCAAACGCGCCAATCAGCATGGGCAGCCCGGCAAACATCGTGAATGCCGCCAGGATAAGCGTTGCGATTATCATCGCCACGGCGTTCACAATCCCGGTAAGCGCAAACGTGGACGCAGAGCCTGAAAGCGACGCGCCCTTCTTCTCCTTCTCGCATGCCTGGTAGGGATGGAAGTATGAATACAGCCATGCCTTGAACTGCGCGACTTTCAGCGCGCCTGCCGCGTTGTTTGCAATCTCCTCGACCTGCGCAAGCGAATCGCCGTCCCCGCCCGCAGCCCCCTTGTTTTTCCCAGCCACCAAATCACCTCTATTTTTCCTCATCCTCTCAAAAGCATGCCTAGAGCGGCATCCGCGGCCAGCAGAATCGCCGCAGCGGCCACAATCGCGCCTGCCGCGCGCCATGGCGCAAGATTGTGGGCTTTCCTCACTACGAGGTAATACGCATATATGCTATAAATGGCTATCGCCAGGCAGAGGAGGAACAGGGGCAGGCTGGCAAGCGCGGCTGCGATGCCGGCAAGCGCCCCCAGGAAGGCGGACTTGCGCAAAAGGAAGGCGGGCAGGGATATGGCAAATGCCAGCAATATGGATGCAAGGATCAGCGTGTTGCTGCCGAACAGCACGCGCGACATTGCATCCGCCTGCCTTGCAAACGCCCCGTTTCCCCCCAGGGCTCGGGCGCAGATGAACACGGCGGCAAATGCGGCAAGCACGGAAAGAGTGCTGGCCACCGGCCCCGCAACAAGCGAGCTAATTGCAATCTGGGCAAGGTCAGGGCTGTTCTCAAGCCCCATGTAAAGCCTCTCCTCAGCTGAAAGCAACGAGGTAAATGCGAGCATGAAGAGGAAGAAAATAAGCGAATAGGCGATGTAAAAGAGAAGCAGGTTTGCCGCAACCCCCAAAAAATTTGCGTTTTTTTCCGCCCTTCCGCATGTCTCCCCTGGGCGGAAAAAGCCCTTGAGCCAAAGCATTATCCTTTGGGAGGGGAGACGCGAGGCTGCGGCGTAAGAATATTGCTCGAACTTCAGGGCAGAATCGCGAAGCTTTCCCCTCCAGCCGCCCCCTCCTTCAGGCATTGCGGCTGCCTGGGTGCGCTGGCTTGCCTTTTTTCCCATAGGAGCTTCCCCTACTTCGGGTATTTCTCGGAATAGCATTTCTGGCAGTAGTTGTGCGTGTAGCCCGCGCCGTCCAGCTTCTGCTTCTGGTTGGCGCGCGTAAGCTCAGCCCCGCAGACTTCGCATGAGAGGTAATTATTGTACATGATTGCACCTTCGCGAGTACGCTGGTCGCTTTCGGCAATTTCTCGGCAAAGGAATAAAAGCCTGCTTTCACCCTAAAAAGAGGCGAAAACAATTTGCTGGGGTCGCATAGCCCGGTCCAGTGCGGCAGGTTGCTAACCTGTTGTGGGGAAACCTACTCGGGAGTTCAAATCTCCCCCCCGGCGTTTTTTTCTTTTTGAAAAAAAGCGCCCCTTTTTGCAGGGCAAAAAGCGGGCGGCGTTTCCTTTTCCCTAATGCAAAAAAGCCTGAGGGCGCTTTTCATCGGATTTGTGCCCTGGCTCAAATTCCAAAAAGCCCCTATGGGGCTTTTTTAATCCTTTTCGCGCCTAAGCTTGCAAGGTATGTTTATGAGGTTCAAACTGTCCGCGCTTGCCGTCCTTGCGCTATTTGCCGGGCTTTTATGCGCAACCACCATCCTGTATTCTGTCCAATACGCGGTTTCGGAGCTTTGCGTGAGCATGAAATCCCTGCTTCCAGTGGTTGCCATGCTCATGCTCATCCTTGCGGGCGTGATTTACGCTGCTGGCCAGATGATGGGCGCCGAGACGCGTGCGCGCGCGAACGTGTGGGCGACCGCGTGCCTTACAGGCGCGCTCATCGCAGTCCTGATAGTGGTGGTGGCCCCTTCGGTGCTGCAGACCATTTATTCCGACCAGGGCACGATTTCCTGCGAAGGCGCCTGATGCGCCATGGGCTGCGCTGGGGGGCGCCTGGGCCATGAAAAAGAAAGCCGCCTAGCGGCGCTGCGGCTTGCACGTGGGCTGCCTGAAGCAGTTGCTGGTGCTCTTCAATTTGCTGTGCTTAAAATTATTTTTAGACCCCTTTTGGGTGTATCCCTTGCCCGTGTATGCATGCTGGGGCGATGAGCATGAAACCAATGCCGATTCTGCCACCAATAGCCCGCCTGCGAGCAAAGCTATGCCCAGCCACTTCTTGTCAACCATGAATATCACCTCACCCCGGATTAATGTGTTAAATCATGTAAGTAAATGTTTTTAAACCCAGGCGCCAGGGGTGCACGGGCAAGGCGCCCTGGCTTCTATTCCGCCTTCACTTTCCCCTGCTTTGCAAAAGAAGATATCTTGCCTGCCAGCTCGGAGATTGCCAGCCTCACCTGCTTGCCGTCGTTCCTGAAGCGCAGCGTCACCGTGCCGTCTTTCAGCGTGTCATAATCGACCGTGGCGCAGTAGGGCACGCCTATCTCGTCAGCGCGCGCATACCGTTTCCCGATGCTTCCGGATTCCTGGCAATAGACCGTGAGCCCATCTTCGCGCAGGAGCGCCTCCACCTCGCGCGCCTTCTCCTCCATGCCGTCCTTTCTCATGAGCGGGAAAACCCAGGCATGGTATGGCGCGATTGCGGGCGGGAAGTCGAACCATTCCCAGTCCTTGCCTTCCGATTTCTCGCGGAAGCAGTGCTCAAGCACGCACCAGAGCATCCTGTCCACTCCCATGGAAGGCTCGACAACATGGGGCACCACTTTCTTTTTCTCCTCCTCCACGAAAACCGACAGGTCCGCGCCTGACGCCTTTGCGTGCTGCGACAGGTCGAAGTCTGTCCGGTATGCGGTCCCGGTGGTCTCAATGAAGCCATAGGAAGTTTCCACCACGAGGTCTATGTTGCCCAGTGAATAGTGCGGCGTGTCGTTTTTCGGTATTTTCCTGAAGCGGAACTTCCCGCGCGGTATGCCGGCAGCCAGGTAAATCCTCTCCTGCTTCCACAGGAAATACGCCATTATCTCGTTAGGCACAATCCCTTCGGCCAGTGCCTGCCCGAGAGTGCGCTCCTCCACAGTGCCGTCCTCAAGCTCAAATACGAGCTTCTCATCCTTCAGGCTTCCGAACCTCGGGTGCGACTGCCTGTCCGGGTTGAAGAAATACTCAAGCTCCATCTGGGAAAACTCGCGCATGCGCACCAGCCCCTGCCTTGGGGAAATCTCGTTCCTAAAGCTCCTTCCCACCTGCCCTATGCCCATCGGGAGCCTGCTGCCGTAATTCCTTGCAATGCGCGCAAAATCCAGGAAAATTCCCTGCGCCGTCTCCGGGCGGCAGTATGCCACCCTCTCCTCGCCTGCGCCAATGGCGGTCCTGAACATCATGTTGAAGCGCGCCACGTCCGCAAGCTCGCCTTTGTCGTTGGGGCACACTATTTTGCATTTCCTTATCGCTTCCGTGAGCTCCTCCGAAGAGGCGCCCTCTGCCTTTGCGCCGGACGCCGCAAACTCCGGGTTTTCAGCCACAAGGTGGTCCGCCCTGAAGCGCGAGCCGCACTTTTTGCAGGCAACTATCGGGTCTGAGAAGTTCTCGGCGTGCCCTGACGCCTTAAGCACCGCCTCAGGCAGTATCATCGAGGTCTCGATCTCGTGGAAGCCCTCTTTCTGCAGCATTTCGCCCCTCCAGAGGTCCTCCAGCCTGCGCTTGATTGCGCAGCCCACCGGCCCGTAGTCGTAAAAGCCAGCCGGCGAGCCGTATATCTCCGATGAGGGGATGATTATGGAGCGCCTTATTGCCACGTCGAGAAGCCTCTCTGCCCTGGGATTCGCGGTTTCCTTGCCTTTCATGCGTCTTTTCTTGCCGCGAAGCTCTATAAACGTTTTGAGGATAATACCTCGGGAGCAATTTTTCGGAGATGGTAACATGTCACCAATGCAGACGCGCGAGGAGTTTTTCAAGAGGGCCAAGAAGAAGGTCACGGTTGCGGTCTCCTCCCGCGACAACCTGCTCATCCAGTCGGTTTCCGCCGTGGACGAGCTGAACAAGAGCTCCAACCCGCTTTTCGAGCGGCTCACCGAATGGTACGGCATGCACTTCCCGGAGTTCCGTATGCAGGACAATGCGAAATACGTGGAGGGCGTGCTTGCGATTGACAGGATGGCCCCGGACATGGCCAAGCTCACGCCGGTTTTCGGCCCGCAGGCCCAGTCCATTGCCGACAAGGCCCGGGCCTCCATGGGGACCGCGCTGTCCGAAGAGGACATCTCGCAGGCGCGCTCGCTGGCGCTCCAGATAAAGGCGCTTTGGCAGCTGCGCAACTCCATAGAGGCGTACGAGGCGAAAATCGCGCGCGAGCTCTGCCCCAACATGTCCCATCTCGCAGGTCCCGAGCTTGCGGCAAAGCTGGTGGCGCAGTCAGGCGGGCTTAGGAGGATGGCGATGTTCCCTGCAAGCACGGTGCAGGTGCTGGGCGCGGAAAAGGCGCTTTTCAAGCACCTCAAGTCAGGCAGCCGCCCGCCCAAGCACGGCCTCATCTTCCAGCACCCGCTCATCGGCATGGCGCCCAAGAAGGCGCGCGGCAAGATTTCGCGCGCGCTTGCGGCAAAGCTCGCAATCGCCGCAAAGGCCGACGCATTCTCGCACAATTTCATCGCCGAGAAGCTCAAGTCCCAGTTCGAGGCGCAGGTGAAGCGCATAATGGGCAGGCCAGGCATTGCTGACGCTGGCAAGCCAGGGCGGGACTTCCAGCAAAGGAAAGGCTGATTCGGGCAAAAGGCGCATCCATATGAAGCTATTGGCACTATCCGACCTCCACGCGGACGAGGACCTGCTTGACAGGCTCCGCGCGGTTTCGGCGATAGGCAAATACGACGCGGTGCTCTTCTGCGGCGACATCACCAACCGCGGCCCCGTCTCCTATGCAGAGGAGGCAGTCTCGTTTTTCAAGAGGGCTTACGCGGTGCACGGCAACATGGACACGCCAGAGGTGGCCGCCAGGCTCGGCGAGATGGGCGTGCTGGTGCACGGGAGGAAGGTGAAGCTCGGCGATTGGAACCTGGTGGGCCTGGGCGGCTCCAACCCCACGCCTTTCGGAACGCCATCCGAGCTTTCCGAGGAGGAAATCGCCTCCGTGCTTGCGCGCGCCGGCGTGGACGAGTTTTCCATCGTGCTTTCCCACCCGCCGCCCTACGGGCTTTTCGACGAGGTGGGGAACGGGGTGCATGTGGGCAGCAAGGCTGTGAGGAAAATGGTGGAGGAAAAGCGCCCTATCCTCCTCATCTGCGGCCATGTGCACGAGCACGAGGGGCGCGACATACTGGGCGAGACCCTGGTCGTGAAGCTTGCGCCTGCCGAGAAGCTGCGCGCCGCGGAGATAGACATAGGGGAAAGCATAAGCGTGAATTTCATCAGCCTTTGACGTGGTGCCGTGGCTTCTGACACAGATGCAAGCGTGGCGGGGGGAGCGCCCGTCTTTTCAATCAGGCGGGCAAGGAAGGCGGACATGCCTGCCATCGGGGAAATGGTGTCAGTCCTCTTCCCAAACGCCAAGTTCCGGCATTTGCCCCGCGATGTTTTTTTCATGGCAGAGCGCAGCGGCATCCCCATCGGCTTTTGCCACCTGCGCATGCGCGATGGCAGGTGCTACATCTCGGGCTTGGGCGTGCTTGCCCACTACCGCGAGCACGGGTTCGGCACCGCGCTCATGCGCGAGGCTCTCTCCTACGCGGACAGGCACGGCGCGCAGACCGCCTACCTGAAAGTGCGCGCATTGAACACGGCGTCCAAGCTCTACCTGTCGCTTGGCTTTTTCGAGAAAAGGATGGGCGAGACTTTGGTGCTTGTGAGGAAAAGGCCTAGCTAGCCCCACGACTCCCTCTTCACCCTCTCCTTCGGCACGCCTGCCTTCATGAGGCCTTCTGCAATCGAGGATACCATCTCCTTTGTCCCGCAAAGGTAGAACGCCTTCCCGTCAGGCGCGCCAAGCCGCTGCAGCACTGCCTCGGCAGTCAGCCTTTCTTTCATGCCGCCCCAGCCCTGCGGCAATTCCTCGCGCGTGATTGCCGGGAAAAACCGGAAACCGGGGTTTTTTGCCGCAAGCTGCGCCATCTCCTCGGAATACGCCATGCTTGAGCGAGTGCGCGCGGAATGGAATAGGGTGGCGCGCCTGCCCTCAAGGAGCGTCTGGCGTATCATGCTGCGGAGGGGGGCGATGCCCACGCCGCCTGCGACAAACACCCGCTCGCCATCGTTGCCGTCAAGGGCGAATGTCCCGTAAGGGCCGGAAATTTGCGCCGAATCCCCCTCGCGAAGGTTCCACAGGAGCTCGGTGAATGCGCCGTTTTTCTTCACGCAGAACTGCAGGCCAGCCTCGGACGGGTGCGAGGCTGCGGAGAACGGGCGGAAAACCGGCTTTCCGTCATTGCCGGCAAGCCTGATGAGGAAAAAGCAGCCTGGCATGTAGGGCGGCACCTCCCCTTCGAAGGCAAAGAAGCGCACGCCCTCTGTCCCTTTAGCTATCCTGGCGAGCCTGAATTCCCTGTAGTCCATGAGGTGGTTGCGTGCTACCTCTTTTTATGTTTTACATTCGCGCACATGGGTATGGCAGAACCAATGGAACATGCAGGCGCCATGCGCGAAATCACAATCACGCTTGACAACTACGACGACATCTTCTCGGACTTTGACCCGCGCCCCTTTTCCAAGCGCGAGCTTTCGGAGGACTTCTTAAAAGAGATAAGCCGCCGCTACATGGAGAACAAGCGCGGAAGGTTCGAGGTGCACTTCACAATCCCCTCTGCGGAGCGCGACCTGAAGGCCGAGGCGCTCATTAAAAAGAGGCTGCGCGAGCAATTCACATCCATGGTGAAGCGCGAATCCGAGGCTATAAAAAAGACCAAGGACAGGGGGTATTTTTACATGCTCGTAGGGTTCCTCATACTGCTTCTCGACACGTATTTCTACTTCTACCTCTCCTACGAAAGCCTCTTTTACCACCTCATCACCATCCTATTGGTCCCTGCAGGCTGGTACGGCATGTTCACCGGCATCGGCAAGGTGATAGACGAGCCGTATGACGCCTCCGAGCGGAAAAAGCTCCATGAGAAGTTCGAGCGCGCCGCCTATTCCTTCATGTCTGACGAGCTTGAGTGAGCATTTGCCTATGCCGGCGGGGCAAACCCTTCCACTATGGACAGGATTTCCTTTGCGGTTTTTGCGGAATTCAGCCTTTTCCTCGCCTCCTTGACGCCATTGAAGCCTCTCACCCACTCTATCGCCTGCGCGCGCAATCTCTTGGGAGTTGCAACTCCGCATTTTTCAGCAAGC
>JBAZTI010000029.1:0-15137 GCA_041662045.1 Candidatus Micrarchaeia archaeon | reverse complement strand
GTGTGAGCGCGGGAAATGTTACACCGTTTTATAAACCCTTATCGGCAGAAAGGGCAAAGAGGAATTGGATGGGCATGATTGGCACGGGTGGGAAAGGTGCGTTGCGCAATCCGCCAAGCTTTGGCTTCTTTTGCAGGTGAATGACTGGCAGGCGTGGTTTGGCAATCTGCGCGTGCCTCCTGAAAATGTTTGAATGGCAGCGTGCCCCATGAGGGCGAAAAGGAATATTTCAAAAGAGGGAGAGATATGCAGGACTTGAGCACGAGGCAATCGGTGAAGACGCAGAGCGACTGGAGAACGGACAAGAGGAACAGGTGGGCGAACCCGCACAGGGTTGGAGGCATAGGCAGCGTGGGCGCGGCAATGCAGGAGATCCGCGAGTCTGATGCCATCTGGCGGCAGATAAACCAAAGGCAGGAGGTGCCGCTCCTTCTTGAGAAGCAGGTGAGGGGCGCCCAGCCAGCGGAAAAAGCCTAGCGCGCCTACCTGAAAACCCAGGGCAGCATGTTCACCACAAAGGCGATTGCCACTGCCCATGCGATGACCTTCACGGCAAGCGCGTTTTTGACCCCGTTTTTCATCAGGTAGTAGCCGTCGAAGAGGGGGATGGGCACCAGGTTTATCGCGCCCACCACGAAGTTGAGCGAGAATGCAAGCGCCAGGAAGCGCAGGAAGCCCACCATCCATTCCAGCCCCCCCTCATAGCGGAACACGCCGGATATCCCGCTGCTGTCAGCAAGCGAGTAGGTGATGCCGAGCTTTCCGTCCGCGCCGGTGGCAATGGAGTATTCGCCCTTGCTGGTCTGGAGAGAGTAAGTGGTGTTGGGGGAAAGCGGGCTTGCCATGGCAGCCCGGGCAGGCACACCGTTTATGGAGTGCAGCAGGGCGCCGTGCGGCAGGCCCCCTGTTTCAATGTAGACGCCGTTGAGGCGGAACGGCTCGGTTGCGTAGATGGCGAGGAAGAAAAGCATGGCTAGCAGAAGCGAGGTGAAGAAGTTTGCGGTCGTGCCTGCCACGAACACCGCGCTTTGCGCCTCCTTTTTCCCCTTGAACATCCTCTTCTCGTCGATGTCCACAAAGGCCCCGAATGGGAGGAAGCCGAAAAAGACAAGCCCTGCCGCTTTCAGCGGGAAGCCGTGCATGCGCGCCACTATGCCGTGCATTGCTTCGTGCACCATGAGCACGACCGCAAGCGCCGCGACGCCTTCGAGGAGGGGGAGGTTGATGCCAGGTATTATGGGCGTGCCGCCAGGCGACACTGAGGCAGGGTCTGCGCCGGACGCAAGCATGCCGGCTATTGAGACCGCCACCACCGCTGCGTAAAGAATGAGCCCCGCCGTGGTCATGAGCGAAATCCCGCCCAGCACCAGGAGGGCGAAGAAGAGGTATTTTGCCGCCGAGACCTGGGAGATTGATGCCTGCAGGCCCTGGCCGGCGCTTGCGAATTCCGAGCCGCCCGAGAGCATGGAGAAAAGCGCGCTTGTCGCAAGCGGAGCCACCATGTGGGTGAAGAGCACCATGAGGAATGTGCCAAGCCCGTAGAGGAATGCTATGCGCTGCCAGGTGTATTTTTCCCGCCTCAGGAGGAAGTAGGCGAACGAGCCGAAGCCTATCACGGTGCCAAGCTCGTAGAGCCCCTGCCAGAGGCGAGGGTGCCTTTTTGCAAGCCTGTCGAGCAATGAAAGCCCGTACTGGCTGCGCAGGAGGAAGATGCCGTACCAGCACTCGTACTTGAGGAGGCGGGACACCGCGTAGCCGCACCCGGCGAGAAGCGCCACGGAAAGCAGGAACTTGAAGAAGGCGGACTGGGAGGAATTGAGCACCCCCACGAAAAGGAACATCGAGGCGAGAAGGATGGCGGCGGCCATCGCCAAGCCTAGCCTGGAGGTTTTTTGCTTGCCTTTCATGGGCTAGCCTCCACAGGAACATTATATAAGGATTATTACACGAGTAAGACGCGGGAGGTGCGTCCCATGGAATGCGAAATATGCGGCGCGGACGGCGCCGGCTACATCATACTTGTGGAAGGCGCAAAGCTTAGCGTGTGCCAGGACTGCTCGGGCTCGGGGAAGCTTCTCCGCGCGCCGCAGCCTGTGCGCGGCCCGGAAGCCCAGCCTGCCCGCGCAGGCAGGGCGGAGATGGAAGTGGTGGACGGCTACGGGGGCATCATCGCATCTGCCCGCAAGAGGATGGGGCTGCCCCTCGAGGTGCTTGCCGAGAAGATAAACGAGAAGCATTCCTTCCTCGAAAGGGTGGAGCATGAGAAGACGCTTCCTGACGAGAAGCTCGCGCACAAGCTGGAGCGCGAGCTTGGCATCAAGCTCCTGCAGGAAGTGTCATCCGGCGCTGCCGTGAACGTGAAGGACGGGCAGGGGAAGGGAATGACGCTGGGGGACATACTCGAGGTACAGATGAGGAAGAAGAAGTAGGTGCGCTTCCATGCTGCAGATTGCAACCCCGGAATACTTGCAGAAAAATGCGCGCATGCTGGTTTATGCCGCAGCATTCATCATTGCCTGCGCGGCATGGCTCATGTACGCAAAGGGCTTTGAAGTCACCCCGGGCGCCTCGTCCGCGTTCGGCTTCCTTGCCTTCTCGTTCATCAGCCTGGCATTGGCCGCAAGCCCCATCCGCGCGCTGTTCCCCGCGTGGAGGTACAATGCCGCATATTACATGGCGCGCCGCGCGCTTGGCGTGAGCGGGTTCGTGTTCGCGTTCCTGCACTATGCGGCGCACCCCATACTGTATTTCAATGGGGACTTCGCGTTTTTCCTGTCGGCAACGGGCGATTATGCGCTGTGGGTGTGGGCGGGCGTGGCCGCGCTTGCCGCGCTGTTCCTGCTTGCAGCCACCTCGACAGACTGGGCGGTGGGGAAAATGGGGAGGCGCTGGTTCGCGCTGCAGAAGCTCGTCTACCTTGCCTATCCCCTCATAATAGCGCACGCGTATTCCATAGGCGCGAACTTCTCCGGGAGGGGGATGAACCTGTTCTCAGGCGCGTTCCTCGCCATCGCGGCGGCAACGGTGCTGCTTGAGGCGGCGCGCGCGTACGCGGTGTTCAGGAAGAAGGAAACCGCTTCCGGCTAGGGGACCACAAGCCTCGCGTGCTCCATCTTCCTGCTCCCTTTTGCCGCCTTGTAAAGCTCCTTGATGCGCGCGGCCTGCCCGGAGAGCACGAATACCTCAAGGCACTTGCCGCGCCGCAGGTTGGCGTGGATGTGCGTGGCGACTATTTCCTCGAACTCGTGCGAGAGGAAGGAAGCGCTTTTCTCCGCGCTTTCCTCGTGAACCAAAAGGAGCACCGCCTTCATGTCGCCTGTCAGCTTTTCCACATCAGCGTTCTCGGATGCGAGCGCGCGTATGCCTGCGCGCATTGCCTCGCTCCTGCCGGAAAAGCCAAGCGACCGCACGAGCGAGTCAAGCTCAAAGAGCGTTTCTTCGTCTATCGAGGAGCTGACTATTGCCATTTTCCCGCCTTAATAATTTTTCGCGCCAAATGCGCGGTTTGTTAATAACATTTGCAGAAAACATTAATAACACTTTGCGGCAAAGCATGGACGGTGCTTGGAATGGTGCTTTTCGAAATAATCGCGGCGACCGTGGCAGTCAGCCTGCTCTCGCTCGTGGGCATTGTGCTTTTCCTGTTCGCAAAGAAGAAGATGGAGGGGATATTGTTTTTCCTTGTCAGCTTCTCCGCTGGCACGCTCCTTGGCGCGGCATTCTTCGACCTGCTGCCAGAGGCAGTGGAGGGCGCGGCGCACCCGGAAGGCGCGCTTGAGCTGGCTTTTGCCGGCCTGGTGCTGGCATTTTTCCTTGAGAAGGTGGTGCACTGGCACCACCACCACGCGGGAAGCGAGAAGGAGCACCACCGCCCGCTCGGGATGCTCACGCTCGCCGGCGATGCCGTGCACAACTTCTTCGACGGGGTGGCAATCGCCGCGGCATTCATGGTGAACGTGCCCCTGGGAGTCACCACCACGCTCGCCATAGCGCTCCACGAGATACCGCAGGAGATAGGGGACTTCGGCCTGCTGCTTTACAGCGGCTATTCCCGCGCAAAGGCGCTTGCCTTCAACCTGCTCTCCGCGCTTGCCGCGGTTGTTGGGGGGGTGGCGTTCTACCTTTTCTCATCCTCGGTGGAAAATGTCGAGGCATATGCGCTTGCGCTCACCGCGGGCATGTTCATCTACATCGCCTCCGCCGACCTGCTGCCCGAGCTCCATAAGGAAAAGCGGGCGCGCGAGTCGCTGCTCCAGCTCGCCCTCATAGTGCTTGGCGCAGCCGCCATCTGGCTGATTGCGCGCACGATGCACGGCTAGGCTTTTGCGGAAGGCGCGGCTATTTATACCATGCGCTGGCAAATGCATCAGAGTGAGCAGATGCTTTTTGCACCGCACTTCAAAATCGAGCAGCGCGCGCTCCTTGCTGTGGGGTTCGTGCTTGCGAGCTTTGCACTGGTCTTCATGGGCTTTGACAGGGAAGCCGCAGGATACCTCCGCGGGATGGGGCTTGCCGGCGCGGCGATTGCCGGCGCGTTTTACACCCTAGGGGCAACCACCCCGATTGCCATGGTGGTGCTGCTTGAGATGATGCAGATGGGCAGCCCCTATGCCGTCGCTGTTGCCGCCTGCCTGTCGGCAACGCTTGTGGACTGCCTGCTTTTTGCCGCAATAAGGGAGACGCTCGAGAAGAACACGAGGAAAATCATGAAATCCGCAAGGAAGGGGCTGAAGCGGTTCCCCACAGCCGCCCCGGTCGCGGGCTTTTTCGTCTTCGGGCTGCCGCTTCCTGACGAGCTCGGGCTTGCGCTCATGGAGTTCACCACCATCGACATCCCGAAGCTTGCCGCGGTGATATTCGCCGCCAAGCTGCTCACGCTTTTCATGTTCTTTGCAGCGCTTTCCAGCTAGCCTTGCGGCACGGAAGGCGGCCCGCCATGGGTGATGCAGGCTTCTGCAGGGATCAGAGCAGGTGCAGGCTGGCTGCCATGAGCATCATCCCGATGATTATGCCAAGGATGGAGGCGTGCCCGCTTCCCCTGTTGTCGAAGCAGAGGGGAAGCAGCTCGTCAAAGCTTATGAACACCATTATGCCCCCCACAAATGCAAGGGAGATGGAGAGGAAGCCCGGGGAAAGGAACGGGAGGAGGAAGAGCATGCCGATGAGCGCGCCCAGCGGCTCGGCAAGCCCTGCCGCAAGCGTGTAAAGGAACGCCTTTGCCCTGCTTTTGGTGGAATAGTAGATGGGCATTGCGATTGCTATGCCTTCCGGGATATTGTGCATGGCTATTGCGAATGCGAGCGTGATTCCAAGCGCAGGGTCGGCAACGCCCCCCAGGAATACGCTTAGCCCTTCGGGCAGGTTGTGTATCGCTATGCCGACTGCGGTGAATGCGCCTGCGATTGCCATCCTGCGGCCCCTTTGCATGCCGCGCCCCTTGCCCCTCCTTGCGCCAAAGCCGCGCATTTTGCAGTGCTCCTGGAAAGCATTGCCTTGGCGCCCCTTGCCCTGCCCGCCAGGCATGCCAGAGCACACGTGCTCTGCAATGTAGTTGTGGGGAATGAAAAAGTCCACCGCCATTATGAAGAGCATGCCGCCGAAGAATGCGGCGTTTGCCGCGAGAAAGCCCGCCTGCAGCACTGCGGCGGCGAGAAGCTCTGCAAAGGAGACGTAGATCATCACGCCTGCCGAAAGCCCGAGGCCGAATGCAAGCAGGCGCGGGTCGAACCTGCGCATCGCAAGCACCAAAAGCCCGCCGATTGCGGTGGACATCCCAGCCAGGAAGGCAAGAAGGAACGGGAACCAGATGTCTCCGGGTTGCATGGGGCGTTTGGCGGGGCAAGGAATAAAAACGGCATGCGCGGACGATGCGGGAAGCGCCTGAAGGCGCGCCGCCCCTTCGCCCCCGCGCGCTGCAAATTGCGCTACTTTTTGTCGCATATGAAACATAATTTTTAAATGCCGGGCTTTGCACATTTACTGGACAGGGGTGGAACGATATGCAAACAATGAGAACTAACATGGGAATGGTGATAAAAACCGAAACGCAGAGCCAGAAGAAGGTGCTTACGTATATCATTCCAAAAGTAGTAGTGGGCGGATACGACGTCCTGGACATAAAGGTAAATTCAAAGGGCATTGCAGGAATCCCAAAAGACAAAGCAAATGGCATAGCCCCGATTGCCAAGAAAATGGTTGTGGACGACCTGCTAGGGGAAGGAGCAGCCAGGGGCACAACCGGAATATTAAAAGAATGGGGCGCGTTTGAAGTAAAACCGGAGGAAATCCTGGGTTTGCAGCGGCAATGGGGCAAGCTCTGCTACCCCCATGGTCCTTAAGCGGGCGCCCGAGCCTCTTTTTTAATTTATTGCGAGTAAAGCCTGCATGGGAGTTGACCTTGGGGACGTGCCGAAAAGGGCGGTTGCGCTTGCCGACCTGTCGGGCAAGCGGTTCGCGGTGGACGCCTACAATGCGATTTACCAGTTCCTTTCCTCGATAAGGCAGCCCGACGGCACCCCGCTTAGGGATTTTTCAGGGAATGTGACTGCGCACCTGGCAGGCATTTTCTACAGGAACGCGCGGCTGCTTGAGGGCGGCATCCGCCCGATTTATGTTTTTGACGGCAAGCCCCCTGGCTTCAAGTCGGATGTGATTTCTCAGAGGGCAGGCAGGAAGGCAGAGGCCGAGGCTGCCTGGAGAAACGCGCTTGAGAAGGGCGACATGGCGTCTGCGAAAAAATACGCGCAGGCGTCCTCGCGGCTCACTCCCGCCATGGTGGAGGAGAGCAAGACGCTTTTGCGCGCCATGGGGATACCCGTCGTGGAAGCGCCGTCCGAAGGAGAGGCGCAGGCATCCCAGCTTGTCATCGAGGGCGAGGCCGACGCCGCGGCTTCACAGGACATGGACTGCCTGCTTTTCGGCGCGCCATTGCTTCTTCGGAACCTGTCCGTGGGCGGAAGGAGGAAGCTGCCGGGCAGGAGCGAGTATGTGGACGTGGAGCCGGAGTTCATCGAGCTCCAGGGCGCGCTTGGAGCGCTTGGCGTTGACAGGCGGCAGCTCGTGTGGATGGGCATACTGGTGGGCACTGATTTTGACGAGGGGGTCAAGGGCATCGGGCCCAAGAAGGCGCTGAAGATAGTGAAGGAAAGCAAGTCGCTTGCCGAGGCCGCGCAGAAGTCCGGCGCAGGCGATGAGCTGCCTCTTTTCGAGGCTGTGGAGGATTTCTTCCTCAACCCGCCGGTGGAGAAGGGCGTGAAGGTGCGGGCGGAAGCGATGGACATGGGCAGGATAGTGGAGTTCCTTTGCGGCAAGCACGACTTTTCAGAGGAAAGGGTGTCGCGCTCCTGCGCGGCCGCTGAGAAAAGCATGAAGGAGAGGGGCGCGCAGACCAGGCTTGGGAACTGGTAGCGGGAAATCAAACGATTTCCACAGCAACGCGCGAGCCGTCGGACAACGAGAGCTTCTTCCTCAGGTTGAACGGCGAGATGACCTCTATCACCTGGAGGCCGTGCACCGACATTTCGGGGAATATCACCGCGCCTGGCAGGCCGCCCACCATGCACCGGTAGCAGTCTATTTTCCCGAACGACGCCTTGCCCTTTGTGAAGCCGGGGAGCGCCAGGGGCTTCTGCTCGCGCAGCGTTATCCTTTTCCCTATGTCCTCGCCCTCGATTTTCACGTTGAGCGTGCCTGCGAATGGCAGGAAGCCGAGGAGCTTCCTGAAGCCGTCCGCGTATTCCTTCTGGGAGACGAAATACGCGCCCTTGCCGATGCCTGCCGCCACAGCGCCGGAGAACACCGTGGCCTCGCCCTGCAGGGAGGAGAGAACCTCGGAGACGAAAGACCTCACGCGCGAGACCGCGGCAGGGGTCAGGGAGATGGCCCCGCCTGAGCGCACCACCGAGCCGTCCTTCTCAAGCGCTATGAGCTTGCGGCTTGCCGTCTGCTGGGAGACGCCTATGCCCTCGGCTATCTCGCCGGTGGTTATCCTCATGGGCTCGCGGTGCGCGCCCTTCTGCAGGAGGAAAAACACTATGTCAGGCACTATGCATGTGTCAGGCTCGCCCATAAGCTCACAGGGAGGATAGGCACCTGCATATTTTAATGCTTTATTGCAAACCCTTAGCGCCTATGATGATATGAACAACCGCTGACCAAGGCGCGAAAGCGCCATGAAAATGATGTGGTTAACAGCGGCTGAGGCAGAATATAGCAATTTAATAAGTTTCACGCACGAAATCAGAGCGTGACGGGTGCCACTTATGATAGCTGAGGACATAGTCGCAAGGCTGCAGGTCGTCTCGACGGACAGGCTGCGCGCGCACGAGGACATAATCCCCTTCAACTTCCAGCGCCTGCGAGAGTCCATGCTCAACATGGGGCGGCTCGTGGACCCGATAATTGTCGACAAGGACAACTACATCGTGATAGACGGGAACCACAGGACCGCCGTGCTCGAGTCCATAAAATGCCCCAATGCAGCCTGCCAGCTCATCGACTACAAGAGCGAGGAGATAGGCATAGGGGGATGGTTCCCGGTATCAAAGACGGTGAAGCCCGATGAGATTGACGGCTTTAGGCCCGAGAAGGTGGATTTCGAGGCAGGCAAGGCCGCGCTTGAGAGGATGGACGGCACCTTCCTTTACGTGAGGAAGGTGGACGGGAAGAAGGAGTGCTTCCTTTACAATTCCAACGAGAGGACGGTGCAGGGCGTGATAGCCCAGCAGAGGAAATTCCTCGCTGCAATAGAGCAGCGCGACGCGCAGTACGTTGCGGACGACAAGGTGGAGGAATACCTCGCGCGCGGCTACACCGCGTTCTACAGGAGGCTTTACACCAAAGGCGAGATAGTCGCCGAGGCGCTTGCGGGAAGGCGCATGCCCCCGAAAAGCACGCGCCACACCATTCCCGAGAGGATAATACGCCTCAACCTTCACCTGGGATGGCTTGCCGAGTCGCCCGACGTGTGCAAGCAGATGATGGACGACATGCTCAAGCGCAGGCTGAACGAGGGCTCGATACGCCGGTATACGGAAACGGTTATCGTCCTGTACTGATGCCTCGCGCGCTCCAGTGGGTTATTTAAAGGCGAAATTCAAATTCTTCCCGCTGTGATGACACCGCTCCAGTGGGTTAGTCAGCTTGACAATGACCCAACAGAGTAGCTTCTGAGCAAAACAAGTAAGGGAGGCATTCGCATGGGGATTCTTGAGGAAATCAGTGCGGCCGAAAAGGGAGCAGTAGGCAAAATGAAAAAGAAGATGGATCTTAATGGCACTGGAGGGGCGATTGACGACGACCGGATTCTTGCAGTGCTTGGCTTCAAGGTGCTGACGTCCGATAACGGATTTTCCCTCGTAGGCAAATCGGGAAGCGGCTTGAAGCCCGGCAATGAAACCATCGGATCGACCAAATACTCGTTCATCAAGAATGCCGGGATGACTGCGGCTCTCTTAATGGCTGCTCTCTGCCTCTTCGGCTATTTCATGCTGATGGCGTTGTCCCTAAGCGCCCACCCCTTGGTCAAGGTGTACGGACCCGCATTTCCAGTCTTGATACTGGTTTTCGTGGTGATTGCCGGGCTTGGCATGATTTTGACGCTGGTATTCAAGAAGTACAGGTGCCTTGAAGTTTTTCCAAATGACTCTAAAATGCAGATAAGGAACGAGAATGGTGTGTTTGAGGTGGATATCAAAAAAGCAAAGGCGCTGGTGGAAATATTCCCGATGCTTATGGGCCTTGCCGACTGCTACGACTATTACATCGTTTCCGGCGATGCAAGGCACAAGTTCAATGAACGCGGGGATTATGGGCATCTGAGGGGCAAGAACAAGGAGTTCATATCAAATGAGCTGGGAAGAATACTGAAGATTCCGATTGAAGTCGTTGAAAAGGCATGAAGTGGTACTTCTGCGGGGTGGATTTATGCCTGAACCGGCAAAACATATGTGCAAGGTTTTGGTCTGCCCTGACTGCGGGGCGAAGTACAGCGCGCGCAAGGTCGAGATTTTGGCATTCGACCCGTTCCACGCAAAGCGCAAGGGCGCGAAAGAATAGCCTACTTTGCCCTGCGGATTATGGGCCGAACGAGAAGCACGTAGAGCACTGCGCAGAGGTAGGAAAGCGCGGTGCCTGCAAAAATCCCGATTGACGGGAAGCTGATGCTGACGCAGACAGCATAGACCACGCAGCCTGCCGAGGAAAGCAGCATCACCTTTGTGGTCGCCCTTGCGACATGCAAGCCTGCAGACCTTGAAAGAAGGTAGGAAGTTGAGAGGTATGCCGCGGGGAAGGTGACCAGGATGCCTCCCCACACAGGCCCTGCGAAGTTTGAGATGGCGACAGTTGCCGCCACCATGGTGCCTGCAAAAATTGCGCGGAAGGCCACTTCGTGGGAGCCGTGTTCCATTCCTCTTTTTCCCTGCACCGAGGCGATTGAGAGGTATTTGTCGGCAGCGAAATATACCGCGGTAGTGGCAATGGCGTAGACGATTACACCAAGGGCAATGTCGCTGTTCCCTGCAAGCCCGAGCGGAATCGCGAATGCCAGCCATGCCGCAAGCCCGAAGCCAAAGGCAGAGAGCCCGTATTTCCCGGAGGTTGCCACGAAAACAAAAAGGAAAGCGAGGTAGGACAGGCTTGCCAGGGGAAAGACGCTTGCCGCCTCTGATGCAAACGTCGGCCCGTACGCCCAGCCTATGAAAAAGAAAGAGACCAGCATATTTGACGGCAGGCTGGCAACCAGCCCGCCAAGCTTGCTGCCTGCTTTTTCAGTGAGGATGGTGACGAGGGTTATCCAGGCGCCGCCCACGATGAAAGAGAGGCAGATTTTCAGCAAAAGCAGGTCCATGGGAATGCCCTCATAGGTCAGTACAGGTATCCCCATGAGTGCAGCATGTCCGAGTCGTGCGCCCAGCGGTTGCCTATGTCGGTCCTGTAGAACATGTTGGGGATGAGGATGTTCTCCACGCGCTTGTATGCCTGCTTCTGCGCCTCCTCAACCGTGAGGCTGGAGCCGGTCACTATCACGGCGTAGCCGGACTGGCCGGCAAGGCGCCAGTCCCCGTCCACGAGCTTGACGTCTGCCAGGTGCACGCCCTCGTATGACGGCTTCTTGAAGATGATTATCGCGTCCTCGGAATAGCGGCGGAAGGCCTGGAAGTCGCGGAACGGGAAGGGCGGCACAGCCACCACCACGCCCAGCTGGAAGCCCTTTTTCACCTTAAGCTCCGCCTGCTCGCCGCGCGACAGGGCGTAGAAGAAGTCGCCCCAGTGCGAGGAGACGCCTTCCATCTGTATTGAGATGGTGGGATAGCCGAAGCGCGAGGTGAACTCCAGGGGATAGATGCCCTTGGCGTTCGCGATGCAGTTTATGTCTATGTAGCCGACGTAGCCGCACGCGGCGAGCTTTTCCTTCATCTTGGCAAGCGTTTCGTTGAATATCCGGCTCTGCGACGCCCAGAACATCAGCGTTCCCATTTCCCCGGTGTTGGGGCCCAGGTCGCCTGCAAACATCCTCTTGTGCTCGAAGTTCACGTTCACGGGCATGCAGAATTCCTTTCCGTTGAAGAAGGCGCCCACCGCGACCTCCACGCCCTGCGCGAACTTCTGCAGCTGGAAGGAGTTGAGCTTCTTGGACCAGCTGCGCTTGTAGTGCGTCAGCACGTTTAGGATGTCCGCGCCGTCGTCCTCCTTGCCGATGAAGAGAAGCTCCTTCTCGTTCTGGGCGCTGCCGTTCGGCTTGAGCACGTACCTCCCGGGGTTCTTCTGCACGAATTCTATGGCAGCATCGAAGTCCGTGAAGTCCCAGTGGGGAAGCACTGCCACCCCTGCGGACGCCAGCTCGTCCTGGCCGAAGCGGCGGTCGTCCTCGAGCTTGTCAGTGTATACCGAGCCGCCCACCACCGCCTTGCCCTTCTTGCGCAATTCGTCGGCTGCGGCGCCGAATTCCACGTCGTCGAAGATTATCACGTCCGCCCAGTCGGCCTTCTCCTTCCAGTCGTCGCACTTTTCCACGAACCCGTCGCACACGTCGCGCTCCGTCTTGTCGTAGATGTAGTAAAGCACTTCGTTGCCTTCCTTTTTTATCTGGAAAGCCAAGTCGCCTATCAGCCCTTCTATGGAAACAAACAGGAATTTCCTGGGTGTTTTTTTCTCTTCCGCTGCCTGCGCGATGCCATTCTGCACAGAGTTCATGCGCAATTTTCTCGGGAAGAAAATATAAAGAGAGCGTGCCAACCGGAGCAAACGGACGCAATCTTATAAATTATGTTGCGGAAAAAGAGGAACAGGCCGGGTTTGCATTGGAAGGCGCATAGCATGGATGATATGGGAAGGTGCTGGGGCATATTGCCCAATGTCTCTAGGAGCTTTGCGCTTTGCATCAGGATACTGCCCTCGCCGCTGAATTCGCAGATGATGCTTTCCTACCTTGTTTTCCGCGTGATAGACACCGTCGAGGACTCGCATGCGCCCCTTGATGCGAAAAAGGGGATGTTTGCAGAGTTCCTGTCCCTTCTTTCCAGGAGGAAGGCGGATGATGCCGCGTCTGCGGCATGCGCAGGGAAAATGCTTGCAGGGCTGAATTATACTTATGAGAAGGAGCTTTTGGAGGCGCTTCCCTCGCTTGTGCGCGCTTATTCTTCCCTGCCAACAGGCGCAAGGAAAGCCATCCTGAAGCGCGCGCGCGTGATGGCGAGAGGCATGTGCGAGTTCCAGGAGAAGGGCATTGAGACGTTTGCCGACCAGGACAGGTACAGCTACTATGTGGCGGGGATAATCGGGCACCTGTTCAACGACCTGTTGGAGTTCAACAGGATAATCACAAGCGCCCTGAAGCGCCAGCTTTCCAAGTACGCGCGCCAGTTCGGCCTGGCGCTCCAGAAGGTGAACATACTGCGCGACATTGCAGACGACATTTCCGCGCACAGGTACTACTGGCCCAAGCGGCTCCTGGCAAAATACGGGCTGGACTACCAGAGCATCTGCTCATCGGAGAACAGGGAGAAGGCGCTTGCGGTGCTGCAGGAGCAGATAAAGGACGCGCGCGGCTACATCGACGCGGCAATGCAGTACATAATGCTTCTGCCGAAGAATGCGCTGCAGGTGCGCATGTTCTGCCTCATCCCGCTTTTCATGGCGATTGAAAGCTATGTGAAGTGCGTGGGCAACGCAGATGTCTTCGTTTCCGGCAAGAAGGTGAAGATCTCGCGCGAACAGGTGGGCGACATCGTGGCAAAGTCCGGGATGTGGGGAAGCGACAACCAAAGGCTTGCGCAGTGGTTTTCCGCATCCATGGGCCATGTGCCAGGCGGCATAGGCGACTTTTCAATAGTGCCGTCACGCGCGCGCTGATTCGCCACTGCGCACCATTTAAATTAACTTCCACCCCATTTTCTCACCGGGGATGGTGGCATGCAAAGGCAGCAGAACTTTTTCAGGACGGCTGCGCACGTTGTCAGGCAGGACATTAGGAACACGCCTTCGTATATTAGATTTATGACGGTATATACTGATGGCTGGAACGGCCATCATGGCGAGCCATGCACTCGTTGGGGCGCACAGGCCAAAAAAGGCGAAAATGGCACCATGCTGGTCTCTTTTAAGACAAAGCCTGCCACGCCAGCAGCGCTTGCCACTGCAGCAAGCGGGACGCTCCTTACGATTGCCGCAACATCGGCTGCAAAGCACTTCAAAACGGCAAAGCTTCTTACAGAGAAGCGTGCAGCTCCGGATGACATACTTTTTGAAAAGCAGATGGGCGCCATGAACCTGGAATTTTTTGTCGTGCCCATGCTCGTGCTGTTTGCTTTGTCAGCCACAAGCCTGGTGAAAAGGATTCGGGAATACGTCAAAGGCCCGGTCTAGCCTTCGGAAACCAAGGCGCAGGGACGCTTTTGCAATCTGCGATTCCCTTAAATAGCCTTCCATGCTGAAAATGTTCGGTGGGAGAATGAACACTTTCATAAATCCGGCTCAGCCCAAGGAAAAGCAGATAGGCGGCAATGCAGCGCCTTTTTTGCGCATGGCGCCTGCGCCCATGGCTTATTTCCCGTCCGAGATGAGGAAGCTTGAGCCCCAGGCTGCGAAATGCATCATTCCCGCAAGCCAGCAGAAAAAGGAGCTGACCATCACCGTGGAAAAGCCGGCCCCGCTAAACGCGCAGGCAAATGGCTTTCCCCAGGCAGAGACACTTATGGCGGGATTGATTATTTTGGGCACTTTGTTATCAGTAAGCATGGCGGCGATAGCGATCAGGCGCGCGTGGAAAGGGATTAGGCTCGCTGGGAAAGCTGAAGGAAAGTAGGCTATTTTTTCCCTTTCGCGACCGCGAGCAGCTCCCTGTTCACCGCCTGCTTTATCTTGTCCGCGTTCTGGTAGCCCTTCACCCAGAAGGAGAATGAGAATGCGACGGTGGCGGGCTTCACGGCATCGATATTCAGATCAAAGCCCAGGTCGGAAAGCAGCCCGTTGGGCTTTTCGCGCGCAAGCGCGGCAACTATCCTTTTCTTGAGCGCGGCCAAGTCTGCGGAAAGCGGAAGCTCTGCCTGGACAGAGACCACGCTGATGTCGTCGGGAAGGGAGAGGTTGGTGACGCGAAGCTTTGCGAATTCCGAGTTTGAGAGTATGATGGTGTTGCTCCACATGTCGGTAAGGCGCGTGGTCCTCATGCCTATCTTGTCAAGCTTTGCGATTTCGCAGGATGGGAGCTTGAGGAAGTCGCCATAGCGGTAGGGCCGGTCGAGCTGCAGCGCAATGCCTGCGAATATGTTTGCAAGCGTCTCCTGAGAGGCCAGGCCTAGAATGAGCCCGGCGACGCTTCCGACCGCGATTATGCCCGTCACATCAAAGCCGGTCGTGGAGAGCGCAAGCGTGAGGCCCACCACGTAAATGATGAGCTTGGTGACCTTGCGCATGAGAGGGAGCAGCGACAGGTCCACCTTCATCACGTGCGCGCTCTTGTGCCCCTCTTCGTAGTACCAGCGTATGACTGCGCCTGTTGCCTCCGAGAGCATGAAGGTGCCGATGACGATGATTATGGCGACCGTGTATTTCTCCAGGAACTGCGCGGCTCCGGCAAGCTCCGGGAAGGAGTGCGGCAGCATGTAGAAGACTATGAGGAAAACGCAGGATTCGAG
>JBAZTI010000028.1:0-15186 GCA_041662045.1 Candidatus Micrarchaeia archaeon | reverse complement strand
CTTGACTGCAACTTTCCCATTTCCCATCGCGCGCGCGGCTGCCGCAATTATCTCGGCGGACTGCGCGGGCAGGAACTTTTCGGTGTTTATCACCAGCTCAAAGCCCGAATGGTCGTAGATGTTTATCTTGTACACTTCATTGTACCTGTGATGGTTGCTCTCGTCCCTGTCCGTTATGTGCGCGAGCGCCTGCTCGGGCGTTGTCCCGTCCCGGCCAGCCACCCTCTTTGCGCGCACCTCGCGCGGGGCATAAAGCCACACGCGCATGTCCGCGTCCTTCACCATCCACGGGCCCAGCCACGTGGTCACCACGCAGTTGCCTTTCGCAGCATCTGCAACCAGGCGCGCGTCAAACTGCCTGTCAATGGAATGCTCTTTTTCAGCCTTCCTGTGGAATTCCATGAGCGACATCTTCTGCTTCGCGGCAATTGTCTTGAACGTCGGGTCGACCACTCGCATGCCAAGAAGCCTTGCGACTTCCAAGCCAACCGAGTTCTTCCCGCTCCCTGACAATCCCGAGATGCAGATTATCATTTGCCAGCCTCTTTGCTCACTTCTTCGCAAGCAAGCCTTTCACGTGCGAAAGCAATCTTACGTCTACATCCTCAAGCTTCATCGAGCCCTCTTTCACGCGCGTTGCGAACTTTATCACGCGCGAGGACACGCTGGAGGACAGGTTGCCGCCGAACTTGCGGTTCGGGACCTTGTTGCTCGCAGCCTTGCCCTGCCTGGAGTGCACCCCCTGGAGCCTCTCGCCCGTGATTCCGCACGAATGCACGTTCCCCTTCACTCGCCTCTTGTAGTGTATGGTGTGCCCCCTCTTGGGCGTGCGCACGTGTATCTTTCTCATCGATGTTGACCTGTTCTTTGGAAGCGGCATGATTGCACCTCATTTTTTCTTGTTCGCTGCTGCATACGAAGCTTTCCCGATGCTATATAGGATGCTTATCACAAACGCAGCAAAGAGGAAAACCCCGTAGGAGCCGATTATACGGCGGATGTTTATTAAAGGTATTGTGAATGGCAAATCCACGAAATAGAACGTGCCGGCGTCCAGCGAGCCTTCAAGCCTAAAGCCCTCTGGCGGCGCTGGCGATGCCGTGGCGCTCAGCGCCACCCTGCCGCCCCGCGTCACGTTCTTGGCATCTGCTGACGGGCTGACATGGTACGCCTTCTTGCCCAGGAGCCCGTCCACAAATCCTGACTGGGAAACCGGCTGCACCCACACATCATCTGGTTTTCCGCCCTCTACGTAAAGTATGGTGCCGTTTTTCGCAAGCGTCTCATTGCCGGATGAATAAAGGTAAACGTCAGCCACCCATGCGCCGGTTGCGGCTCCTGCAGGTATGGCAAAGCAGCCAGAGTAAACCCCGTCGGATGCAGCGGCATCGCAGTGCTCGGCCAGCCCGTCGTCAAAAAGCCGCCCCCTGATGTCGTCCTCGCCTCCCGGCTCGAAATGCGGGAAAACCGCCATGAATGCAAAGAGCACCACGAGAAGCACTGCAAGCATCTGGAACTGCGCCTTCATCAGGTCGCCGGTGAGCCCCCAGTACTTCTGCATGACCGCGTCCGTCTCGGCCGCGTCCTTGCGCTTGCCCGCCTCCATGAGCTGGAGCTGGACCGCTTTCATCTCCTCCTGGATCTTTTTCAGGCTGTTCTTTCCGCCAATCCTGCCCTGCACAGCAGTGGAAATCGCCACATATACCATGGCAAGCAGCGCAATGAATATCCAATAGTTGGAAAGGTCAAAATACACGAAAAACACCTACTCGAACAGGGACAGGAGAGACGCCCTTGCCTCCTCAACATTGCCCTGCGAATTCACAATTATCCTTGCAGGCGCTCCGCAAAACGCGGCATATGCCGCAAGCAATGCCACGTTGATGCCGTGGTGCTGCTGCAGCGACTCCTCGCTTTCCGCGTCCCTCACGCGCGTCTTGTCCGCGCCCCTGCGCGCGATGATGTCCTTCACCGGCGCGGTGATGAGCACGAGCTGGGAAACGTCAAGCTTTCCAAGGAGGAAAAACGGCAGGCCGGGAAGGTATCCCTTCGGGGTGGCAATGGAGCAGTGCGTGTCAAGCACCACTGTTCCCTTCATCTTGGCAAGCGCATCGCCAACCTCGGACTGCACCTTTTTCTGCGTGGCAGGGGGGAGCTTCCTCAGGTCGTCGCGGTGCGCAGCATAGCCGCTCTTCAGGGCGAGCTCGAACATCAGGTCGCCGTAGTTCACAAGCGTCATCCCTGGCTTTCCCTCAAGCGCGGCAAGGACAGTGGACTTTCCCGCGCCGGGCACCCCAAGCACAATGGTCATCGCCATGCAAATCACTTCACGACAGCAGGCCGCCAAGGCCCGAGTAGTTGTCAAACATCTTCTGGTTCTCCAAATCCTGGTACATCCTGTAGAGTATGCCCACGGTGAGCAGTATCCCCGTGCCCGTGCCGAGCGCGCCTGTCATGTCTGCAAGCGCCGCGAGCAGGCCTACAAATGCGCTTCCAAGCACCACGATATACGGTATATACCTTGAAAGCACGCTCTCAACTATCCTTGGGTCGCGCCTGTGCCCGGGTATCTGCAGGCCGGACTTGTCAAGCTGCTCCGCGACATCCTTTGCGCCCATGTTGGTGGTCTCCACCCAGAACTGCCCGAATATCACGCAGAGCACCATCATGAATATTATGTACGATATCACGTGCACCCACTCGGGTATGCCGTAAACCGGCGTCTTGCCGTTTATGAGCTGCCCGAAGTACACGCCATAGTCCCCCGTGAGCGGGCGGTAAATCGGCGAAATCAGGTAGAACAGGCCATCCCGCAGCTGGTTGCCGGCGTCCACGGACGCGATTGCCGGGAACAGGTCAAAGCCGCCGCTGCACATGTCCTGGCCGGCAGCGTCCTTGTCATAGGTGCCTGTGAGGCACAGGTGCTGGCCCTGCATGCTGATTGCCACGAACTGCATGTTGAGCAAAAGCGCGGAAGCGAGGATGACCGGGATGTTCGACACGTAGAGGAACTTTATCGGGAAGCGGCTTCCCAGCCCCCTTGCGCGGTCAAAGGCAAGCGGGATTTCCACCTTCACGCCCTCGGCGTATGCAACCACCACGAACACTATCGCGGTGAACAGGAGCGGAAGGAGCGCGAATATGGCGTTTGGCAGGGACTCTGCGCTTCCCGATGCAAGCGCCGCGGCGGCATTGCCGAAAAGCAGGAAGCTCCCACCCACCACCGCCATGGAAACTCCGGCTGCGATGAAAAGCGAAATCCCGCTCCCAATGCCGTACTTGCTCACCACTTCGTCAAGGTAGAGGAGTATGAGCGAGCCCAGCGCGACCTGGAGGATGACCAATACCATTGTATAGGGCGCGTGCAGGGTCTGCACGCCGTCCACAAGCAGTATCCCCTCCCCCAGGCTCGGGAAAAGCGGGAGGAGCGTGACTCGCGCAAAGGCGATGAAGACGGCCGCCTCGAAAAAGCAAAGCAGGATGGCAAGGAGCTTCTGCGCGCCCTGGAACGTCCTTTTCTGCTCAGGGTCGCTCATGTCCACCTGTATTATCTTCGCGCCTGCGAACAGCTGCAGGAAGATGGAGGCAAGCACTATGGGGCCTATGCCGACCGTGATGAGCGAGCCGATTTTCGACGCAGTCACCACCTGCAGGAAGTCCGCATTGGCGGCCTGCGGCGCCACGCCTGCCGCCACCACATTGTACATTATGAAGAATATCGCAAGCGCAATCCCGGTCCACATCAGCTTCTCGCGCAGCGGCGGGGCGGAGCGCGGCGGCGCCACCTCGGGAAGGAAATGCAAAATCGGCTTTAGGAAATCAAGCGAGCTGCCCATGGAAAATCCACCCTGTTTTCAGCCTGTCAAAGTGTTTAGCTTCCTGATGAAAGGTTTAAATTGCATGCTGTCTGGCGCGCGCGGCTATTCCTTGCCGATAAGGCCCGTCAGTATCCCGTACACGCGCACCGCGTCCGCATTCCTGACCACCATGAGCGTGTCCGTGTGGCAGGAGATGAACTCCAGCACGTTTATCCCCTCCGCGGCAATCGCGTCCAGTATCACCGCGACGCACCCAGGCGTGTCCTGCAGGTCCTTTGGCGAGCAGAGTATGATGAGGGTGAGCCCGTCGATTATCCCGAGCCCCTTCCTCTTCAGCTCCTTGGCATAGGACGCGTCCACCACGCTCATCACTCCCGATTTCGAATTCGACGTTGCGATGACGGGCACGCCTATGCCTGCTTTCGACGAGACCACGCACACGTCCGAGCGTATCTCCACCGTGCTTGCGCGAAGTATCCTCTCCACCCCCCTTTCCCAGTCAACCTCTCCCGCGCGCGTGTCGCGCGCCATCCTCAAAAGCGCCGCCTTTATTGCGGCAAACTCGCCTTTCTTCCCGCCGAAAATCTCGCGCTGCAGCCTGCGCGCAAGCGCCGAGTAGTTGCACAGCCCGTTGTTCACCATGGACAGGAGCTGCGGCCTTCTCTTGAGGTAAAGCCGTATCATGTTTGCAGTGGTTGCCATATTTTTGCCTCCAAAACTTTTTGTCCTATAGGAAACATGCCTCATTTGCGCACGCCGTCTTTTAACCCTTCCTGCCTGCCGCGTGCATTGCGGCATCCCGCAAAATGTTCCACGCGCAACAATGCGCGCCATCATTTGTGCCAAATGAAAGGCAAGCTTAAAAACAAAAGTCCAATCACAAGAAGCGCCACAAGGTGATATGGGTGAACGGTGGCGTGGCAACTCAGGTAAAGGCACAGGCAGGGCAAACAAGGGTGTGCATCCATGCCAAGAAGAACGGCGGGCTGTTCGGCATAGAAGGGCCAAACAGGTGCGGCTACACCAAATTCTGCTCCTTGCAGGTGGAAGGGCACTGCACAGACAAGAACGTGGTGCGGGAATCGCATCCTGATGACGAGGACAAGTCGCCTGGCATTGACCCTCTCAAAAAAGCAAAGCAGCAGGTTTCCTTCAAAGGCATCTTCCATGAAGATGTTGAGGTCGGCCACGGCATGTGCTGATTTTTCCTCCCTTTTTTATATCTTTTCCCCTCTTTATTAGCCCATGCAGAACAAAAAGGCGAATTTCTCCGAATGGTACACCGAGATCACGAAAGAGGCGAAGCTTTGCGACCTGCGCTACAACGTCAAGGGCTTTGTCGTCTTCATGCCATGGTCGGTCATAAGCATGAAAAAGATGTACGATGCCTATGAGGAAGAGCTTGAGCGCACAGGGCATTCCCCCGCATGGTTCCCAGCGCTCATTCCTGAGAGCAACTTCCACAAGGAAAGCAAGCACGTGGAGGGCTTCACCCCCGAGGTGTTCTGGGTGGAGACGGCTGGCGGGAACAAGCTTGAAGAGCGGCTTGCCATGCGCCCCACATCGGAAACAGCAATGTACCAGATGTACTCCCTGTGGATTCAGGGAAAAAGCGACCTTCCCATAAAGATATACCATCCTTCCCAGGTGTGGCGCTATGAGACCAAGGCGACCCGCCCCTTCATCCGCTCGCGAGAATTCTACTGGATAGAGTCGCACGACGCGTTTGCCACTGAAAAGGAGGCGCGCGCACAGGTTACCGAGGACATGGAAATGGTGCACAATGTGATTTACGGAGAATTCGGCGTCCCCTCCATCTTTTTCGAGCGGCCGCAGTGGGACAAGTTCCCGGGCGCGGTGTCCACCTATGCGGCAGACGCCATGATGCCTGACGGCAGGGTGCTGCAGCTTCCCTCCACGCACCTTCTCGGGCAGAATTTCGCAAAGCCTTTCGACGTGAAGTTCCTCAATGAAAAAGGCGAGTCCGAGTACTGCTGGCAGACCTGCTATGGCCCGTGCATCTCAAGGATATATGCCGCAATCATCTCCATCCACGGCGACGACTCCGGATTGGTGCTTCCGTTCGATCTCGCCCCTCTCCAGGCAATCATTGTGCCAATAATGAAAAAGGGTAGCGAAGAGGCTGTCGAGAAAAAGGCAAAGCAAATCGTGTCTGCCCTCAAGGCAGAAGGCCTGCGCTGCCAGGCTGACTTTTCGCAAAACACGCCGGGCTTCAAGTACAACGAATGGGAGATGAAGGGCGTGCCTTTCAGGATAGAGGCGGGTGCGCGCGAGGCAGAGTCAGGCGTGCTTACCGTGGTGCGCAGGGACACCCGCTCAAAGTCACAGGTGAAGGAGGGCGAGCTTGCCGCTTATCTTCGGGCAGAGGGCGCAAGGATGCTTGAGGATATGAAAAAGAAGGCGCTTGCATCGTTCGAAGCATGCCTGTCAAAAGCAGATGACATGGGAACGCTTTCCGCAGAGCTTGAGAAAGGGAAAATCGTCGCAGTGCCTTTCTGCACCATGGAAAAGGAAGGCGAGGCGTGCGCCGATGCCGTCAAGGAAAAATGCTCTGCAAACGTGCGCGGCACAAGGTACGGCAAGGATGAGCACGCGCACGGCAAGTGCATTGCCTGCGGAAAGGAAGCCGGCGCAATCGCCTATGTGGCAAGGCAATACTGATTGCGCGCGCGCAATTGTTTATATTGCTAGCCAATGCTAATTCCTGCGCCAGCCCCTTCGTCTAGCGGCCAAGGACACTGGGCTTTGAAGAACCCTTTTCTCGCCTCCCGAACAAACGCTCGGCTCGACGAGCTTTTTCGCCTCGGCGAAAAAGATGCGCCTTTTTGCGAAGGCGCAAAAAGTGCGAAGCGTTCACGGAAAAGGTGAAAGGGTTCCGAAGAGACCCGGTAACGGCAGTTCGAATCTGCCAGGGGCTACTCATTGCATTCGCAGCCCTGGCTTTTGCCCTGAGGGGCAAAATCTGTCAGCATCGAACGGCGAACCGTTCGATGTCTGATGCATTTTCCATTGGAAAATGCACATCGCAGCCGCTCTTGCGGCTGCTCCATCTGCCAGGGGCTACTCGCTCTTTTGGGATTAGGGAAACCATTATAAATCACTTACGCAAGAATACATCTATAACAACTAGTATGGGTGATTTTGCTGAGAAATGCGCAGCCGCAACGCGCCAACCAGCTTGATATGTTCGCTGGGCAGGCAGTGCGGCAGCCGCGAAAGACATTTTCCAGGGCTCCGCGCGAGAACCTCCGCGAGGAATGGAAAATCGAGCTGCCGCAGCGCTTTGCCAATGCATCAGCGCGCCTCAACAGCCTCATCGTGGAAGTGCTTGGGACGCACAGGTTCCTGAAGGACAGCGGCTTTTACCCCAAAGAATTCACCCCCGAATCAATCAGCGCGGCAATCAAGAGGGTGGATGCCGCCTTGCCGAACAGCCCTGAGAAAGACTCCCAAAAATATTCCCTCGCCCTCTCCTGCCTTTCAAAGGCAAGGAAGCTCTCTTACCTGAAAAGCATGCTCCAGACCTGCAGCATAGCGGCTGCAAACGACTGGTATGTCATGGGCAAGGGCGTCCATTTGCGCACTGAGGACATGCAGTACAGGATTGACATGATAATGGATTACCTGAGGAAAGGCGGCGAAAACCCGAAAATGGAAAAGGTTGCCTCCCTTCTGAAGGACAGGGCTGGCAAGAGGTGCCTGGTGCTCTGCGAAACCGAGGAGCAAGAGCATGTGCTGAAGCTCCTGGCTGCGCGCGCCTGCCCGGGCGCAGCGGTCTCGCACAAGCCCCTGACCGGCAAGGCAGGCGGCCCATTTGACGCAGTGGTGCTCTACAACCCAGTCAAGCCAGAAGTGCAGAAAGCATGGGAAATGGCTGGCTGCGAAATAATCGTGCTCATCGCGCTTGGCACCAAAGACGAGGCATACTGGAACCAGGCGAAAAAGCATGATGCAAAGGCAAGGGCGGAAAGGAAAGCCCCTGGCTTTGCCAAGCAGGACAGGCTTCTTTAGTTCAAGAAAATAAAAAAGAAAAAAGTGGCGCTTAGGCAATCAGCCGCTCTTTACCGCCTGCCCTGCCGAAGGCGCAGGCTCGACCATGTAGCCGTCAAGCCCGCTCGTCTTGTTGCTCCCTATCTGCACAGAGGAGATGGGCGCAAGCGTGGACAGGCTGTTTGCCTTCACGTACATGTCCGACACCGTGTAGAGGTAGTTGTCCATGTAAAGGCTCCGCTGCACGTTGTCGCCGTTCCCGTAGTAGTACTCCCCGCTTTTTGCGAAAGCCTCGGGGTCTGCGTGCGAGATGGTGCCGCGCAGCGCAAAGCCGTCAAGCGACACGTTGAAGACATACGCGCCCTGGAACACGTAGTCGCCGTATGCATTGTCAGGCGCGCCGTTGGGGTACTTGAGCGGGTCTATCTCAGCAAGCGTCACGGGTATCACAAGCAAGCCCTTCTCTTTCGAGAACAGGAATGCCTTGTGGTCGGAAAGCGCGTAGGAGTCGGTGCCCCTGTCCCCTATCTCGTACTTCGCCACTTCCTTGGGGTGTTCCACGTCGGAAACGTCGAACAGCGAGAGCTTCACGCCCTGGTACCAGGCAAAGTCCCGGTCCTCCCCTTCGGCCGCCACCGCCTCCTTGCCAAGCCCTATGAGGTGCGTCTCATCGTACGGGTGCAGGTAGTCCGAGTAGCCTGGAATCTTGAGCTTGCCCAGCACCTGCGGGCTTGCGGCATTGGACAGGTCGATAACGAACAGCGGGTCGATTTTCTTGAATGTCACCAGGTATGCCCGGTCCCCGATGAAGCGCGCAGAGTAGATGCTCTCGCCTGGCGCAAGCCCCTCCAGCCTGCCCACCGTCTTCATGTCAGGCCCAAGCACGTACACGTTGTTCGAGCTCGGGTTCTGCCGGTCCCAAGTGTTGCCGGATGTGGTGGCTATCCTGAAGTTGCCGCTGTACTCGTCCATTGAGAACTGGTTGAGCACATGCCCTGCCACGCGCCCCTCCCCCTTGTAGGTGAAGCCGCTGTCCAGCGCGAACCTGTGCACCGCGGTGTTCTCCTCGCTTCTCGGCTGCTCGGTAACCTGGGACATCTTCTCCTGGAGCTTCTGCTGGAGCTCCTCGCGAAGCGAGCTGTCGATCGAGAAGTCAAGCGGGTTGTATATTTTTCCCTGGATGAAGTAAAGCGCCTCTTGCGACTTGAGCCTCTCCTTCCTCCAGGAAGAGATGTTCTTGGCGTCTATCTCCGCCATCCTCTGCCTTGTGGCGTCGTCGAAGTACGCGGAGAAAACGTCGTTGTAAACCTTCCACTGCGGGTCATAGTAGTCGTATGTGGTGTACGTCACGTACATGTTGTCCATGGAGACGAACAGGTTCTGGCTTGCCCCCATAAGCACCACCTTGCGGCTTTCCTCCTTGGACAGGTCATCAAGGCTTATGCCTGTGAATATATTGTAATTGTAGCTGTAGTCGGGCCAGTCGAAGTAGCGGATCTCCGTGGGCGCAATCTCCCTGTCTGCCCCGTCCACGCGGTAAAGCGGTATGGGGTATTCATAGTTCGCGTAGTCCGAAAACACCGCATATACCTTGTCGCCTATCATGCGCGATTCCTGGTAGCTGCCCTTCACCTCTATCCTCTTCACAAGCTTGGGGGATGCCTTGTCGCTGACATCATAAACCCTCATGAACGCGAAATCGCTAGAGTAGTAAGAGGGGCGTATGCATCCCATGCACTGGATGTCCATCATGGGGCGGTAGTACGGGACATATATGCTGCCGAAGACAACGAGCTTGTCCTTGTAGGTGAATATGCCCTGCACATTGCCATCAATCGATATCTCCCCGACCTGCTTCATGCCCTCTGCCGGGTAGGCGTCCAGTATCTTCACCTTGCCTGTGCTTCCTGAGCCGAACGGGTTGTAGCCCCTGCCGCTGTAATCATACTCGTTTTTTGCAACGTATATGTACTTGCCGTCGTTCTTCACGATGTCCGCCTCGTCCACGCCAGCCACCTGCACGTTTGTCTGCGAGTAGTCTGATGCGGACTGCGCCGAGTCTGCAGCCACCGGGGCCATTGACGGGACAGCCCCGCTTGCTTTCATCATCCCGCCTTCAGCCATGCCCCTGTATTCGCCATAGCCTCCCGAGCCCGTGGCCTTAAGGAAATCGTATATCTCGTCATAGGAAGAGAATGACTTGAGGCCTGCCGAATCCGCGGAAGTCGCCTGCGGGCCTGGCGGCACTCCCTGGGAAAGGCAGCCTGCAAGCAGAAGCGCAAGCGCAACGAATGCCGAGCCGAATGCCGTGAAATATCCGTTTGCCATCAAAACCACCTGCTCCCGTTATGTTCCGCGCCGCATTTAAACCGCGCTCTTTTTGTTCGGATGGGTCCCTTCCATCCCCCGCACCTCTCCCTGCCTGCGCAGGCAACAGATATAAAAGCTCGGCTCCAATTCCCGGTAAGGAAGGTGATGGGATGGTTGCAGTGAACGATGCGGCGCCTGATTTCACGGAGGACGCTTACATCAACGGGGAGATGAGGAAAATCTCGCTCAAGGATTACAAGGGCAAGTGGGTGGTGCTTTTCTTCTACCCTGCGGACTTCACGTTCGTCTGCCCCACCGAGCTTGGGGAGCTCGCTGACCACTATGAGGAAATAAAGAAGCTCGGAGCCGAGGTAATATCCGTGTCAGTGGACACGGCATTCGTGCACGCGGCATGGCACGACCAGTCGCCCACGATAAAGAAGATAAAGTTCCCCATGCTTGCCGACCCTGCGCGCCGCGTTTGCACTGCGTACGGCACCCTCATACCCCAGGACGGGCTGTCGCTGCGCGCCACCTTCTTCATAGACCCTGAAGGCGCGGTGAAGGCATACGAGTTCCACGACAACTCCATCGGCAGGAGCGTGGATGAAATCATCCGCAAGCTCCAGGCTGCTGAATATGTGAAGCAGCACAACGGGGAGGTCTGCCCCATGAACTGGAAGCCCGGCGCCAAGACGCTTCGGCCTGGCATGGACCTTGTTGGAAAGATTTAGTGATTCGATGGATGATTCTGAAAAGGAAAAACTGCTTGCGCGCGCAAGGCGGCTCGAGGAAAAGATGCTTTTCGTGAAAGCAGCCGAGATTTACGCCTCGCTTTCCATGGAAGCCGACGCCGCGGCGGCATACGAGAAAGGAAGCGACTATACGCGCGCAGCCTCGCTTTTCGAAAAGCTCGGGAAAGCCGATGACGCCGCTCGCTGCAGGAAGAGGCGCGACGAGGGCGCGACCGGCGGCACATGGCAGGACCTGCAGGCCGAGTTCCAGCAGGACAAGGGGAATCCCTACTAGCCTTTTATTCGCTTTGCACAGGAAAAAGCGCATGAAAATAATGGAAAAGCGGGCGCAGCGCTTCAAGGAAAGCTATTCGCAGCTATGGAAAGACCGCGACAGGCCAAACGCGCTGGACTTCAGGCGCAACAGGGGCGTGTCGCTCCTGGTTGCCAGGGAAAAGGACCATCTTTCGCGCCTTTACGACGTCCTGATGGACGCGCCGCCTTCCTCGGCATCCGGCATTGTCATGAAAGAGACCGCCGAAGCCTATGGGCTGCTGACCAAGAAGCAGCAGTATTGCCGCCTCCTCACCATCCGCAAGGCGCTCAACGCGGTAAGGCATATCCGGGGCGGGGTGGGCTGGGAAAACGAGCACGCCCCAAGGCACTTAGATCTTCTGGAGAGCATCGGGCTTGACATGTGGTGCGAGAAAAACAACAGGATGCCCGAGCCCGGCGTGAGGATTTTCAACAGCAGGAACTAGCTTGCGCAAGCGCAAAACACTACTAGTCAATATAAAAACATAATCGAAGAAAAAAAGCCATGCATCAGTCAAAGCGCGATGCGGGCCCTGTTTTTAGCCCGAAAAACACTGTTTTCCAGCTTCTTGACAAGACTGACGGATTGAACAAGGAGATCTTCCTGAAATTCTACGGCAGGGGACCCGGCTTGAGCCATCCTAGCACCAGGGATATTTTAGGAATGGCCGGCACCATGCACCATTCCTGGTGGAAAAAGGATGAGAAAGGCAGGGTGTATTACATTGAGCAGGCCATCCGCAGGATGCTCATCTCCACTGCCACCATAGCGACATTTACGAGCAACCACAGCCATGACATCTGCGCAGGCGCAATCTACCCGCTTGCCCTCAAGGGAGAATCGCTCGATGACATACCACGCACGAGTGCAAAAGTCACAGGCAACGGGAAATCCACCACAAACGACCCAAAAGGAAAGATATTCATCTGCCCCCAAGTGAGTTCCATAATCCCTGGCATACCCCGCATACTAGTCGTGGAGGGCGTGTTCGTCCGCGCCGCATACCGCGTCGTGGTAGGGAAGACGAAATGGGTGGGGGTTTACACGCGCCCTGGAAATTACGACGAATACTGCAAAAAGAACGGCGAGGTGAAGATCGAGGAATACCTGACCATGCACGCCGCAAATGGGCGCCATGTCGACCCGATCATCGGCATGCATGAGACTTTCGGGGCGGAAATAAAAAGAATAGACGCAAACGCCTGCCCCTGCGACAAGGGCGCGCGCGGCTATAATGTGGTGATGGACTACACTCCCCACCTGCTTGCGAACCTGGACCTGATACTGAAGGAAAAGCTGAACCCTATTTTTCCCACATAAGTGCATTTAAAAACCAATTGTCGCAGAAAATGCACGGAGAGGTGGATGGATGGCAAGTGTAACTCTAGCTAATTTTGGGAAACCGCAAGGCGGCCCCCTGTCCAGCGAATACATACTGAAAAAATCCGGCGCTTTCAGGAAGCTGACCGAAGAGCAAATGCTCATTTCCGATTCTCTGCGCGATTTTTCCCTGAGAAGCCTGTCCCCAAGGACGGTCATGTTCCACAATGGAGATGCAAAATTCCTCGGGCAAAAGGGGCATGCCCCGTCAAAAGTTATCCAACCAGAGGATATTATTGACCTGACGCAATTCCGCCGCATAGGGGTGGATGAAAAACTCGGTGGAGACGGCTTGGGCATAATGGAGCAGTGCTTAATGCACTATTGGCTTGCGTATTATAGCCCATCTGCAGCGGCAGTGCTTGACGGCATCTCCCTGGGGCTCATGCCTCTGAAACTTGCAGGAACAGAAGAGCAGAAACTCAAGGTCATCCCCAAAATAATGGACGGCACGTGGACAATATGCTTTGCTCTCACCGGCACAGAATGCGGCTCTGACCCATTTGCCCAGGACACTGCCAAATTCCGTTATGACCCTGAAAAAAATCTGTATTTGCTGGACGGCGAAAAGATTTTCATCACAGGCGCCCCGAATTCCAACATCACAACTACGTTTGCAAAAGGGGAGGATGGAAAGACCACTGCATTTCTTGTTAATAGGAAGGAAGATGGCATGCCAGGGTTTACCACCGGGCCGCCCATGGACAAAGTATCATGGAGGGCTTCTGATACCTCGTGGGTCAAATTTGCCTCGGTTCCTGTCCAGCCTGAGAACATCATAGGCAAGGTGGGGCAAGGCGGGCTGCTTGCAAATCTCACTCTCTTTTTTGGCAGGCTCAAGATTGCCTGGGAAGCATATGCGATTATGGCGGCAATTCTTGATGCAACCACGCATTATGCACGGCTTCGCAATGCGGCTGGAGGGGGGAAACTTGCTGATAGTGCCACTTTCCACAGCCAGTTGGGGGGCATAGTGCCCAAGATTATGGCTGTCCGCGCTCTTTTATTCGATACGGCTTCTCTGGCTGAGATAAGAACTGCCGATGACAAGGTGCCAGAAGAATTTGGGGACAATGCCACAAGTGCAAAAATCTTTGCTTGCAGCACGCTCCAGGAGGTTGCCGACTGGGGTGCCAGGTGGAATGGCGGCGCCGGGGTCATGAATGACTCAAGAATGGCGGTCTATGATGCCGATAGGAAAGTCTACCTATTTGTTGAAGGGGCCGAGGATATACTGAAGGTTTTCATGGGCAGGCGGTTTGCAAAAGAGTAACTGCAAAATCGCAAGGACAAACCCATGCGCCCTCTGCCATCCTGGCGTGCGCCGCGCCCGCCGGCTTTTTCCGAAGCGAGCGCAAGCATTATAAGCCTTATGTTGTATATTTCTAACATTATGTTAAATCAATCTAACAAAAGGTGAGAAATATGGCACAAACATCCGGGAAACACGGGAGCGCACGGGGCATTCCCCCCCGCTCCATGTATTCGCTCATGCTTGCCGCGGTGGTCTACCTGGCTGCGGCATACTTCGGCTTCTTCACGCCAAGCGCAGACGATGGCATGGTCTCCATGCTTGTCGCAATCGGGACGGCGATGGTCGCGGTGAGCATTGTGCGCGCCTGGCAGGAGCGCAAGGGCGAGCCTTTGGTTGACGAGCGCACCAAGCTTGTGCACCGCATTGCAGTGGGCTATTCCTGGTGGCTCTCCTATGTGGTGATTGCCATCCTGCTCCTCGTGCAGCAGTTCAAACTGGCAGAGCTTGGCGTGGAGGGTGTACTTTCGCTCGTGTTCTTCACGATGATAGCCTCGCTTCTCGCCTTCAGGTTCTATCTTTCAAGGAAAGGTGACCTGTCATGAAAACCCGCATAAAGGAGCTTCGCGCGCGCTACAATATGACCCAGGAGGAGCTGGCAAGGAAGGTCGGCGTGCGCCGCGAGACCATACTGTTCCTGGAGCAGGGCAAGTACAACCCCTCCCTTCGCCTTGCGCACGACGTTTCGCGTGCGCTCCATTCGAAAATAGACGAAGTCTTCCTTTTCAGCGGCTAGCGTGCGCGCGCAAAATGCCTGGACGCGGCAGAGAGGTAGCCAAGAATCAGCACGAGCGCGAAGATGGGCGCCAGATTTTCGCGCAAAAGAACGCCTATCTGGAAAAGAAGCGGCACGCTCGAAAGCGCGCCCACTGTCTTGAAAACCCACGCAAGCATCCACAGGGAAAACGTGGTGCTTGCCGCATTGCCAATGGGCAGGAAAACCAGGTAGCCTGCATGGGACTTCTTTGCAAGGTGCTGGCAATAGCCCACAACAAGGGGCACGATGAAAAACCAGGCAATGTTCCTGTCAGCTGCGCCGATCATAAGGGAAATGAACCCGCTTTGGAGGATGACATTCACAAGCTTGGCAATCCACAGCAGGGCGACTGTGAAGGCAAGGCTCACAAGCGCGCCGATGAGCGGGCCCATCAGCCCAAGTATCTCGAACGGAAGGAACCACCATCGAAGCCAGCGGCTTGTCTTGCCTGCGCCCCACTGCCCATGGTGCATCCATTCCCCCTGCGCCTTTTTTGCATTCTTCTGCATAAGGGAGGGAAAAGAAGGGAAAAATAAAAAGAGTGCGCC
>JBAZTI010000027.1:0-15354 GCA_041662045.1 Candidatus Micrarchaeia archaeon | reverse complement strand
AGGACGTTTGCAAGCACGGCGAAAAGCATGGCGATGCCGAAGACCTTGAGGTGAAGCGATATGGGCCTGATGATTGCCGCCGTGCCGAGCACTATGGTGATGTTCGCCATTATGCTTCCCATGGCGTCGCCGAGCACGAGCCCGTACATCCTCTTCTTTATCGCCTCGAAGCCCACCATTATCTCCGGCAGCGAGGTGCCAAGCGCAATGAGCGTGGCGCCTATGAAGCTCTGCGCAAGCCCGAGCTCGGTGGCTATGGATATCGCCGAGTCAACCACGATGTCGGCGCTCACGTAGACCGCAAGCACGCTTGCCGCGAACACGAGCGCGGTGACAGGCCCGTTCACGTCCATTTTCTGCAGCCATCCGAGGCTGAACGTGCCGGTGTTGAAGTGCGCCCTGTCCTCCACCACGCTTTTCTTGCTTATCGCCTTGTCTATCACCATCTTGGCGGCATACCACGCGAAGACCAGGTAGAGCGCCACGCCCTCGAGGAAGCCTATGGTCCGCCCGGCAATCTGCGTGACGAATATCATGTACATGGATATGAGGAACGTCAGCAGGAGCACGAAGCCAACGTCCTCCAGGTTCTTCCTCTCCACGCGGAAGCCGTAGACAAACGCGCCGATGCCCAGCGCGAAGAGGATGAGCACCACGTTTGCGCCGAACACGTTGCCCGCCGACAGCTCGCCCTGCCCTGCGGCGGAAGACGTTATCGCCACGGAAAGCTCTGGAAGCGCCACCATGGCGCCCACGATGAGCATGCCCACCGCCATCTTGGACAGGCCAAGGTATTCGGACAGCCTCCCTGCCTGCTCAACCGCGATGCATGACATCCTCGAGAGCACGTAGGTGAAGAGCACCAGCAGCGCAAACTCGAAAAGCATCATGGCTGCAAATTCTCGCGCGGATTATAAAAGAGTATCTCCCTGCGCCAAAATTCCGCCTGCCTTCCGTGCGCTTGGCAAATTTCCTGCCAACTTCCGCAAAAAACCCGTTTCCACGCCGTGAAAATTTCCCTCTAGCTGCAACATATATAAATCTAATCCGCGAATTGGCACTCAAGGCGATAGGTATGGACAGCTTAGTAAGATCAGTCCTAGGCGAGCAAGAGCCAGCTCCAGCCGAATCTTTTGGCTCAGACCAGATTAAGATAGTTGTAGTAGGAGTAGGAGGAGGCGGAAACAACACAGTGAACCGGCTTATCCGCTCGGGCGTGAAGGGATGCGAACTTGTCGCGGTAAACACCGACAGGCAGCACCTCAACATGATACACGAGAAAGCCAAGAAGCTCCTCATCGGCAAGACCATCACCAAGGGGCTCGGGGCAGGAGGCTATCCTGACACGGGCTGCAAGGCTGCGGAGATAGACAGGCCGCTCATCGAGAAAGAGCTCGAGGGCGCGCACCTCGTCTTCATCTGCGCCGGAATGGGAGGCGGCACGGGAACGGGCGCAGCGCCGGTCATTGCGGAAGTCGCAAAGGCACAGGGCGCAATCGTCGTTGCCATGGTCACATACCCATTCAACCTTGAACGGGCAAGGCGTGTGAAGGCCGAAGAGGGGATTGCGAAGCTCCGCAAGCACGTCGACTCGGTAATCGTTCTGGACAACAACAGGCTGGTGAAGCTCGTCCCGAACCTGCCGATGAACGAGGCGTTTGCGGTTGCGGACGAAATTCTCGCAAAGGCGGTCGGAGGGCTTGTGTGGACCATCACGCAGCCGTCGCTCATCAACATCGACTTTGCCGACGTGCGCTCCATAGTGCAGGGAGGCGGCGTGGGCTTCATCGCTGTTGGCGAGGGCAAGGGCACTGACAAGGTCCGCGGAGCCGCTGAAGGCGTGCTCAAGAACAAGCTGCTGGACGTCGACTACGAAGGCGCAAACGGCGCACTCATCCACATCTCAGGTGGGGCAGACCTCACGCTGGGCGATGCCATCAAGGCGGGAGAAATCATCACGGAGAAGATGGACCCGCAGGCAAACGTCAAGTGGGGCGCAAGGCTCATACCTGGATACGACGGCAAGCTGGAAATCGTTGCCATCGTTACCGGCGTGAAGGGCGCGAACGTGTTTGGGTCAGGAGGCGACGAGCCGAAGAAGGAAGTGTCGTACAGCGACATAGAGATAATCGGCTAGGAAAGCACCGACAGCCATCCAAACTGGAACTATCTTTGGAAAACATTGGCGCGCGGGGCCTCAACCCCCCCTTGCGCGCTTTTGGTTTTTTTTATCAACCCTTAGCGGAAGCGCGCTCTCGGTTGCGCGGTGCTACGCCATCCTTATCTTCCCGGCCATCGCCTCAAGCGCGGTGAACGAGTCGGCCTTCCTTTGCGTTTCCTCGCTGATTGAATCCGAAAAAGCAGCAATCTCCACGCGCCTCGGAAGCCTTTTGACCTCATTTATTGCCCCTAGGAAATCATTGTCCCCTGAAACAATGATTGCGGTATCATAGCCGTTCCGGAAGCCGAATGCCAGCAAATCCGTGACAAGCGCGACATCGACGCCTTTTTCAAGATAAGCCTTCTGGCGATGCCCGCACTCCTTGCACACCTTTTCCCTCACTTTCAATGCCTTTACCGAAACCTCAAAGCCAAGCCGCTCAAGCTTCTTGAAGAAAGACTCCTGTTCTGACACTGCCTGCATCGGCCTTGAGCCGTAGTAATATGTGCGGACAAGGTGCCTGCCGCCAACCAAAGCTTCAACGAGTTTTTGGTAATCTATCCTGAAGCCGGCATCTATCTTCTGATGGCGCTCAACGGCATGGTGCAGGTTGGAGCCGTCTATGAATACCATTACCCGTTCATCCATAAAAACACCAGGAGAAGATTTGTTTAGTTTGCTGGAGGCCAGCACCCGAAGGCGCCGCAAGGGCAACCGCCGCACTCCAGCCGATTATGGTAAGTGCGAGTATAACTCCCGGATAATTTAAGAAACTTCCTAACGCCGCGGAATGAAAGGATAGGGTGCGCCAGATGATAGCCATTTTACCACCGCATTCTTCCCGATTTTTGGCTTTTAAGCGTGCGCAGGGCAGGATGCCGGTGGTTATTACATTTTTTGCAACTTGTTGCCCATTCGCTTTTTTGTTTTTCTGCCTTTTGCCATTGTCCGCATTTTCCACGCCGTGGATTTTTCCCTGCAGCGAACGCGCGCGTCCGCTCAAAAGAAATCTATTTAAACCTGTTATGCGAATTAGGTCTGGCGATCAGATGGACAGTGCATTTCCCCTCGTGAGATAGGTTTTTAGCGAGCGGATGCCACGTCCAAAAACAGATGAGACAAACAAACAAGGCGGGGGTTGGATATGTTCGAAAATGTGGTTGGGGAAACTAAGGCGGACGAGCTCATGAGCAATGAGGGCGTCAGGATAGGCATCATCGGCGTGGGCGGCGCAGGCTGCAACACGGTGGACCGGATGATGAAAATCGGCATAAAAAGCGCGCAGACTATTGCAGTCAATACCGACCAGCTCCACCTCAAGATGGTGCAGGCGCACAAGAGGGTGCTGATCGGCTCCACAGTGACGAAGGGATTGGGCGCGGGCGGCTTCCCGGAAGTCGCGACCAAGTGCGCCGAGATGAGCAGGGAAAAGCTCCGCGAGGTCATCGGCAACAAGGAACTCGTCTTCATCTGCGCCGGAATGGGCGGAGGCACGGGCACGGGCGCGGCGCCTGTCATCGCGGAAATCGCGAGGGAGCAGGGCGCCATGGTCGTCTCGGTGGTTTCCATACCCTTCCGCCTCGAGCGCGCGCGCGTGCAGAAGGCGCGCTGGGGCCTTGAGCGCCTCTCGGCAAAGTCCGACACGGTCATAGTCATCGAGAACGACAGGCTGGTGAACTATGTGCCGAACCTGCCGATTTCGGAGGCTTTCAACCTTGCGGACGCCATAACCGGCAAGGCGATAACCGGCATCGCAGACACCATAATGCTGCCGTCGCTCCTGAACATCGACTTTGCGGACGTGAAGTCCGTGATGGAGAACGGGGGCTTCGCGCTCATGTCCATGGGCGAGGCGCACGGCACCGACAGAATAGACCACGTGGTGCGCAACACCATGGAGCACCCGCTCCTTGACGTCACCTATGAGGGCGCAAAGGGCGCGCTTTTGCACATCAACGGCGGCACGAGCCTCACGCTCGGCGAGGGCATAGAAGTGGGCGAGAAGATATCGGAGAGCTTCGACCTCAACGCGGATGTAAAGATAGGCGCGCGGCTGGACCCGAGCATGGGCGACGGGATATCCGTGACTGCCATAGTCACGGGGATAAAGAACCCCTATGCGATAGAAAAGCAGGAGGCAAAGCCGCACGCCGTGACGATGGACGCGCTCAACTACGTCTGATTTTTTTATTAATCGCGCCCCTCCCCAACAGGGGCGCTTTTGTTTTTTTCAAGCTCCCCATCATATCTTTTATAAACCCTTCAATCCCAACTCCCGAAGAATGGGCTGGTAGCTCAGCGGTAGAGCGCGTCGTTCGCAACGACGAGGCCACGGGTCCAAATCCCGTCCAGTCCATCCACATGCAGCTCCGCTGCATGTCTGATGCATTTTCTGAAAGAAAATGCACATTTTCATTTTTACGGCGTAAAAATGGAAAGTTGTAGCGCAATGGCGCTGCCATCCGCTCTTTTTTTATTCTTATTCGCCCCAGCGCTTCCCATGAAAGTCGCAGTGCTTTTCTCAGGCGGCAAGGACTCGGTCTTCGCGGCATTCTGCATGCAGCAGCAGGGGCACGACGTGTCGCTTCTCACCATTTCCCCCGCAGAATATTCGATGATGTTCCACCACCCCAACGTAAAGTGGTGCGCGGAGCAGGCGCGGCAGATGGGCATGCCCATAAAATTTGTGGAAGCCGAAGGCGAGCGCGAAGAGGACGAGCTTGCCGCAATGAAGGAGGCCCTTCGCGGGATGCAGGTGGGCGCAGTTGCCGCAGGCGCCATAGAAAGCGAGTACCAGAAGCAGAGGATAGACAAAATCGCGCACGAGCTTGGCATTGCCTCTTTCTCCCCTGTATGGCGCACAGGCGATGCGCTCCTCTCCGAGCAGTGCGCCTACCTCGAAACCTATGTCATCGCCGTGTCAGCCGGGGGGCTGGGGCGCGCGGACCTCGGCGCGCGCTTCGACGCAGCGTTCGTGGGGCGCCTCAGGGGGATGAAGCCATCCGTAAGCGCGCACCTGGAAGGCGGCGAGGGCGAGACATTCGTGGCTTGCGCGCCCTTCTTCGCCAGGGCGCTGAGGATAGGGGGGATGGAAAAGGAGTGGGACGGCGCGCGCGGGGTCGCCAAGATCTTATCGCTTCCTGGCGCCTAGTTGCCCGCAACAGCCTCGAGCTTGTCGATTATGTTGTTCAGGTCCTGCCCGTAGGCCGCGCGTATCTTTATCGCGGATGTGAATTTCGCCTCCACCGGGAGCTCCTTCTTTATCTGGATGGTGTTGTTTCCGAACGCCTTTGCGCTTGTTATGGGGATGGTGGCGGTTATCGGCACCTCTTCCTGCACGCGGAAAGAGACTGGCTGGCCTGTCGAGGAAAGCCCCACGAGCTGGGTGTCTATGGGTATGTAGAACGAAAGCGGGATGTCGAACTGCGGCGGGAACAGGTCCTTTATCGGATAGCTCCTGTCCAGGGATATGGTCGTGGAGACGGGCGCGGTCATCACTATGTCCCGGTTCTGCAGCGTGCGCAGGTCCTCTGCAATGCCCATGAGCTGCCCCTTTTGCGCATCGGAAAGCGGCCTGTCCATGAAATACGAGCCGTACACGCTTATGAGGGCAAGCGCGAGCGCCAGCAATGCCACTATCATGGCGGTATTGCCTGCCGCGCCTGCCTGCGCGGCTGCTTCGGGCGCGCTTGCCTGCACGCCCGCCTCGGGCGGGGAGTACGGCCTGCCTGCGCCTGGGCGGGAAAAGCTTGATGGAAGGCTGGAGGGCATGAAAATCACCGCCAATATTACACCTTCCCCATTTTTAAACTCTTAGCGCAAATTTGAGCCGAGGGATGACATGCCTAAAGTGACATTCAAAAGCGACGGAAAGACAATCGAGGTGCCATCAGGCACTCCCCTTGTGCAGATTGCCGAGGACAACGGCGCGTCCATACCGTTCTCGTGCAAGGCAGGGGTGTGCGTCTCGTGCCTTGTGAACGTGGTGAAGGGGATGGAAAACCTGACGCCGCCCACTGAGAACGAGAAGGCCACATTGGAGGGCTTCGGGGCAAAGCCTAACCAGCGCCTGGCGTGCCAGTGCACGATAAACGGCGACGTCGAGATTGAAAATCCCTGATTTCCCCTTGAGGCAGCGCATGATGTCGATTTCCCTTGACCGCGCATCCTATGCCGCCGGGGACATAGTAACCGCCACCATCAGCCTGCGCAGGGAAAAGCCTGCAAAGGCGCGCGGGGTTTATGCCTCCCTTTCCTGCACCGAGCAGCACCAAGTCAAGACGACGGTGGTAATCGACCAGTACACGCTTGACAGGCACAAGGAAATGGGCATACCGTATTCATCCAACATCGAGACCCGCACTGTGAAGCGCGACAGCGTGCTGTTCAGCCAGGAGAAAAAGCTAAGCGGGGAGCGCGAATTTTCCGGCGAGGAGGCTTTTACCGTGCAGTTCACCCTCCCGCGGAATGCCTCGCCCACCAGCCACGAGTTCGGGCACGACGGCAAGATACACATCTGGAAGCTTTCAGCAAAGCTTGACATACCTATGGCAATGGATGACAACGCAAGCAAAGAGGTCGTGGTGGAAGGGCTCTGATTTTCACGGCAGGAGGAGCTTGAGGTAGAAAAGCGGGGACTGGGTTTTCTTCTTTTCATCGTCGGAATTCACCATGTTCACAAGCATCCGGCGCGCTTCGGGCTTGTCCGCGGCCTTCCCTATGAACAGGTTCAAAAGGAAGCGGGACCGCGAAGCCCTCTGCAATCTGTAGGAGTCCACCATTTCGGGATAGATGTATTCATCAAGAAGCTTCCCGTACTTCCCAAGCGATTCGGCAGCCAGGGGGGCGCTTCCCGGCGTTTTTTCAATGGCCTCCCCAATCGCCTGCGCTGCATACTTCCCGGAGCAAAGCGCGTTGCCCACGCCCTCCCCGGAGAACGGGTCGACAAGCGAGGCGGCATCGCCGACAAGCAGCCAGCCGTCGCCAAGGCATTTCTTCCTGTATGAGCCCAAGGGAATTGCCCAGCCCCCCATCCTTCCCTCAAGCCTGGCGTTCATGAAGCGCGGGGCAATGGACGGGTTCTTTGCAATCGCGTCAGCGAGCATGGCATTCGGGTGCTTCCTCCCCCTGTTCAGGTCTGACGACAGTATCCCCAGGCCGACATTCGCGCGGCCGTTCGCCATTGGGAATATCCAAAGGTATCCTGGCAGCACGCCGTCAATGAAGAAAAGCTCGATGTTCTCCGTCAGCCCCTCCACTCCGGAGTAATAGCCCCTCACGCCCGAATAGACGTGCTCCACTGGCTGGTTGGGGAGCCCAAGCATCCTTGAGACCGCGGATGCGGCGCCATCCGCGCCCACCACCGCCCTTGCCTTGAAGGCCATCCTCCTCTTCTCGGCGCCCTCAGCGCCTGCCACCCCGCATACCGCGCCCCCCTCTCGCAGCAGCTCATCCGGCGAAAAGCAAAGCAGCACGGAAATCCCCGGGTGCGCCTCTGCCGCGCGGAAAAACGCCTCGTCGGTGTCGGCGCGCGCCACGGTATAGCCTGCAAACTGCATGCCGTCCGCATTCGGGAAAGGCACTGCCACCCCCTTCCCGTTCGGGGCTATGAGCGCCAGGCCCCTCACAATCCCGCGGGGCTTTTTCTCAAGCCCCGGCAGCACCCCAAGCTCGCGCGCCACGCCTATTGATTTGCCTGAGAAAGCGTCCCCGCACACCTTTTCGCGCGGGAACGACGCCATCTTGTCGACAAGGAGAACCTCCCTCCCTGCATTGGCAAGGAAGAGCGCGCAGGAGCAGCCAGACGGGCCGGCCCCCACCACTATCGCGTCGTAGATTTTTTCCTCTGAAGGGACTCCTGCCATGGGACCACGCGTGGACAAATATAAACTATTCCCTTAAAAATGCTCTCATGGCCGGCAAAAGCAGGGAGGAAATACTGCAAAGCATCTGGCAGCCGCCGCAGGAGTGGAAAACGCCAGGCGCGTGGCTGTGGTGGTTCTGGCTCTTTTTCATCCACGACGAAAACACCAAAAAAACCGGCAAGTGCCGCCAGATAATGATCCTCTGGTCGATAAAGAACGACCCGGACATAACGTGCAACTCCCTCAACATCCGCGTGCAGCGCCAGCTGGAGATGCTCGCTGGCGGCGCCTGCAGGCTCAACGGAGCCGCCGCAGCCTGGTATTTTGACGGGAAAGGGATGCACGAGGACTTTGTGCTGGAGGCGTCCCGCATGTCCCTCGACCCCTCCCGCCGCCGCCTTTTTGCCCCTGGCAGGGCGCCAAGCTCGTTTTTCATGCGCGGGGGCGACTTTGTCACAAGGATAAAGTCCGGGGAGCACGAGTTCGAGCTCGTGGCGCGCCAGGAGGACATGCACCCTGCAGTGGGGCCGACGCACGGCAGCACCCATCTTCCGGCCGGCATGATGGTGGAGGGCACGCGCATTGAAACGCTTGCGCTCTCGGGCACGGAGTCCCACGGCGGCAAGAAAAGCGCGCTTGCAGGCACGGCCTACTTCCAGAAGATACTGCTTGCCGCGCCCCCTCCGCAGTGGTACTGGGGGCTTTACCATTTCTCCGACGGGAGCTTCTTCACCTACATGGTGCCTTATGCAGGCAGGGCAATGCTTGCGGACAATGCCTGGGAAGGCGCGCGCCTCAAGACGCCGACATTGCCCCTCAAGCAGGATGTTTTCCTCTACCACGCGCCAAGCAGGCGCACGTTCGTCGGCAGCCGGCTCGGCGTGGTGCCTTCCCGCATAGGGAAAACCGGGAACTACGTGCACGCGCTGGCCGGCGGGGGGGACGGCTTTGACATCTCGGCCACAGCGCGCGCATACTCGCACGCGTGCTGGTCGTTCAGCAAGAAGATAGGCGCCCTGCCAGCGCGCTCGACCTTCAGGTACAATGAATACCCGTCGGTGCTCGAGTCGCTTGAGCTTACGACCAAGGACGGCGAGCGCATCTCCCTCAAAAACGGCTGGGGGAACATGGAAAACTCATGGGGCTTCATAATATGAGTTTTCCAGAAGCCGCGCCGCAGCGCGGCTAAGATGGAAAACTCATGGGGCTTCATAATATAGGAATTTTCCAGAAGCTGGCGAAGCCAGCTCAGATGGAGAATTCGCGGGGCTCCATCATCTGACGACTTCTCCAGCCGCCCGCAGGGGGCCCCTGGTCATTTCAGATTATGCCGCGGTTCCTCCCCCTTTTCTGCCTCCTTCCGTAAAGTATCACGCTGAGCTCGCCGGATTTCTCAAGCACCGCCTCTTTCACCTGGCCCACGCGCTCCACTCCCCTCTCGCGCAAAAGCTCCATCAGCTCGTCCTCTGTCAGGTCCTCTGCCTCGAGGTTGTGCTGCACCACGTGCCCCTTCCTTATCATCTCGGTGCCCCTGCCGTGCACGATGTAGGACAGCAGCTTGCTGCGCTCGGTAAGCTTGCTCACGATTATCTGCAGCGCGATCACGGCGAACACCACAACTATCCCGTTTGCAAGCGGCACCACGTCCTCCCCGTAGACCATCACGTCCCCGACCGCCGACCCCAGCGCGATGATTATCAGGATGTCAAAAGCAGAGAGGTGCGCAATCCTCCTCTTGCCCGCAAGCCGGAGCATCACCACCGTGAATACGTAGATTATGAATATGCGCGCAAACTGGTGCTCAAAAATAATGCTGCCGTCCATTCCGCCACCCCTCCTCCAGTCTTTCGCGCGGATGGTTTATAATCTCTATCGCGCGTTAATGTTCCGTGCCGAGTTGGCAGAACCTGGTATCGCGCTAGACTTGAAACCCATATCCCCTTTCTTTCCGAAAGAAAGGGGCTGAGGGCTTCACCCCCAAAGAAAGAGTGATGCGGGGAAGCAATCTAGTGCCCTTCGGGGCTTAGGAGTTCAAATCTCCTACTCGGCGATTTTTTCTTTTTTACGACGTAAAGTCAGTACTAACTACAAATCTCAGTTTGGGCGTTGAACTCGTTTTCAATGCCAGTCAGATGTCAATGACATCTCCGGAATGCATACGGCTTATCTTGAACTCTTTGCTCATCTCATCAATCACTGCTTCGCTCACGCAATGGGAGGGAAAAATCCTGGCAATGCGCTCTTTCTTGAAGTATTCTATCGTTTTTTTTGCGGCTTCATCATATTGGAGCAGGTGGAAACCGCCAATTACTGCGTAAATCTTTCTTTCTCCACTTACCCGTTTTGCATGCTCGATAATGTTGCATATGCCTGCATGAGAGCAACCTGCCACGACCACCAAGCCGTTCCCCGTCTTTATTGCCAGCGCAGAATCGCCCAGGATGAAATCGTCGGTGCCATCTTCAAGATAGAACTCCGTCTTTTTTGCTTCGAAATCATTCAGACGTGGTATCTCTCCCAGGAAGATGACATCGTCTGAAAGCTTGTGGGGTTTTTTTGACAAAACAAGCGTGAATTGCTTTCCCGCCTCACTTCGTGTAATGGGAACTCCATTGTATTTCTTGTCTTTCTTCCTGAACCTTTTAGCAAAGCAGTCTGGATGAGCAACCAGCTTTTTTCCATTTATGTACTTCAATCCATTCGTATGGTCCCAGTGCCCATGGCTCAGGACAATCGTTTCGACTTCATTCAGGTCGATGCCTAATTCAGAGGCATTCCTGACAAATATCTCCGAAGGACCAACATCGAACAGTATTTTCTTCCCGCAGTCTATCAGGAACGAAAGACCGTGTTCTGCCGGGCATCTGCCGGGCTTTTCATCATTTAGAACGGTTATCCGCATGCATAAAATTCGATGACAAACAAATAAAACCATGCCCCGGGTGTTCGCAAAAGCTAGCGGTTCGGCCATATCGCTAAAAGCGGCCATTTTGAGCGTACAGCGGCGTGGCAATTCCTAAGTTATACGTTTTGTATAAAGCCCCTCGTCGGCGAAATACTTTTTTGCCTGGGGCAGGGCCCTGCCCCACGGGCGGCATGGGCAAAGCTAGGCGCATTTGCCTGCCGCGCACTTTTGCAAAACCTAGGCTTTCTTCACGTTCTTTGCGCGCGGGCCGCGTTCGCCGGCCTCAACATCGTATTCCACGGCATCGCCGACCGCAAGCGCAGCGCCTCCCTCTATCGAGGTGGTGTGCACGTACACGTCCTTGCCGTCGTCGCCCGTGATAAACCCAAAACCACGTTCGGTATTGAACATCTTCACTTTTCCTTTCATTGGATCACCTGCTTTCTGGTTTCGTTATGGGGCGCATAGCTTATAATATGGACTATCAGCCGGTTGGGTGCAGCGCCCCGTCCGGGATGGCTAATCCCTCAGCGGCTTCTTGCCGGCAAAGCCGCTTGCCTGGTAAAGAAGGCGGTATGCTTCATTGACAAGCTGCGAAGCCTTGCCTACCTCGCCCCTATCCATGTGGCGATTGACCTTATTTACGGTATCCTGCATGCCGTTCTCGAGAAGGGCTGCGCATTTTGCGGCGATTTCCGTCTCGACCTGCCCGGTTTCCAAATCGTGCTTGTACCTGTCGCACTTCTTGTGGAAATTTATCTTGCGCACCTTGCCGAAATTGGTGGACGAGCCCTTCTGCTTCCTGTGCGGGATGCTGTTTTTGCGGATGCCGTGCGTCATGCCACCACAATTGCTTATTTGCCACATGTTTTTTTATACCTGCTGCCCATCCCGGCGGGCAAAGATAGTGTTTTAAGCGCTTTGCGGGCTTTTACTGCCAAGGCGATTTAGGCAGATTGGCAAAAGGCGATCCAAATGGCGGAAATAAGGTCAGTCAAACCCATAGAGCGCTCCATATTCTCCCAGCAGAATGCTGGCGCGCCGGCGCCCTCGGGGCTGCAGCGGCGCGTCTTTTCCAGGAACTACCCGCTGGCGAACTTTCCGGAGAGGATAACGCTTCGGATAGATGCGGATGTAGAGGTTATCAATGGCATTTATGGGGACAAGCCATCCAAGGCGCAGATACATGCGCAGTCCGACGTGCTTGTCCGCAAGTGGGGGATGCGCGACGGCGGGCTTCTGGCCCCGGACTATGACCGGCGGCTCGAGTCAAGGTACGCTTCCTTCCATACGCCCGCGTTTTCGGCGCGCGACGACAGGGGCAGGCCGTGCGCAGCCATCCTCCCGGTGCAGATGGCAAGCCTTCCGAATGGCTCGCTTGAGCTTGCCGATGAGAAGATGTGGGACCTGGACAGCCCAGAAGGGAAGAAGCTGGTGGTGCGCAAGCTCGTCTCAGAGCAGAAAGGGCTTGCCAAAAAGCTCCTTGGCGCATATCTTGCCTACGCAAAGGTGCTTTTCGACGCAGGGCTCATCGACCAGGTCGTGGCGTTCACGCGGCCCTCCAACCTGCTGGCATGGCGCGGCAAGCACCCGCAATTCGGCAGCGTGCCAAACCCTGTGCTGATGAAGACCTACCTTGCCACCGGCGAGGACAAGAACATCATGCTCCACATCGACAGCGGCGCGCTTGTGAGGAAAGTCTACCTGAGCGGCTGCCCTGCGGACGGGCTCGCGCAGGGGATAATGATAATGATGGACTACACGCACCAGATGATGAACCTGAAGGTCTGATGCTTCCGCTAGCCCTCTTTCAAAAAAATGAAAGCCGCCTTCAGAAAAAGAAGCTATTCCAGGCTTATCTTGACCTGGACATTCTCGGGCACGCGGACGCGCATGATCTGGCGCAAGGTGCGCTCGTCCCCTGCGACGTCTATCACTCTCTTGTGTATCCTCATCTCCCAGTGCTCATAGGTGTCAGAGCCGTCCCCGCAGGGCGTGCGCCTTGTGGTTACCGACATCCTGTGCGTGGGCAGGGGGACCGGGCCTTTTATCTCCACACCCGTCGCCTTGGCGATCTCCACTATCTGCTTGCAGACCTCCTCGAGCTCCTCGGGTGTCTTTCCTATCAGCTTGATCCTTGCCTTGCCCATGAGTTCACCATCTTCGTTCCGATTCCTTTCGACCGGATACCTCGGTCCTATTCATAAAAAATCAAAAAAATAAAAAAATCATGCCGTCTTGGGCACCACTTCAAGCACCACGCCTGCAGCCACTGTCTGGCCCATGTCCCTGATGGCAAACCTGCCAAGCGGGGGGAACTCTGAGAACTTCTCCACGACAACGGGCTTGAGCGGCTTGATCCTCACGATCGCCACGTCGCCCGACTTGAGGAAGTCCGGGTTCTTCTGCATGGTCGCGCCGGTCTTTGGGTCCTTCTTCTCGATAAGCTCCACGAAAGTGCACGCAATCTGCGCGGTGTGAAGGTGGAAGACGGGGGTGTAGCCCTTGCCTATGGCGGTCGGGTGCTCAAGCACCACTATCTGCGCCGTGAATTCGGCAGCCACCTTGGGCGGGCTGTTCACCGGCCCCACGACCTCTCCGCGCTTCACGTCCTTCTTGTCCACGTTCTTCACGTTGAAGCCTACGTTGTCGCCTGGCACTGCCTGCTGCAGCTCCTGGTGGTGCATCTCTATTTTCTTCACCTCTCCCTTTGCGCCGGAGGGCATGAAGACCACTGTCTCGTTGAGGTGCAGTATTCCCGTTTCCACGCGGCCCACCGGCACCGTGCCGTGGCCCGTGATTGTGAAAACGTCCTGGATGGGCAGCCTCAGTGCCTTGTCGGTCGGCTTCACCGGTGCGGTGAGCTTGTCGAAGCACTCAAGAAGGGTGGGGCCTGCGTACCATGGCATGTTGGGGGACTTTACCTTTATGTTGTCGCCCTGGTAGCCTGAAATCGGGATGAAGGGGATGTTCTCCACCTTGTAGCCGATGTTCTTCAGGAGCGTGGAAAGCGCCACCTTGGTCTCGTCGAACTTGACATGGTCATAGTTCACCGCGTCCATCTTGTTGACAGCCACTATGAGCTGGCTGATGCCCAGCACCTTCGCAAGGAACGCGTGCTCCTTGGTCTGCGCCTGCACGCCTTCCTTTCCTGAGCAGACGAGCACTGCCGCGTCTGCCTGCGATGCGCCGGTAATCATGTTCTTGACAAAGTCCCTGTGCCCTGGCGCGTCGATGATGGTGAAGTAGTACTTCTGCGTCTGGAACTCCTTGTGGGACAGGTCGATGGTCACTCCCCTCTCGCGCTCCTCCTTGAGGGTGTCCATGGTGAAGGCAAACTCGAAGGTCGCCTTCCCGACCTTCTCCGCCTCCTCCTTCAGTTTCCTCAGCTGCTGCTCGGTCAGCGCGCCGGTCTCGTACAATATGCGCCCAACGGACGTCGATTTCCCGTGGTCGACGTGGCCGATGAATATCAGGTTAAGATGGTCTTTTTCTGCCATTACAATACACCTCCACTATCAAAAACTTTGACCCAGAGCAAACATAAGCCAGTCTGCAGCAAGTCGAAGCACCTCTATTTTAGAGGATTAGTTTAAAAACTTAACTTTGGCGCCCTTCCTAATTCTTCTTCTTCCCAAAATTGCCCCTGGGCTTGGGCACCTTGATTTCCGGGAATGCGCCTGAAAGCGTCTCCGGGTCAAGATTCGTCTTGAATCCCATGCCGTCCAGCAGGCACTTTACAAAATAATTCTCGGCAATGGGAAGGTGCGCAGGCGTCGGGCATGCCGTGAGGAGCTCTGCCTTGAGCTCGGCGGGCTTAAGGGCGGAAAGAGCCTCTGCAAGCGAGGCAAAAGACTTCCTTTTGCCTACGGATAGCCTTGCCGCAACCGCCTCAATCGCATCCAGGTTGATTCCCGTGAACCCGTAGCTCTTCCTTGACATGGTGGCCTCCATGCTCGCAAGCGCCGCTGCGATTTCCTGCGGCGTGGTCTTCTCGTCGATGGACAGCTTCTTGACCACCATCCAGTCCCGGTAGCGTGCCGTGAATGCGACTTCCCCCTCTTCCATAAGGCTCCCCTTCCTCACTTCTTGACGCGTATGTCCTTGCGCTTGGGGCGCATGTAAACAGAGCCGCACTTCCTGCACTTCGGGCTTCCGCTCTTGTTCCTGGTCTTGCATTTGCGGCAAATGGATATCTTCGATATGATTGCGTCGGCCTCTGCGAATTTTCCCATCATTTTCACCCTCAATAAAGACAGTCTAATCGACAGTTCTTCTGACCAAAGTTTAAATTGGTATGCATAAAGAGATATTGCGTCAAATTGCTTCGCAATTTGCCGACATGTCGTCCTTTGGACGACAATTTGCCAATTTCCTTCGGAAATTGACAACGCCCCTGTAGCTCATCGGTAGAGCGGTTGTCT
>JBAZTI010000026.1:0-16030 GCA_041662045.1 Candidatus Micrarchaeia archaeon | reverse complement strand
TGAGAAAATCGCGCACGAGAAATGCGGGATTGCCCGCAGGGGAAAGCCGCTGGTGTGCGGCGCTGTGTCAGGGAGGGCGGGGCTGGCGATTGCCAAGGAGTGCGCGCACGCGGGCGCAGGCGCGGTCTTCGTGGAGGACGGCGTGGAAGTTGCGAATTTGCGCGAAAAAGGGAGCCGCTATTCATTCGATGCTGCATACGGAGGCAAAAAATATTCCATTTCCCTTTCCGCGCCAGGGAAGTTCCAGGTGTCAAATGCATCTTGCGCGCTTGCCGCATGCGCATTGCTTGGCGCCGGCAGGAAAGATATCGAGAGGGGATTGACGCAAGCAAAGCCCGCCTACCGCCTCCAGAAGGTGGGCAGGGCGCCCGCCGTGGTTGCGGATTGCGCGCACAATCCCGAGGCTGCCCGCGCGCTTGCCTACGAAGTTTCCCGCATGCGCGCAGGGGGGAAAAAGGTGCTTTTATTTTCCGCAATGAAGGACAAGGACTATGCGGCCGTGCTTGGCGCGCTTGCCCCTCTTTTTGACTGCGTGGTGATTGCAGAGGTGGCGCTTGCGCGCGGGGAAAGGCTGCCAAAGCTCAGGCAGGCTGCAAAGGCGGCAGGGGCGAGGGGCATCCTGCTTGAAAAAATGGCGAAGAGGGCGCTTGCCAAGGCAAAGAAACTGGCGGGGAAAGGCGGGCTGGTGGTGGCGGCAGGCTCCATATACCTGCTTGCAGAGCTGTTCGGTAAAGATAAAAGGAGATTGGCTCAATAAGGAATGGTGGGAACATGAAGGACGGCTTGAGGAAGGAGATGATTGCAAAGCGCGAGGCCCACCACAAGGAAGGCGAAGGGCACGTGCTTTGCGTGGAGATAATGGACAAGTTTGTCCGCCTGCCTGACTTTTACGGCGCAAAGTGCATGCTGCTCTATTCCGCGATAAGGGGGGAGGTGCATACGGACTTCATAATTAAGTCCGCGCTTTCGCTTGGCAAGAAAGTGGCGCTTCCGGCCACCAACAAGGCAAGCCACGCCCTTGAGCTTTATTCAATCTCCAGCATGGAAGAGCTGGAAGAGGGGGCATTCGGCATCCCAGAGCCGCCGCGGCTGCCTGAAAGGAGGGTGGACCCGAAAGAGGTTGACCTTGCGGTGGTGCCTGGCGTGTGCTTCGACAGGAGGGGGCACCGCATCGGATACGGCATGGGCTACTACGACAGCCTGCTCAGGGGAGTGCCTGGAAGGAAAATCGGGCTTGCGTATTCCTTCCAGATAACGGACAGGGTGCCTGAGGAAATGCACGACGTCGCAATGGACGCCATACTCACCGAGGGCGAAATCATCTGCTGCTCATCCTCAAAATCAGGCTTCAGGGTGGCTGTGCTTGCATCCGGAAGGGGAAGCGACTTCCAGTCCCTGATAGACGCAGTGAAAACCGGGAAGCTGTGCGCGAGCCTGGTGGGGCTCATCACGGACAACCCTGATGCGGCGGCGGTTGCGCGCGCAAGGGAGAACGGCATACCTGCCTTTGCAATCCCCCACGCCTCGAGGGAGGAGCTGGACGGGGGCATCCTGAAGAAGCTGTCCGAGCTTCAGCCCGACCTTGTGGTGCTGGCAGGGTACATGAAAGTCATCAGGAGCAGTGAGCTTCTCTCGCGCTATTCCGGCAGGATGATAAACATCCACCCATCGCTTCTTCCCAAGTACCCGGGCGCGCATGCGCAGAAGGATGCGTTTGACGCGGGCGAGAAAGTGTCAGGCTACACCATACACTTTGTGGACGAGTCGCTTGACGGCGGCAGGATAATCCACCAGGAAAAGGTGGACATATCCGGATGCAAAAGCGCGGACGAGGCTGCCGCGGCAATACTTGAGAGGGAGCATGTCGGGCTTCCCATGGTGGTGGGAAGGCTCGCAAAAGGCGGGATTGGGGGGAATTTATAATTTTTTGGCACTGAAATGTGTCACGCGTGGTATGATGCTAAAGCGGATACTTGGCTGGCTTAGGGGAATATTTGGGAAAAGGAAGGCGGTGAGCCTTGGCATTTACGGAAGCCCCAACGTCGGCAAGACCACGCTTGCAAACAGGATATGCGTGGACCTTGCGGACGAGCCCATGGGCGCGGTAAGCCCTGTGCCGCACGAGACCCGCAGTGTGCAGAAAAAGGAGAACATGACCCTCAAGCTCCGCGGTTTCACCCTCACCATGAACCTGCTTGACATGCCAGGAATCGCGGTGAAGGTGGACTACAGGGACTTCCTGGGATACGGCATTGACAAGGATTCTGCGCAGAAGAGGGCGCGGGAGGCAACGCTTGGCGTCGTCGAGGCAGTGCGGAGCCTGGACAAGATAGACGCCGCGCTTTTCGTCATTGACGCCACAGAAGACCCCTACACGCAGGTCAACATCACGATAATAGGGAACATAGAGGCGCGCGATATTCCGATTGTGGTGGTGGCAAACAAGATAGACCTGCCCAATGCCAACACGCAGCGGATAAAGGAGGCGTTCCCGAGCTACGAGTGCGTGGAGATCTCTGCGATGACAGGCGAGAACCTGAACAGGCTTTATTCCACGATTGCCTCCAAGCTTTCTTAGGACAGGCGGGAAAAACATGCACAAATGCTCAAAATGCGGCCACGCTGCGACCAGCCTTGAGGAAATAGACGCGGGGTGCCCGTGCGGCTCAAAGGTATTCATATTCGGCAAGGACAATGGCGAGGCGCAGCCGGGGCAGGATGCCGGGGAAACCGTTATTGCCCAGCAGGAGGGGGATGGCGGCAAGGTCCCGCAGTCATATTACGCGCGCACTTCATTCACGGATGACGACATCGAGAACATCAAGGTGCTCACGCAGGGAGTGTTCCTGCTTGACGTGAAGGCGATTTCGAAAAACCCCGTGGTGCTCAAAGACGAGGACGAGATATACTACGTGAAGCTGCCCATTGTGCAGAAAAAACTCCCTCCAAGCGGCGGGAACGGCAACGGGAAGAAGTGATCACACGTCCAGAAGCAGCCTTATTGTCCAGCCTTCCTTCCCCTCTGCCACCATCAGCTCGTGGTAGGTGACGGCCTTCACGGTGTCGCGCGGCTGCTTCTTCTCGCCGAATGCCTCTATTTCCACAGTCAATGCTTTTGCGTCAAAAGCAGTAACCTTGGCTTTTGAAAACACCATTTCGTGCGTGTCCATGTAGGCGAGCATGTCCGCAAGCGCCTGCACGGTGAGCTCCTCCAGGTTGTGCGCTGACACCGAAAAGTGCGCGCGCTCCCCTTCACCGGCTTTCCCGAAAACAGAGAACATGGCGTGCGCGGCGTTTTGCAGCGCCTCGGGGTAGGACTTGCCGTATGCCTCGAACATTATGTCCGCGGTGTGCTCCAAAAAGCGGTATTCCATTTCGACCAGCAGAATCTAGGAGATGTCCACTTCGGTGCCGATTGCCTGGCCAGGCAATCCCTTGTCAAAGCGGACAAGCACTGCGCCAGAGTTCCCGTGCGCCTTGGATATTTTGCCCACTATTTCCTTGCCTGTGGCCGTTTTCCAGCACACGCGCTTGCCTATCACGCCGTTTGCGGACGCCCTGTCGGCAACGCCGTCGATTTCCACCACATACTGGTTGGTGTAGGCGGTGTGGACGCCGCGCCTGTTGCCTGAAAGTATGCCTTTCATGATAAAAACCTCCTATAAACGCTTCTGAAGCGTGACATCTATTGGGGCAAGCCTATTTAAACTCTGCGCCGGGGGCTGGCGGCAAGGAAAAGAAGGGAGAGGGGAATGGCAAGCGCGGGAAGGCAGGGGAGCAGCGGCTGCGCGCCTGAAGGGGGGGCTGGCGGCTTGGAGGAGTTCCCCGCCTCCACTGCCTTGGAGGAGATTTCGGACGCAAGCGCGGCGTTAAGCCCGGCAAGCGCTTCGCTTGCCTCCGAGATTTGGGAAAGCGTCAGCGGCGCGCTGTAGTTGGCCTTGAGCGAGGCAAGCTTCTGCAGATGGGATTCTGCCGACGCCTCGCCTATCAGCCAGGCGCTGCTTTCAGCCTTGCCGGAGAACGTGTCCATTGAAAGCGCCAGTGCAAGGTATTGCGCATTGCCGCTTGCCATCCTTTCAGTGGTGGCATTGAAAAGCGAGTCGAACTGGGCGCGGAGCTCCAGCGTTTTCTTGTAGTAGCCGGAATCCGAATAGTTTTTCGCAAGCGCGGATATGTCCTCAAGCCCCAGGATCATGGGCGCGATTTGCGGGTCTTTCACCGTCTTTGCAAGCTCGCCCGCCCCTGCCTTGATGTTGCGTATGCCGTTTTGCATCCTGAGGCGGAATTCCGCCACGTCCTTGCCGCGCACCGAGAGGTAGGCGTCATTTTCAGCGCCCTTGCCCAGGATGGCATCCGCGCGGCTGCGCTGGCCATCTATTGCGGACAGCGCGCTTTTGAGCGAGGCGAGGTTTTGCGCCTGCGAGGAGATGAGCGGTTGGGAATAATCTATCTTGGGGCAGTACTCGTAGCAGCGGCGCGTGCCGTTCCCCGAGCACCCTTCGTCGAATTTTGTGAGGAAGATGCTGTTTTGGGACATGTTTTCCGCAACCGACGACAGCACGGAGAGGAGGGATATTTTCGAGTCTATTGCCACAGGGTCAGACCTTATTGCCTCCAGGCCCTGGGAGTATGCCGCAAGCCCTGATGCGTATTCCTTGCGCCTGATGTTCCAGTCCATGGCGGACTCGATGAAGCCGTCGGACTGTATTATTATCTCGCACTGCGGCACTGAGAAGCACGACACTATGCAGCTTTGCCTGTCTGTGCAGCCAGGGTCGCCGTCCTCGCCTATGTACTGCAGGCATTTGGACTCGTTTGTTGCCTTTGCCGCCTCAACCAGGGGGGGGAATGCCATTGCGGAGGAAACCTTTGCCTCGTATCCGCTGCGGTTCTTCGCATCCTGCTCCAATAGCGCAGCAAGCTCTGGCGAGCCCTTCACAGGGTTCCCGCCCGAGTCAACCACGTAAATCTCGGCCCCCCATGCGCTTACCAGGTAATAGCCGCCCTCGCAAAGAAGGGGCGAATACGCGGCGCCAGAGTCAGGCTCGAACGAGCGGCTGATGAAGGCGTCGAGGGAGGATGCTGCGGATGCAGATGATGCAAAAAGCAGGAGCGCGAATGCCAGCGCGGGCAGGGGGAATCTCATGGATGCACAACGCCAGCAATGGTTTTAATGCTTGGCGTGGCAATCAAGCCGGAGTGGATGCCATGAGATTTGCCGTTTTCGTCCCTGCGCTGCTTGCGCTCCTGTCGTGCGCCTTTGCAGTTGGCGTGCTTGCCCCCATTTCAGCCCAGGTGGAGCATGGCTCGTCCATCACAATCGGCAATGTGGGGCCCGGGCAGACTTTTTCCATAGTGGTTGGCCCCAAGGTGTCCACCGGCGGCGCATATGGCACAGGAGGGGCGTATGACCAGCTTTCGGCAAGCTATCTTCCGCAGGGCTGGGAGTCGGTCCCCTCCAAGCTCTATGCAACGCCCCTGCAGATAGACATCACTGTCCCGAAGGATGCGCCTGACGGCGACTACGAGGTCGGGCTGAAGCTTTGGGACGAGGCGGGGGAGCTGGGGCTTGGCGCGGACGTGGAGTTTTCCGCAAAGGTGACTGTGACCCATGACGTGATGGACATGACAGTTGCACCCACGAGCATAAGCACGGGCGCAGGGCAGCCTGCGATATACGCCATAACGATTGCGAACAAGGGGATGGCGAACGACGTTTTCGTGGTGGGCTCGACAGGGGTGCGCACCTGGGAATTCCGCAGGAGCGTATACATACCCTCGCAGACCACGAAGACGCTCAATTACGAGCTGGTTGGCGATGAGGAGGCGGACTACGACGTGACGATTTGGGCGCGCTCGTCCTCGAGCGACAGGATAGGGGCAGAGGTGCCCGTGGAGCTCCGCGTGAACACCGACCTCCTGTCCGACCTGAAGGCGCTGAACAAGGGGGTGCTGCTGTTCCCCTCCGCCGAGGCGCCGCTTTACTTCATAGTGGGGCTGCTCTCGAACTTCTTGCCCTGAGGTGGGATGTTGGCAAAAGCAAGCAACGCGCGCACAGCCGCAAGGCTGGCAGGGGAAGACGGCAGGCTGCCTGCTTTTTCGCCGAGGAAACGGGCAGTGGACAAAAAGGCAGAGCGGCTTGCCGCCGCAAGGGAAGCTGCCGGCTCGCTCCTGGAAAGCCCGCTGCAGAGCGTGGAAAGGCTGAAAAACAGGATGTCGCTTGCGCACGGCATAAGCTACCTGAAGAATTCCGAGGTGCTGCGCTTTGTGCCGCATGCGCATGCCGCGCTTCGCAGGCGCCTTCTCAAGTCGCCCACGCGCACGCTTTCCGGCGTTTCGCCCATTGCGCTCATGCCGCCGCCCTCCCCATGCCCCGGCAGATGCATCTACTGCCCAAGGGGGGAGAATGCGCCGCAGTCCTACACAGGATTCGAGCCCACCACCATGAGGGCGATAGAGTGCGGCTATTCCGCAACGAGGCAGGTGGAGATGCGCCTGGGGCAGTACAGGGGGCAGGGGCATGGCACTGACAAGTGCCACCTCATAGTGATGGGCGGCACCTTCCTCTGCTCGCCTGCAGACGGGCAGCAGGCGTTCATGAAGGAGGCGTTCGAGGTGCTCAACGGAAAGAAGGCGCGCACCCTCCGCTCTGCCATTGATGCGAATGAAACCGCCAGGCACCGGGCAATCGGAGTCACGTTTGAGACCAGGCCCGACTTTGGCATGGAGCGCGAGGCGGACGCCATGCTTTCCATGGGCGGCACGCAGGTGGAGCTTGGCGTGCAGTCGCTTTCGGATGCAGTGTACCGCCGTGTGCTCCGCGGGCACACCGTCTCGGACGTGGCTCGCTCCAGCGCCATACTTCGCGACTCTGGCTTCAAGCTTTGCTACCACATGATGCCCGGGCTTTTTGCAACCCCGAAGCAGGACGCGGATTATTTCCGCAGGCTGTTTTCCGATTCCCGCTTCCAGCCGGACATGGTGAAGATATACCCTGTGCTTGTGATGAGGGGCACGCCGCTCCATGCCATGTGGAAGAGGGGGGAGTTTTCCCCCTACTCCACGGAAGAGGCTGCAGAGGCGATTGCGGATGCCACGCGCTTCCTCCCGCCCTATGTTCGCGTGCCGCGCATACAGCGCGACATCCCCTCCCCGCTCGTGTGCGCAGGAGTGAAGAACTCGAACCTGAGGCAGATTGTGGATGGCTTGCTGCGCAAGAGGGGGGAGAAGTGCCGCTGCATACGCTGCAGGGAGGTTGGAAGCGGCGAGAGAACCGGGAAAGCTACGGGGAAATTGAAGCTTGAGATGAAGCGCATAGACTATGCTGCCTCAGGAGGCAAGGAGATTTTCCTCTCTTTTGAGGACGCGGAAAAAGACCTTGTTGCAGGCTTCCTGCGCCTGCGCGCGCCTGCGCAGCCGCACCGCGAAGAGCTTGAGGCGTCCTCGGTGGTGCGCGAGCTCCACGTCTACGGGCAGGAAGCCGCCATTGGCGAGCGCTCGGAAGGCAAGGAACAGCATAAGGGGCTTGGCGCAGCGCTTCTTGCCGAGGCTGAGAGGATATCGCACGGAGAGATGGGAATGGAAAAAATATCCGTGCTCTCTGGCCCTGGCGCAAGGGGCTACTACAGGAAATCAGGCTACGCGCTTGTGGGCCCTTACATGCAGAAGAAGCTTTAGGAGCGCCTGCACGCCAGGAAAGGGGATCAGGAGATTATCCTTTCCACCCTCGCGCTGCCGATTGCGCGCGGCATTGCCTCCGGGAGGAAAACGCACAATGGCTCGCCCTGCCGCAGGCACATGGGCGCGGAAAGCTCGATTTCGTACATGCCCTCCTGCGTCTTTTTTGCCTTGCAGGCAACGTACCTCAGGCCGGAGAGCACGAAGAACTGCGGCGCTGTTATGTCGCCCTTGTAGAATTTTGTGAGTGCAATCGTTGCCCCTATTTTGCTTGCAGGCGGGAATTTCTCCTCGACAGCCAAGTCTCCCTTTCCTACTTCCTCGGCCTCAAGCCCCCGCAATGAAAGCCCAACGCGGGAGGACGCCTCCGCCTCCTTCACGTCCACATCCTGGACCTGGATGGACTTCACCTCGGCTTCCTTGCCTGACGGGAGGAACACCAGCCGCTGGTGCACGCGCACAATGCCCTGCTGCGCAATGCCGAGCGCCACAGTGCCTATGCCCTTCACGGCAAAGCAGGAGTCGATTATCACCTCGGTCTTCCCCTCGCTTTTCCTGCCCGAAGGGAGGGAAAGCAGCTTCTCGCGCAATGCGTTTGCGTCCCCGTCGAAGAATTCGTACTCCTGCACGCCGGCGGACTTGATGAGCGGCTCGATGTCGCTCCGCCCCACCCTGTCGGAAAGCACGAGGAGCCTCTTGCCGAAAACAGCGCATGCCACGAGCATCTCCCCTGCGAACTTGTCAATCTCGTTGGGGCGGAAGTATGCAACGTCGCAAAGCGAGAGCGCGTAGAGCAGGGGCTGTATCTTCTCGGGGTACTTGGTCGCATGGTAGAGGCAGATGACGCTGTCCCCCTCCTTGCAGTTGTATATCGTGAAATCGCTCTCCGAGCCCTTCTTGCCGATTTTCCTGGCGAACTCGGAATCGGGCTCGAGCGCTGCGACGTGTATGTGCTTCATCTGATGCCTCTCCATGGGAATGAGTGCGGCTGCCGGGATTTGAACCCGGGTCTCGAGCTTTCTCCGAGCCTTTTGCATTTTTCCGTCGACGCTTTTGCGAGCGTCCCCATCTGGAGCGAGCAAAAGGGTCGTGGGAAGCTCATATCCTACCAGGCTGGACTACAACCGCGCCATTTCCTGCTGGATTACTATATACCAATATTAAAAAGCATGTACAAACTCCCCATATGGAGCTCCCATCGCGCGCGATATTCGCGTTCAACGCAAACATCGACCACCACTGCTTCCCGACGGAAGGCGAGCTTAAGCGGATAGGCGACTTCGCCCCGCTGCTTGCCTCGCAGATTGACGAGTGCTTTGCCTACGGCATGCAGCGCGAGGTCCAGATAGACATCAAGGCGTGCAATTTCCTCCTGTCCGAGTTTGGCGGGGCGCGGAAGATGGTGGGGGGGCAGGCCGGGAACGCCGCGCAGGCGGCATCCGCGCTCGGAGTGGAGTGCTTCCTGCATTCCAACTATGCGTCTGAAGGGATGCTGCGCCTTTTTTCGCATCCGAAGAAGGTGATGGTGGCAAAAGAGGACGGATTTTCGCCTGCAGACACCGTGCAGAATGAAAAGTCGGATGCGCACCACTTTGTTTTCGAAAGCGCGGAGGCGCGTACGCGCTTCATCGCGTCATACGATCCGCAGCCGCTGCATCCGGACAGCCTGTTCTGCGAGAAAATAAGGGACGCGGCCCCGTCTGTCCGGCATGCGTTCATCGGCGGCTTCCACCTCCTCCCCACTGTCGGGAGGCTGGGCAAGTTCCTGGATGAGCTGCGCGCGTGGAAGCGGATAAATCCGTCCATGCATCTCTTCTGCGAGCTTGGCGAGTTTTCGAAGCCGGAGGTCCGGGATGCGTTTTTGGAGGAGCTTATGCTTTTTGACATGGTGGGCTTGAATGACACCGAGCTTTCCTCGTTCGGCATGGATTTGGAGGAATTTGCATCGCGCGCGAATTCCGTGCTTTTCCATTCCCAGGGCGCGCAGGAGGTGCTGCCGAAAGAGAAGCTGGATGGCGAGGCGCTGCAGTTCGCGCGCAGGTGCGCCTCCTTCCGGGCTGAGAACGGCAGGTGCGCCGCCCTTTCCGACATTGAGGCGTACGGGGAGAAGACGGTCGAGAGCCCCGTGGAAACCGTGGGATTGGGCGACACGCTCTCGTGCGCGTATTTCCTGGCTTGCAGGAAATAGGCTAAGGTTAAAAAAAATACGACCGCCGGGACCGAGCGCGCAAGCGCGAGGGTTTTCGAGCGAAGCTCGAAACGGCGGGCGCCCGCTAGGTTTTGATAAAAAAAACATGCGACCGCCGGGATTTTCAAAGCCGCAAACCCGCGGGGGTTTGGGCGGTGACGGACTAAGGGGGCATATTTATCCCCCTTGGGCTGTCATTTGAACCCGGGTTACGAGATTTGTGCAGCCAATTCCGCAAAAATCATTGCCGAAAAGCCATGGCAACCTCGAGTCCTACCAGGCTAGACTACGGTCGCAGTCCTTGGATGATTAAAATCCTCCATTTTAAAACCGTTTCGCTTGGCGCTGCGCCATGGGAGGGCAACGGCGTCGCCCGGAGCAGGCTTTATATTATATTCTTGCGCAATTGGGGAGCATGGGAGAGAGGGGCTTTGTGTTCTCGCTGGACGCGTTCGTGGCATTCGTCCTCATAATGATCACCATAAACTTCCTCATATTCACCATCGGCACGCCAAGGCCGTACCACGCCGAGCTTGAGGCCGCGCACATCCTGGCGCACGACACATTGCAGGTGCTTGCCGCAAGCGGCGACCCGCCGGGGCAAAACGAGCCTCCAAGGACCTATCTGGAGAGGATACTGGAAAACGAGGCAAACCCGGGGGAAATACACGACATCATGATGAGGGTGGCAGGGGGGAACGGCGACTACCGCACCATAATCCCGCGCGGCTACGGCTACAGGCTGGAAGCGCTGGATTTCGGCGCTGGGCCGCAGGTCCCGAACACCGAGGAGGAATGGGAGCCCCTTTACGATTCCGGCACGGACGGCTGCCCGAGCTCGGACAGGTGCGGGAAGAGGTACACCAAGCTGCAGGCGTCTGCAACCACCTTCCTGTCCGTTTACCTCTTCGAGCCAAGGCCAGGCGAGTCGCCTTTCTGCCATGCAGGCTGCCAGGGCTACATATCCCCCGGCGAGTACGCAGTGCCCTGCAACGTGACGCCCTGCGACAAGGTGAACTCGAATTTCCTCCCGGGCAGGAACGCGGTGAGGATGGTAAGGCTGGTAGTATACACGTGATTGGCATGGCCGGGACACATTGCAGGGCAAGGGGCGGCTTCTTCTTCGCAGTCATGGCGCTTGCCATGCTTTCGCTCGTGCTCATGACGGTGCAGGTATGGGTCAAGACATTCGAGCAGTCCGACTACCGCGCATCCCAGCGCTTCAAGGGGGAGGCGATGAGGTCCATACTCGCCTCGCTGTCCGACAAGTCGCTTTCGGATTTCGCAAACGCGTCGGCATTCTTTGCAACCTACAAGATGGCGAACTATACCTCGTACCTGGGCAACGGGTTTGACCACCTTGAGTCCGGGGACGCGTACAACCCGTACACTGGGCGGGTGGAAAAGACCGCAATCGAGCTCATGGTGAACGGGAGCAGCGAGCCGTCCGCAGGCAACCCGATAAACTACAGCGAGGAGGAGAAGGGCGCATACACCCTTGCCGCGTGGCAGAACAGGACGGATTCGGCGGCAAACGCAATGGGGTTCGACATTGAGTTTTCCGGCGCAAAGAACATCAGGTATTACCAAATAGACCCCTGGACGGTGGGCGTTTCGTTCGAGCTTGAGATGAACATCACGGATTCCGAGGGCACCATGCGCCAGCAGAAGAAGATGAAGGCCGAGTCAAGCTTCCCGATTTCAGGCTTCCTCGACCCAATGATAACCAGGAGCGACATGGCAAACCGCGGCATGGAGCGGGCGGCGGCAACTGAAAAGCAGGTGTTCAAGCTTGGCATGTACAATGTGCCGCAGGATGTGAAGCCCGAGATGGCCGACAGCGCCGGAAAGGAGGGCAACGGCTGGTTCTTCGGCCCCATCATGGAAGAATACCCCAATGTGGAAAACGGCTTCCAGAACCTCAAGCAGTACGTGCTCGTGCACGGCTATGACGAGAACCTGTCGGTTTATGCCGATTCCTACGGCGCTGTGATTGTCACCAACCAGCCAAGGACGGTCAGGATAGGGTGCGTGGAGCGGCAGGCCGATTGCCTCAACTGCATGGAAAGGGAGGCAGGGGGGCCTGGCTGCCCGCCGGCAGGCGAATGGCACCTGTTCCCGAACAACAACGCGGTGGGCGTGCCGGTGGTGGTGGCAAGCAGCGAGTGGGACATAAACGAGGTCATGAGGGTCACCAGGGAGATGGAGGGCGGGCCGCTCACCGAGCAGTACGTGCTCATTGACAATTCATATGAGAACCCAGAGGACAAGATGAGGCCGGACTCCTACCACAGGATATGGGACATCACAAGGCTCCGCGACATGGCCATATGCGGTTTTTATGTCCATGGCGGGAGGGGGCCTTCGTTTTTCCAGCGCATGCTTGCCAATGCGGAAAGCATCCCGAACCCTGCGCTCGGCATTGAGAGCTTCGTGGTGGGCAAGTGGGCAGGCGGCGCCGACGACCAGGGCGGGGACGGCAGCTCCAGGCTTGACTGGGAGTTTTACGGCGGCAATGTCCCGTGGGACGTCGCCAGGATAAAGGGCATGATGGGCTGCAAGAGCAAGGAGATGTGCTCAGGCGAAGACGCGTTGGAGATGGGGGCAGGGCACTTCAGGCTTTCAAAGGATGCTTCTGAGGATTACCTGGCGCGGGACATCTCCTGCTCGGCAGCCGGGCCGATTGCGCCCTGCGATTGAATGATGGTGGATATGATGGCTGGAAGGAAATTGCATGTGCAGGCGGCAGCCGATTCGGCTTTGCCGGATGCCCGCCGCGGCAATCGTCTGGCGAACCAGGCGATTGCGCCCCTTTTTGCCGGGCAAAAAGAGGGCTTGCGCGGGCAAGCGACCACGGAAATGCTGGTGCTCGTGGGCTTTGCGCTCGTGTTCATCATACCCCTTGCATTCCTTTTCCTTTCAGCCTCCAACAACGAGGCAGGCAAGACCTCGCTTGTGCAGGCAAAGGCAAGCGCGCGCGCAATTGCCGACGCTGCGGGGGAAGTGTACCTGCAGGGCGCTGGCGCAAGGAAGTACGTGGTGGTGAACTACCCGCAGGGAGTGGCGGGGGCGGGCGTTGGAGACGGGGCAGTGGTGCTCACGTTTGACATGGACGGGCGCAGGCAGGACGTGGTTGCGACCACGTTTGCCAATATCACGGGCAACCTGTCGGGGAAAAGGTCGGCGGGCCTCCAGGCGATAAGGCTGGTGAACAAGGATGGGAATTATGTCAATGTCACATATGCAAAGTAGGCGTGCGCCGCCATCAGCCCAGCGCAGCCGCGGCACTGCCGGCCCCTTGCGGCGTGCGCAGGCGGCTGTTGAAATGCTTGTGTATGCCGGATTTTTCTTTGCAGTGTTCGTGACCGCGGTCGTGGTGTTCCTCCAGGTCCAGAACCAGGAGCTCTCCCGCGCGGAAAATGCGTACGCGCAGGAGATTGCCTACGGGTTTGCTGACAGCATGCACACGGCGTTTGTCGCAGGCCCTGGCTTTTCAGGCACGCTGACGCTTCCGAAGGACATACTTGGCAAGCGCTACTGGCTGGCGGTGAGCTACTCGCCCAACGCAGCCGCGCTTGAGACGGGGATTGTGTATGTGGAATGGATGTCGGGCGGGAAGAACTCAAGCTTTTCCGCGCCCACCATAACGGCGAACTATACGCCTAAAACAGACGGCTATGGGTTTGTGACAGCAAAGGATTACGGGACAAGGAAATTCGTGATGGTGGACGCCGCGCAGGGGTTTCCGCTCAACATCACCAACGAGGGCGGCGGGATAAGGATAATGAAGGGATGAATATGAAGGGGCAGTATTTCTCATTCGACGCGGTGATTGCCACCGTGATAATGGTGCTTGCGTTCTCCTCGCTTGTCGCATACTGGCATGGCGCGCAGACAGTGGTGGAAGAGCGGAACAGCAACAGGCTTGCGGACGCGTACCGGATGGCGGAGTCGCTTTTGTCGCCAGGCGCGCCCGGCAACTGGGAGGATGGCGCAATCGGGAACGTAAGGCAGCTTGGGATTTCGAGAGGCTATGGCAACGAGCTTGATGAGGGCAAAGTGGATGCGCTTGTGGCGTTTTCGCAGGACGATTATGAGGGCACCGGGAGGCTCCTTCGCGCAGGGGGGGACTACAGGATAGTGATAGAGTACACCATGCCGATGATGGCGCCCGTCGCAGAGATAGGCGGCAACTTCCCGGAAAATGCCGATTATGTGGTGGTGGCGAACAGGGGAATAACCTACAAAGGGAAGCCGGGGAGGATGCGCGTGTTCCTCTGGAAGCAGTAGCCTGCGCAGAAAAGCAGGAATCGTGGGAGAGATAAGATGGACATTTCGGAAATTTCGTCAACATCAGAGGTGAAAATCCCTGCCGACCCGCTTGCCCAGATAATAGGGCAGGACGAGGCGGTAAAGATTGGCAGGATGGTGGGGAAGCAGCGGCGCAACCTTCTCCTTGTGGGGCCGCCCGGCACCGGAAAGTCCATGCTTGCGCAGGCAATCGCCTCCACGCTTGCAAAGCCACAGCAGGAGGTCATCGTGCTCCACAACCCCGAGAGGCCCGAGCGCCCGCTTGTGCAGGTGAGGGCGCCTGAGAAGAAGGCTGAGAGGCGCCCGGCGTGCGAGGTCCTGGGGCCGTACGACGTTCCCGCCTTTGTCTCGGAAAAGCTCGGCTTCCGCTGCAGGCGCTGCGCCAGGATGTCCTCCCCAGATGCGTCATCCTGCTATTTCTGCGGCGCGGACAAGTACAGGCGCGTGCGCGGGCCGTTCGACGACCTGCTGGTGGGCGGGGCTTTGGAGCGGCAGGACAGGGTGAACACCACGCGCGTGCGCGACGGCAAGGAGGAGCTCGTGGTTTTCGAGCGCAGGGGCGAGAAGATTGCATTGCTTACGCAGAAGGAGCTTTCCAAGATTGCCGAGCTTGAGAAAAAGGCGCAGTACAAGGTGCTCCTCCCAATGGACAGGCCCGTCTTTGTGCAGGCGACAGGGGCGTCCGAGACAGAGCTTCTTGGCGACGTGAGGCACGACCCCTATGGCTCGCACCCACAGATAGGCTCCCTGCCCTATACGCGCGTGGTGCCTGGCGCGGTGCACGAGGCGCACGAGGGAGTCCTCTTCATAGACGAGCTGTCCTCGCTTGGCAAGCTGCAGCGCTTCCTGCTCACAGCAATGCAGGAGAAGAAATACCCCATAACCGGCAGGAACCCGACCTCCACGGGCTCGTCCGTGCGCGTGGACAATGTGCCCTCCGACTTCATACTTGTCGCCGCCGTGAACTTCAACGACGTCCAGAACATCCTTTCTCCCCTGCGCAGCCGCATCCTGGGCAACGGGTACGAGCTTCTCATGAACGCATACATGCCAGACACGCCCGAGAACCAGGCGAGGCTGGTGCAGTTCATCGCCCAGGAAATCGTCCGGGACGGGCGCATTCCGCACGCGGACGCCGGCGCAATCGAGGAGCTTGTTGCCTTTGCGCGCAGGAAGGCAAAGGAGGTGGACGGGAAGAGCGGGCTCACGCTCCGCCTGCGCATGCTCTCAGGCGCGGTGAAGATGGCAGGCGACCTGGCATCCGGCGGGGGAAAGCCGCAAATCACGCGCGAGGACGTCAAGTTCGCCCTTTCGCAGGCGCGCCCCATAGAGGAGCAGGCATCGGACAAGTACGGGAGCTGGTACCGCGCAGGCCTTGCGGACGCGGGCATGAAGCGCGAGGGCGGCGGGAACGAAGTAGGCTAATGCCCGCACATCTTCACGAAATTCTCCAAGATAGCCTTGCCTTTCTCGCCGGATGCTTCCGGGTGGAACTGCACGCCGTAAAGCTTCTTTTGCCGATGCTTCATCGCCTCGTTTGCGCAGCTTTTGGATTTGGCAAGAAGCTCAAAGCCCCGGGGAAGCGTTATGTATTCGAAATGCGCCTCCTGGAAAAGCGAGCCGGTTTCCACCCCTGAAAACAGCGGGTCGCCCTTTAGGAATGAGACGCTTTCCATTTTCTTCACTTCATCCCCGTGCGAGATTTTGGAGCCGTGCAGCAAGCCGATTATCTGGTGCCCGAGGCAGACGCCAAGCACTGGAACGCTTGCGTCCTTGAGAAACTGGAAGGGAGCAAGGAATTCCTTCAAGTCCACTTTTGAAAGGAGGGTGGGCCCGCCTGAGATTATTATGCCT
>JBAZTI010000025.1:0-16289 GCA_041662045.1 Candidatus Micrarchaeia archaeon | reverse complement strand
TCACGGTATCCTATTCGTTCTCGGAAAGCGCCTACTCCTACCGGTGCAGGGAAATGGGCGATTATGCCGCATGCGGCTGCGAGCGAAGCTTCTCTTCCGGCACAAGAACGTTTGCGAGGGAGGCGTCCCATTCTCGCAATTTCTCGGTGGAAGTTGGGCCGGTTTCCTTTCTCTGGCTCAACCCGCCCCTCTCCTCCCGCCTTGCAGGCAATGGGACCGGGAAGCTTGCGCTCTTCGCGCGCCGCCTGCCAGCAGGCATCTCGCTTGCTTTCCGCGGCAAAGAAATCGCTTCTGCAAGGCCGTATTCGTTCTCAGTGCGCACCGGCGAGTGCGGGGAGCAGATAGTGGAGAGGCAATTCTCCCCTGCGCAGGTTTCCCCCACCGCCTTCATCAACGCAAGCGAGCCCATCTTCCCGCCCCAGCTTGTGGTGAAGAACGCATCCTATGTTCCGTTTTACCTGGAATTCCCCTGGCATGCCGGCGCCGGCAGGGGCAATTTCACAATCATTTTCGAGGATGCCTTTTCCCACCGGCAGGCATTTGCCCGCGAATTCTTTGTGCGGGAGCCGCGGCCGTTCTCCCCATCGCCAGGCGCACCGCAAAGCGGCGGCGCAATGGAGGCGCGCGCGGCAAGCGGCGAAGCGTCCGCGGCAGCCTACCCTGCGCGGGCGCAGCAGGGGGCGTTCCCGGATTTCTCCCCCATCGCAGCAGCGTTCGCAATCCCGATTGCCCTGCTCGCCGCAGCGCTTGCGCGCAGGCTGGAAACAGCATAGGCGCAGCCTCCATGGCTGGCATAGGCGCAATTTTATTCCTTGCCGCCCCCATCCAGCCATGCTTGAAATCGACGGATCAATGGGCGAGGGGGGCGGCCAGGTGCTGCGCACCGCGCTTTCCCTTTCCTGCGCGCTTGGAAAGCCTGTGCATATAAGGAACATACGCGCTGGGAGGCCAAAGCCAGGGCTTGCCGCGCAGCACCTCGCAGCCTGCAACCTCCTTTCCGAAATCTGCGGGGCGGAAATGCAGGGGGCCGCGCTCGGCTCGACAGAGCTGGCCTTCTCGCCTGGAAAGATTTCCGGCGGAGACTACAAATTCAGCATAGGGACGGCTGGCTCATGCACCCTTCTTTTGCAGGCAGCGCTTCCGGTGCTGCTGTCTGCAGGCGTGCAAAGTACGCTTGAAATAACGGGCGGCACGCACGTTCCCCATTCCCCGACTTTTGAATATTTCTCAAGCGTGTTCCTGCCTGCAGCAAGGAAATTCGGCGTGCGCGCGGATGCGAAGCTGCAGCGCGCTGGCTTTTACCCAAAAGGAGGGGGCGCAGTGTCCCTTGCTGTGGGGCCGTCAAGGCTTTCAGGCTGCAAATTCGGGCGCCAGGAAAGCCAGGCGCAATATTCCATCCTGTCCTCTTCGCTTCCCCCGCATGTGCTTGCGCGCGAGGAGGGGGCGGTGAAAAAGGCGCTTCCAGGCTGCTCCGGGGTGGCGCGCGCAGTCGATGCAGCCTGCGCAGGGAACGCGGTGACCGTGTGGAGCGGGGCATTTGGCGCCTGTGCGCTCGGGGTTATCGGGAAGCCTGCGGAAAAAGTGGCGCAGGAGGCGTGCGATTCCCTGCTGCGCGAAATCGGAAGCGGCGCCTCGGCAGGCTCGCACCTTTCCGACCAGCTTCTCGTCTGCGCCGCGCTTGCCGGAGGCATTACTGAATTTTCCGCGCCGGAATTAACGCCGCACCTTCGGACAAACGCGGACGTGGTTTGCGCCATGACAGGAAGGAATATTATACTTGGCAACGACAGAGTGGTGACAGTTGAATGATTTGGGTGGTTGCATGGCACAGAAGGCAAACGTGGCGCTTTTGGATTTCGCAGGGCTTGCGCTTGCCGCGCTCATGGGGATAATCGTCGCCGTGTTCGGGCAGCCCTCATTCCTCGCCCTGCTGCTCATCTTCCTCGTGCTTTCGGTGCTTGTCACCCGGTACGGGTTTGAGAAGAAGCGCGACTTGGGGCTTTACGAGCACGAGCGGAGCTGGGAAAACGTGCTCGCAAACGGGCTCGTCCCCACGATATGCGCGGTTGCAAACCCCATGATAGGCTGGGGCGCCTATGTCGGCTCTCTCGCCGCAATCACCGCGGACAAGTTCGCATCCGAGCTTGGCGTGCTTGGCGGCGACCCTATCTCGCTTACCAACTTCAAGAAGACAAAGGCCGGCAGGAACGGCGCAATCACGGTTTTCGGGACCCTGATGTCCCTGGACGGCGCGCTCATCATCGGGCTTGCGGCCATGCTCCTCATCCCCGGGCTTGACCTGCGGAAAGTGGTGGTAATCGGCCTGATAGGCTTCGGAGGCAGCATGGTGGACAGCATTGTCGGCGTGCTTGAGGAAAGGGGAATCGGCACCAAGGCGACCACGAACGCGGTGTGCGCGATTTTCGGGGCGATTTGCGGGCTTGCTTTCCTCTGAATCAGCATTCCACGCCAAAAGAGGCGAACGAGCGCGCGCTTATCTTCCTGTTCTCAACCTCTTCGAGCTTTTCCACATGGATGCCGCGCGCCATCCTCGCCCCCCTCAGCCTGCGTGCAAGTTCATCAAGCTGCACTCCTTCCCCCTCGGCAACGATTTCCACAGTGCCGTCGCTGAGGTTTTTTGCATAACCGGCAAGATGGCAGCTTTCGCCCACTCTGCAAACAAAGTCGCGGAAGCCCACCCCCTGCACGCTGCCTGATGCAATGAAGCGGGCGTGAAACATGGAGTGCCACCTGCAGCGCATCAATCCTTCTTGGGCGGAAGGGGCGAGGAATAGGGCGCAAGGAGCTTTGCAGCCTGGTGGAGCGCGGCGGAAACGTCAGCCTCGCTCCTTCCCCCTGTGCAGATTATCTTGCCGTTCTTGAAAAGCAAAAGCGAGGTCTTGGGAGACAGGAACTTCAGGATGGCGCCTGGGAACTGCTCGGGCTCGTATTCCACGTCGGGCACTTCGGAAGCGATGCCGTAAAGGTCAAGCTCCACGCCAAGCGCGGCCGACGCGACGATGTTCTGGATGACGAACTTCGGCTTGAAGTTCTTCGGAGGGGTGATTTTCGAGTATTTCTCGAGCATCTTCATGGTCATCGCTATGGCGTCCGTGACTTCCTTCTCGTTCTTCCCGCCTGCGCAGATGATCTTGCCGTTCTTGAAAAGGAGGAGCGACGTCTTGGGGTCCTTGAGCTTCAAAATGGCGCCTGGGAACTGCTCGGGCTCGTACTCCACGTCGTGGAGCTTGTATGCGATTGTGTAAAGGTCAAGCTCGAGGCCAAGCTCGGAGGAAGCCACGATGTTCTCTATCTTGAAAGTCGGCTTGATTGCTGCCTGGGGCATGCCTTTCCTGGATTTCTTCCTGCTCTTGCTCTTTTTCATATAGAACCAGCCCCATACAAACATTTTTAAACCGTCTGAGGTATTTAAAAGGGCAAGGTATTTAAACTAAACGCAGGGTAACATCCCCTGGCTGCTGTTTTGGCCGCCAAACGCTGTTAAGGTGATGAAAAATGAAGCGCTCACTTGGAAAAATGTCAAAAAGGAGCAGGTCGCTGGGCCACGCCAAGCGCAAGCTCACCATACCCGGGCTGATAAGCGGGTATTCGGTCGGCGACTGCGTGTCCATCGATTCGCAGTCGAAGTACTCGGGCATGCCGCACCCGCGCTACCGCGGGCGCACAGGCACCATCGTGGCCAAGCGCGGCAAGTCCTATGTGGTTGAGATAAGCGACATGGATGCGACAAAGCAGCTCATCATCCCCCCGGTGCACCTCCAGGCGGCGGGGAAGAAGTAAACGGTGGTTTCCATGATAGGGAAAGGCGCAAACGAAATCCGCCCGGCATTGCTTGCCGAGGTGGAGAAGATACTTGACAAGAGGCAGGGCACGGCCGGCGAGTTCGGCTTCGAGCAGCAGACCACCCTCGACTATGCCAAGCGCTTTTCCCACCTGAAGTACGGCGAGGCGAAGGAGATGCTCGACGAGCTTGAAAAGCTCGAGGTGAAAACCGAAACGGCTGTCAAGATAGTTGACCTCCTCCCGAAGAACAAGAGCCAGCTCATGCTCATACTTGTCAAGGACAAGGTGGAGCTTCCGGAAAAGAAGATGGAAAAGGTGGAAGCCCTGATTGCGGAATACTCCAAGAAAGCGAGGAAGTTCGAGCCCAAGGTGGAGGCTGCCCTTGAAGCGCCCGCGGCCGCCCCGGCGGAGGCAGCCCCGGAAGCGGCAGCGCCCGCAGAGGCTGAAAAGGAGAAGAAGCCCTGACGGACGCATAGCATTTTATACTGCCTTAGCCGTAATCCAACCCAGGTTATCCTATGGAAACGCGGCCGCCCCCGGGCCGGCTTGTTTCAAAAAACAAAAGGAAGATTTTATGGAAACACGGTTGCCTTCGGCAACCATTTCCACAATGAAAAGTTGATATTATGGAAACACAGCCGCTCTGGCGGCTTATTTCCACAAAAGGAAGATTTTATGGAAATGGAACTGTATGCGCGCGTGATTGACTTCATGCCCGACGGCAGGCCTGCCGACCGCATGCGCGAGCCGGTTGCCCAGCTCGTGGGCGAGAAATTTTTCACGCTCCTTGAGGTTTCAATCGTGCGCGGCTCGGCATGCAGCCTCGGCCAGCGCCTCTGCATCGGCAAGGAGGGCAGGGTCGAGGTGGAGAAGATAAAGAAGCGCCTCGATTTCCAGGAGCTTTCCGCAACCTCGCGGAGCGAGCTTCCCATCGCCGCGCGGAACATAATCGCCGACCGCGAGGCCGACTTCGTGGCATTCTTCAACAAGGCAGGCCCCATCTCCATGAGGCTGCACCAGCTTGAGCTCCTCTCGGGCATCGGCAAGAAGCACCTGCAGGAGATACTCTCGGCTCGCGAGGAAAAGCCGTTTGAAAGCTTCAAGGACATCCAGTCCAGGGTGTCGCTGCTTCCAGAGCCCGCCACGCTCATAGTGTCGCGCGTGAACGAGGAGCTTTGCGGGGACTCGAAATACTATCTTTTTGTGCGGCCCCCGTCCAAGCACTACGACGAATACTGAGCCTGCGCCGCAAAGGGAGCCGCTCGAGTTTTATTCATTTGGCGGCAATAACGGATGGAAAGCATGATTTGGGCCCGTGTGGTAGCCTGGATAGCCGACGAGGCTTCGAACCTCGGGGTAAGGGTTCAAATCCCTTCGGGCCCGTGGTGAGATTTTGGGCAGGCCGTGCCTGTTTCTTGTTGTATTGGAATTTCTATATTCCAATGCGGACAAATTTCTCCGGAAATTTGTCCTCCATGCGCTTCTTCTTTCCCTGCCAGCGCATGCGCTGTTCCTCGCAGGGCAGGCGGGGCAGGGGGGCGAAATAGCCATCCTCTGCGAAGGGCAGGGCACCGTGTTCGTCTCATTGCCGACTGGCGAGGTGCGCGCGGTTTCCCTCGACGCAGGCGGCCAGGCGCGATTCTACCCGAGGTCGCAAGGCCCGCACACCGTGCAATGCGGGCGCGAGGCAAAGACGGTCGCGGTGCTTATGCCGCCGCCGCAGGACTCGGGCGCATACTCCGGCGGGGAAATCCCCGCCCTCGCAGCGGGCGCGGCAATCGCTTTCATCGCCATCCTTTTCATTGCCGCAAAAAGGATTTCCTCCCCAAGAACCGAGTTTTCCAAGTCGGCAGCCAACGGGCAGGTGTCCCTCAGGCTGCGCGCAGGCTGCGACCTGCGCGGGATAACGATATGCGACCCGCAAGGCGGCGAGGGCGGCGCTCCAATCGAGCTTTCAATCCCGCGCCTTCCTGCAGGCGCGGCATGGGAGTGGGCCTACGAGCAAACCCCGGGCGCCCCGCTGCTTCCCGCCCGCCTCTCAGCCAAATGCGCAAAAGGGGAAATATGCCTCGTGTCCTGCGCGGATTCCGCAGGCGCCTGCAAAAAAGTGGCTGCTGTGAGGCGGGCTCTTCCGAGGAGCGCCAATTAATGCTGCTGCCCGCTTTCCCGCCAGCCGCCGAACGCAACCATGACCAGCACCAGGTCAACAAGCGCAAACGGAAGAATGAGCACCGGGAACCTCAGGGCTATCATTGCCTGCACGGACAGGAGCGACAATGCAAGTATGGCGCCTGCCGCCGCCTGGCTTTTCCAGCAGAGAACCGAGCCTATGAAAAGCACGGCGAGCGCCCCGCCGGTTGCAAATGTCAGCGGGAGGTCGAACTGCACGAAAAAGCCCAGCGCGGTTGCGCAGACCAAGAGAACCTCTGCCACCATTGCCATAAGCACGCTGTCCGCGCCCTCATGCCTGTGTCCTGCGCACATTTTACCCACTCCCTGCGGCGCAAAGCTGCCGCGCAACCTCAAGCGCCTCGAAAGGCGCAAGCGAAAATACTTTCCTCTCCTTGTATTTAAGCGTTTGCGCAGCCCTTGCCGCGCCATGCCTGTCCTTGCTGCCGAACAGCTCCTGCCTCGCATCCACCACCGCGTTTTTCACAGCCTTTTTCTTGTGGGAAAAGAGCGCGCCAATCGCCCTTTCCTCGCATTTCGGGAGCAGGAACCCTGTCCTCTCGATAGATATGATGCACGAGTCCACCTTTGGGGCTGGCGAGAACGCCGTCCGCTCCACGATGGCAAGCGTTTCCGCCTTGAACGTGAGCTGGGAAAAGACCGAAAGCCTCCCATATTGATGGCTTCCCGGCTCTGCCATCATCCGCGCAGCGACTTCCTTCTGGATGCAAAGCACGGCCCTGTCGAAATTCATGCGGGACAGCTTTAGGAGGATGGGCGAGGTGATGTAGTAGGGTATGTTGCCCACCACCCTGCCGAAGCGCGCCCCCTCGTCGTATTCCAGGAAATCGCCCTCATGCACGCGCACGCGCCTGTATGCCGCAAACCGCATGCGAAGCTTTTTCGCAAGCTTGGGGTCGAACTCCACCGCGGTTATGTGCCCTGCTCCGCATGAGATGAGCTTTGCAGTGAGCCTGCCGTCGCCTGCGCCTATTTCGAGGACCGAGTTGCCGCGCGCGTCGGCGCATTCGGCCTCGTAGTTGAGGATGTTCTCGTCAACAAGGAAATTCTGGCCCAATCTGGCGTGCATGGCGGCGCCTCAAACCTTCGTGGTCACTCTTGCCGAGTCGTGCTCCACTATGAGCGTGTGCTCGAACTGGGACACCATGCCCTTGCCTGTGTCGCGCAGCACCGGGTATGGGTGGAGCGCGCCCGAGTTCAGAAGCTCGCGGAGCGCTGTGGAAAGCGTGAGGCGCGACTTGAAAACATTGCGCAGCCAGCGCTCGGCAAACGGCAGCGAGAAATAGCTGCCCACTATGTGCTCGAGGAGCTCGCGCGAGTATTTCATGCGGAGCCTCGGCGTTGCCTGGAGCGCGAATATCTCCACCTGGCTGGTGTCTGCAACATGCCCGCTTCCGGCGGAGGCGAACGGCTCGATTGCGAAAATGTCCCCTTCCTGCACCTCGTAGCCTTTCTGCCCGCCGATGTTCGGTATGTCCACCCCTGCGTGGAGGAGGTAGGGCTCTATCTTGTGGCCCGAGAGGTTCTCAATGGGCCTGTAGCCGCGCGAAACTATCTCCTTCTCGATTGCGGCGCCTATGTCGCCCACGAAAGCGCCAGGCTTCAAGCAGGAGGCCGCGGCATCAAGCGCGGCAGAGCTTGCCTCGCAAAGCTTCCCGTGCTCCCCGGACAGGTCGATGGTGACGGCGGTGTCGCCTATGCAGCCGTCAATCTGCGCGCCTATGTCTATCTTCACAAGGTCGGTCTCGCCTATCAGGATGGCGTTGTCCGCCTCAGGGGTGAAGTGCGCCGCAATCTCGTTTATCGATATGTTTGCGGGAAAGCCGGGCCTGCCCCCCGCGTCCGCTATCATCTTCTCAAGCGACTCGGCGATGTCGAAGTAGGACTCGCCAGGAAGCACGAGCTTGGGCGCCTCCTTCAGGACGGATGCGGCTATTTTCCCAGCCCTGTCGAAATTCGAATACATCTGCGCGATGTCCTCATCGGACGGCCCATCGTGTGCGTGCCCATCATGCCCTTCCACGCCTTGGGAAATGTCATCGTCAGCCATAAATACCACGCACAATTTGGCATCCTCAGCTTTATAAGGGCGCGTGGGGAAATTGCGGCATGGCATCTTCAATTGCCAAGGGAAAAAAGGGCTCGCAAGCGCAAGAGGGCGCGGCAGCTGCAAAAGGCGGGCGCGCAAGCGCGCAGGAAAAGGGCATATGCATAATATGCGGCGAGGAGCTCGCCGGAACCCCTGCCGAGCCCGGGCTTCCCATCCGCGCGGCAAGGAAGCTGCGCGCCATCGCGCGCCTTCCGGAAAAGCGCACCGTGGCGTGCTGGCAGCACCTGGGCGAGGCATGCGAAAGGCGCGCGAGGTACGAGAAAAAGCTGCACGGCTACCGCATGGGCGCGGCGCTGTTTTTCCTCCTCATCGTGGCAGGCAGCCTTGTTTTCGGGCGGATTGACGCGGGGCTTTTCGCGCCAGCGCTCATAGGCTCGCTGCTTGTCGCCATCCTTCCATACTTCCACTATTTCCCGGCGTTCGGGAAGTGACGCCGATTTGCCCCCAAAAAGCATTATAAACCTCACTAGCGACGGAAATGCATGGGCGGGGGGCTGGCAAAAAAGCACATATTCCTTATCCTACTTGTCGTGCTCTCCCTGCCGGGGCTTCTGTATGCCCCCTGCGCAGACCTGGACGTTGCCTGCGATGCCGGGACCGAGTGCTGCAGCGGCTCATGCAGCAGCCAAGCCCTGGCGTGCGTCACCTGCCTTGAAATCGGCGACGTGTGCCCTTCCTTTGGCACGTGCTGCGGCGGCTATGTCTGCGACGGGGGCACATGCCAGGAGCCGCCTCCTCCTGCGGCATCCGGCAACTGGTACGACAACATCTATGTCTGGGCTGCGCTTGCCGTGATAATGGCATCCGCCTTCCTGGGGCTTGCCTACATGGCATCCCAGCTCTTCTCTGTGCGCGTGCTTGAGGCATGGGTGAAAATCGAGCTTGGCGAGCTTGTGAAAAGCATGCTTATAGCGGTTTTCTGCGTGGCGCTCATCGCAAGCGTGAACGGCGCATCCGCTTTCCTGTCGGGCGAGGACGGGTCCACCGACGTCATTTCCTCAGCGCAGGCGTTCATGTACCGGCTTTACGGGGATGGGAAGGCGCTTTACACCAAGCTCGCAGTCGCATACTTCAACATCGCAAAGGTCGCATCATACTCCTATACTGCGGGGATGGCAGACCCGTTCGGCTATGCCACGGTGAGCTATTCTTCCTCGCCGGCATCCGGCATGTCCCCGCTTGTGGGCGAAGTTGGCCAGGCGCTTGACTCGGTTGCGAACTTCATGCTGCTTGCAGCCTCCCAGGCGGCGTTCCTGAAATTTTTCGGCTCTGCCTCGATAGTCATGCTTCCCGTCGGCATTTTCCTGCGCTCGTTCTCCTTCACGCGCAAGCTCGGCGGGACGCTCCTTGCCGCCACCATTGCCGCCGTGGTCATCTACCCCTCCGCAATACTTCTTTCAAGGGAGGTGTATGGCACGTTCTCCCAGGACCTGCTGTCCGACATTGCCAAAGTCGAGGTGGAGCCTGCGAAAAACCCGCCATCCGCCGAGATAGTGTGCAACCCGGTCCAGCAGTATTTCGTGCAAAGCCCGCTCCCCTTCCTGGGCGGCGAAATCGGCTGGTGGGTGATAGTCGCCACGCCGATATGCGCCCTGTCCGGGCCAGGGTTCATAAGCTGCATGATAGGCATGTACCAGACGATTTCGTATGTCTTCGGGCTGCTCAAGGCGATATTCCCCTTCATAATCTACACCACGGTTTTCATCACCATGGAGCTGGACACCACCCTGGACAAGCTGATGGAGAACTATTACGATCCCCTGCAGCAGTTCGCGCTTCCCGCGGTGGCGAAGTTTTCCGTGCTCTCGCTTGTCGCCTTCCTCATACCGATAATAATCTCGCTCTCGCTTTTGCGCGCGCTTGCGGCGGCATTCGGGGGCGAGGCGCAGCTCTACGGGCTTTCCAAGCTGGTTTGATGGCAATAAAAGCAAGGTTTGCACTCGCGCTTCTGGCGCTTGCCTTTACGGCCCTTTCCGCAGCCCCGCCCACCGCCCCCAAGACCTACATGGAAGTCTGCGGGGTGGACAGCTTCACATCCGACGGGCTCTCGTTCATCGCAATCGCGTTTGCCATAGTCTCCTTTTCCATAGGGCTTGCCTACATGTACTCCAAGCTCAGGGAGGACGCGCACCTTGGCGTGTGGGCCAAGGACGAGGCGTTCAACCTGGTGATATCCCTCCTCCTCTTCGTGGGCGTGCTGGTGTTCTTCACTGCGTCCTGCTCCATCGCCCAAAGCTACTCAGGAGGCAGCCCGATAACCGCGTCGCAGCAGTACCTCGACGGGCTCATCTCCTCCAACGGCCTCAACGTGCTGCGCACCCTGACCTCCGACAGCATAGACAACCAGCTCGACGCCACCAAGTACCTCTACACCGGCCTCACGCCATTCTGGGGCGACGGCGTTGCAATGAGGGGGAACCGCAAGGCGCACTCTGCGCACCGCGAATACCTCATCGACCTGTACCTCCCTATCGTCGCCAGCCTCAACGCCCAGAAATACGTGCTCCAGGGGATTGCATGGATGGGCGCAAGCGTGCTCCTCCCGTTCGCATTCGTGCTTAGGCTCATCCCGTTCTCCCGCGAGTTCGGCAACATGCTGCTCGCGCTTTTCTTCGGGCTTTACATAGTCGTGCCCACGATTTACGCGGTGAGCGGGCAGGTGTTCGCGCAGAACATCGCAAACGTCCCCACCCCCTACACCACCGACCCCACGCTCCAGAAGTTCCATTCCTACGGGCTTGACAACAGCATCTTCCCCCTGCCCAACATCAAGGACTCCACGTTTTATAGGATAGGCTCCACCATCCCGCAGGCAATCTTCCTGCCGAATATCGCGATAGTGGTTGCGGTGAGCTGCATAATGGCGATGGCAAAGGCGCTGCGCGCAATAGCGGTGTGATGACATGGCATCCGTGAAAAAACCAAGCCCCTTGTTCCTCTTGCTGGCATGCGCCGTCATGCTTGCCGCCCTGGCATCCCCCCTGGGCGCAGCAGAATGCGGCTCAGTTGTCCCTGGCTCGGGCACATGCAGCGGAGATACCCACCAGATAGGATGCAACAAGCTGGAAAACCAGGGCTGCTGCGGCCTGTTCCCGAAATGCGAGTGGTCTGAGGATTTTGTGGGCGATGAATACTCCTGCACGTCGCTAGGCGGCTTTGCCACCGTGCACTGCGCCGAATACAACGACAACCAGATTGCCTGCAGCCAGATGGGCTGCACCTTCACGTTCACGGGCACCGGCTCGTGCGGCACAAACAACGGTGCGCAGGGATATGGCGAAAGCTGCAGCAGCGATGCCCAGTGCGCAAAATGCCTTGTCTGCGACACAGCCGCCGGCAAGTGCACCCAGCGGCCAGGCATGTGCTCCACAATACCTGCCGAGTATGTTGCCCCTCCGCCTGCAGTTACCGAGCCCGGGCTTCCTGGCAGCCCGCAGGAGGCCATAGGGGAGCAGGAGTCGGGCACTGGCGGCGCCGTGGTGGGCTCGTCATCAGCATTCTACAAGGCTGGCTGGTTCTCGGACTGGAAGGCAATGGGGCTGATAGGCGTCGCCATAGTGTGCTCCATAATAGCGCTTGCCGCGATGATGGGCACGGCGTTCAACCTCCCGGAGATAAAGGCGTTTGCCAACACCGAGATACGCCAGGCCGTGATTTCCGCGCTTCTCATCGTCTCGCTCGTCGCGCTCGTGACGTTCTTTGACGAAATGGCAAGGCTTTCAATAGAGGGCGCCGACCTTCCCATCACCTGCGTCTCGGGCGAGCCCTGCTATGTCACCTCGGCCAAATTCTACCTCTCCACATTGCAGGACACCGGAAACGAATATGCCAGGAACGAGCTTGGCGAGTCCATCAAGGTCGCAAAGCGCGCAAGCCTCGGCTACAACCTCAACCTGAACAAGATATACCTCCTCTTCGCAGGCATTTCAGTGCGCTTCAACGCAGGCGACTCGCTCGTGGCCGAGCGCCACGGCGCGCTTTTCACCCAGGCCGGGAAGATGCTCTCCAGCCTCTATGCGCAGAAATATTTTGTGGACGTGGTGACTTTCGGCATCGCGCCCATGCTCATCCTGCTTGGCGTGGTGCTGCGCACCTTCTTCTTCACAAGGAAGCTCGGCGGCCTCCTGCTTGCGATAGCCATCTCGCTTTTCCTTATCTACCCCCTCACATTCGCATTCGCCTGGTACACCTTAAATGTCACGGTGTATGGCGAGAGGACGCTTGGCGTCGCAGACCCCCTCTGCCCTGCCGAGTGCACAGGCACCTATCCCGTGGCGTTTTTCACAGACCCTGCAACCGGCGGGCTTGTGCAGTTCTCCACCACGCAGTCCATAATGCGCGCAGGCATCACCAAGAACAACTGGGACAGCGGGGGGCCGGGGGGCGCATTCCCCGGGCTTGTGGCATGCCGCGACCTTTCAAGCATCAACATCCCTGCCGCAAACGCCTGCCCTGACTGCCCGGACTACTGCAGGGATGTGCCGTTCCCATCAGGCATGCCTGGCTGCGACATCGAAAAATGCTCGGAGTGCAACTCCGGCTGCAAGATAGTGCGCCAGCGGCTCACCTGCCAGACCGACCCTGCCTGCGCAGGCAAGTGCCCCCTGAGCTGCCGCACCCAGATTCCGCTTGAGAACAAGTGCTTCAGCGACGAGGAAGGCGGGGTGATCGAGGCCGACCTGTCCATAAGCTGCGAGGGCTGCGGCAAATACCCCCACTGGTGCAGGTTCCTCAAGAAGGAGGCGGATGCGGACGGGAACGACGTCTACACGCCCATCTATGACGATGAAGCGTGCGATGGCATAGAAGCCGACCTTGCCTGCCCGTTCCAGTGCTCCTATATCACCACCATAGGCACGGACGACACCTGCGACTCCATTTGCTCGTACAAGAACCCTGACACGGGCAGCCGGACAATCTGCCCTGCGCAGTGCAGGGTGCTCCAGCTTTTCGATGACGAAGCCTATCCGGGATGGGTCTCCACATACGACATCGACCCGCCAAACTTCGCGGAATTCTGCAGCTCCACCCCGGAAATAGAGGCGGCATGCGGCGCGTGCAGCGCGCACCCCGAATGCATGGTGGAGGCATGGGACGCTGCCGAGCTGCCTGCGGAATGCGCAGCCTACCCTGTCAACAACGAGGTGCCCATGCTTTGCCTGCAATGCCCAGACTACTGCAGGCGGGACGATTTCACAGGCGTGTTTGCAACAAACGGGGAAGGCGCGGGGTACTCCAACGTGGAGAGAGACGAAGATGACGTCCCGGCCGTGTGCGACCCTGCCCAGGTGGAGGGCATGGACTGCTCCACAACAGGCTCGCCACCTGCCTGCGACGCGTCCTGCAGGATGGACGGCACCCCGCTTCTCTGCCGCACATTGGACGCATCAGACCCCGACGCCTCGCTTTGCCGCCACTGCCCTGAGCCTGCGCGCTTCAGCGTGCGCTACCTGAAGATAGGCCCGGAGGGGTGCCTGGACTGCAACCCGGTGTGCTACAACCAGTTCTCGCCTGCGGACGGGAGCGCAGTGTTCCAGTCAGCCAAGGGCAAAACCATGGCTTCCGGGGCTGGCAAGTACGAAGGCACGATATGGCTTGAGGAAATCCCTGGGCCGCCTGAAATGGCGCTGGCATATGTCTCCCCGATTCCGGCATATCCCAATGCAGACCTGATGGGCAACTGCATGGCAACAGACCCGAATTCCGGCGACTATGTGACCTACGAGTACCAATGGAGGCTCAACGGGGAGCTATACGGAAGCGCAGGGACAACTGCGCTCTCGCTCCAAGGCGTGGAGCTGGTGGTGGATACTGTCCCGAGCGCAGAGCTTGAAATCGGCCAGTCCTGGACGATTTCCTGCTTTGCAACAGACGAAGGCGGGCTTGGAAGCTTTACCCTGGAAAGCGCATCCGTCTCCATCGAAGCTCCGCCGGGCGAGCCTGAATGCACAGTCACCATCACCCGCCCGCAGCTGCAGCCCCAGTACAACTGCGAAGCCGACGTATGCGGCGGGGACTGCGCGGCAGACGATTACGTCGACCTTCCCAACGAGGAGGACGATCCTGCCTGTGGCGACGCCACGGTCACGGGCTGCCCATACGGGTGCAGGGTGAACGGGCTTGGAAGCTACCGCGACCCAGAATGCGTTGACCTTTGCGCAGACCTGCCATCCCAGTGCTTTGTAAGCGTGCCGCAGACCTGGCCAGTGTGCGGTGAATACGTGGGCAACGGAGGCGCTTCCTGCCAGGGCTCCACCTGCTCGCTTTTCACCTCCCCCTCTGCCTGCAACGGCGCAGACGAAGCAGGCTGCAACTGGAACAGCGACAAGCAGTATTGCGAGAAAATCGCGTGCACTGCCATCAGCAACCCTGCGACCTGTTCCGGAACCAGCGGCTGCGCTTGGATGCGCACCGAGAGCCTCATTCCGATAGCCAACCGCGAAATCCCCTATGACAACCCGGACAGCTGCCTCCAATGCCCTGAGCAGTGCAGGCTGGACGGCTACACTGGAAGCTGCGGGCTGGGAAACAACCCTGGCGGCGACACTTACGTAGACTGCTCGATTTCCAGCTGCCCGGTGGACTGCAGGATAGAGCCCCGCCCGCTTGCGCCTGACAACCTGCTGTGCCTTGCCTATCCTGAAACCACCGGCCAGTCGTGCAAGGACTGCCCTGCGCTTTGCAGGCGCCAAAGCGACCTCTTCTCCAGCATGGAAGGCTGCCTCGAATACCCGTCATGCGCGCTTGCCTCGGACCCCAATGCCATAGGCTGCATTGACCAGTGCAGGTTTGACAACCCGCCTGACAAGGCGTGCGAGGGCTGCTTTGACTGCGACTACGACTGCTCGTTCTACCCTGCGATAAGGACGGACTGCTCGGACATCTGCAGCGACGAGGCGCTTGCAGGGCCTGTCAACATCGCGCCTGATGACTTTGCAAAGAGCCTGCCTGGGGCAACGACGAGCGAGGAGGGGATGGGCGCGCGCAACGTGGGCACGCTCTTCATCCCTGCGGTCGTGCTGCCGCTGTTCTGCATAGTGATTGTGGTGGCGTTCATACGCGTGCTTTCGCCAATCCTTGGCGGCGACATAGAAATACCCGGGCTTGGAAGGATAATATGAAGGAAAAACAGGGCATGCAAAGCAAGGCGCTGCGCCTGGTGCTTTTTGCCAGCATTGCCCTTGCAGCATATTCCAACCTGCTCCATGCAGCCGCCCCGGACTACGCATATTACTGGCTCGCCCTCCTCATACCCGTGGCAGTGGTGGCGGTCGCCTACATGGCAAGCTATGCCTTCAACGCGCCGTCGCTGCGCGCCATCCTCCAGGACGAGCTTCTCCAGATAATCGCAACCGGCGCGATTGCGCTCACGCTGGTCGGCACCCAGCTTGCGGTGGACGAGTATGTCGTCGCAGTGCTCAAGGGCGCAGGGGCGACCGGGGAGACCATAGAAAGCGCAATGGACGCCGCGCAGGGCACGCTTGCATCCCTGAAAACCGGGACGGCAGGGGCGCTTTCCAACATGCAGGGCGTGAGCATCGCCCTTGGAAGGGAGGCGTCCAAGGGAGTGTTCTGCAACTTCCTGGGCGTGGGCTTCACAATCTCCAACTGCAGCCCGTACAACGCCTACCGCGGAAGCCTCACAGCCGCGGCATTCACCACCACGGTGGCGCTCTCGGACACCTATGCGCAGGACTACCTCCTGTCGCTTGCGCGCGCATACGGCTTTTCAGTGCTCATCCCTCTCGGGCTCCTGTTCCGCTGCTTCAAGGCAAGCCGTGCGGCAGGCGGCGCGCTCATCGCAATAGGCTTTGGCTTCTACACTGTTTATCCCGCGGTCATACTTGCCACGGACAACCTGCTGCATGGCGGCGTGCCGCCAGGCCCGCCGGTCCTCCCCTCCCTGTCTGAAGGCGCCTGCGACCCCATGGAAACCGAAGTTTCCACCTCGCTCAATCAGTTCAGGGAGTATGGGGACCAGCTGACGGAATACATGCAGATGAAAGACATGGCATACTTCGTGCTGGTGCGCGTGCTTTTCCTCTCCATCCTCAATCTCATAATCACGCTGTCGTTCATCCGGGCATTCGCGCACATGATAGGGAGCGAGATAGACGTCTCCTCGCTTGCGAGGATTTCCTGAAGGCGGAAGAAATGGGCACAAAAAAAGCAGGGCGCATTGCGT
>JBAZTI010000024.1:0-16674 GCA_041662045.1 Candidatus Micrarchaeia archaeon | reverse complement strand
GCACCATACGCCAGCCGGTGTTTGAGCATTACCTGAATTTCCAGATAAGAAGCAGCGAGCGGGCAACCGTGCTTTCCGCAATCAGCGCATCCGAGCGGGTGGTGGTAGCGGCACTTTATCCCATTGTTGGCTTTGTGGCAGATGCATCCCTGCAAGGCGCGTTCCTGCTCCTTGGCGCAATCACGCTTTTCTTCGCGCTTAAGCTGAGGAGCGACGAGAGGGTGTTTGAGAAGTAAGTGCACGCGCCGGCTCTTGCAGCCGGAGAGATGCGCGCTGGCTTCTGCACGTCAGTCCTTCGAATTCAGAAGATAGGCTCCAGTTATCACAATCACGATGATTAGCGCGAGTATGGAGATGAGCGGGTTCTCGCGCAGAAACACGAGCGGGTCCTGCGAGTCGCCAACAGGCTTCAGCGAGTCCAGGAAGTTCCCGCTGCCGTTCTGCGAGGAATTGCCCGCAGTGCCGATGGAGAAGCTGAGGTTGCCAAAGTCCAGCTTGCCTGGAGCGGAAGAGTTGGCTTGCGCGCTTGCATTGCCAGACGCATTCTGCAGGAACAATTTTTTCAGCGAGTCGAAAATCGTGCCTGCGTCCGAAAGCGCGGCGGAGTAGGATGTGGGCATGGAGGGGACGATTTCCGAGCGCAGCGATATTTTTGCGCCGCTTGCGGCATCGGGCTTTGCCGATGCGGCGAGGGGGATGCTGGCGGACAGGGTTGAGCCGTTCGCGCACTCGCCCGCCGCTATCTTGCACTCGAGGTACACCGCGGTTTCCTTTGCCTGCCCGCCGCCCACCGGGAAAAACACGCTGGAGTTTTCAGGCACGGTGGCAGACACCTTTACGACCAGGGAATCCGAGCCAATGCCGGAAAGCGCGGATGGCGGGACCGCCCAGTTGGCGGTAATCGAGCCGTTGTAAAGCGCGCCGGGGATAAGCTCGGTGAAGCCCGTGTTCTGCTGGTAGGTGACCAGCCTCTCGATATAGGAAACGTTGAGCGCAAGCTCGTCAGTGAATGCGACTGACATGAGGTATGCAAGCGCAAATGCCGCAAATGGGGTCGCCATGCAGGAAAAACGGAGGGGAAGTATATAACTATTGCAGAAAGCGCCCGCGTCCATGATTCCTTAAGCCGGCGCTTGCGCGTTTGGCTTCACTTTATTCAGGCACCCTTGCCCGAGTGCGGCGTCACTGCACCTTCTGTTTTCTCAGCCACCCTGCATTGCCCTTGTAGAAGTCGCGTATGTCGTCCATTTCGCTCAAAAGCATGAGCGGGCGCTCAAGCGACAAGCCCCAGGCAAGGACAGGGTAGCGGTCGCAAAGCGGGATGGACACCTCGGGGCGGAAAATGCCTGCGCCGCCAAGCTCAAGCCACTGAGACTTTTTCTCGAAAAACACCGAAATCTCAAGCGAGGGCTCGGTGTAGGGGAAATAGGAGGGCTGGAAGCGTATCTTGTCAAAGCCCAGCTTCCTGTAGAACTCGCGCAGCAAGCCAAGCAGGTCGCGGAAAGTGGCGCCTTCCCACACCACAATGCCCTCCACCTGGAAAAACTCCGCCAGGTGCTTGTAGTCCGTCGCCTCGTTTCGGTACACCTTGCCAAGCGAGAAGTATTTCTTGGCAGCGCGGGTGCCCCTGCACTCGTTGTAAAGGTAGCTTGCGGAAACCGCTGTCGTGTGAGTGCGCAGCACCCCTTTTTTCGCAACTTCCTCGCTCCATGCCCCGCCCCAGCATTTCTCGTGCACTTTTTTGATGCGCGATACCAGCTCGGCGTCGGAAGGAAGCGCAAGGCTTTCCTTCAGGTAAAAAGTGTCAGCAAGCTCGCGCGCAGGGTGGTCCTGGGGCTGGAAAAGCGCGTCAAAGTTCCAGAAGGCGGACTGCGCCTCGCCGCCCTCCATTTCCTCAAAGCCCATGTCGGTGAAGATGCGCGAGATTTTCCCCTTCAGGCGCGAAATGGCATGCCTTTTTGCAGGCGAGGGGATTTCGGCCGGAGCGGTGACGTCGTACGGGCGGAAGCTGGCGCCCTTGAAGCTCCCTGAAAGGAGCATTTCGCGCGTGAGTGAGTTTATCTCCGGCGGAGCTGGCGGGGCAGATGAAACCTGACTGGTGGCAGGGATTTCTTCAGGCTGCATTGCAGAGGGCTCCATGAAGGTCGTCTTCGTCACGGTTTGCACCGCCAGCCTGCGCTTGAGAAGGATGGAAAGCGCGTCATTGTCCACATTTTCATGGCGGGAGATTCTCGAAAGCGCCTCCTGCAGGAAATAAGGCTCGGTGCTGCAAAGCGACGCGAGCCTGCCGCCCTCTATTTTCACCCATCCGTTCCTGCTTGCCCAGGGAAGCCCCACTGTCCGCTCGATTGGCGAGAGCGCCGTGATGAATGCGCCCGACTGCGCAGCGCGGTGCACAGACTGCTCAGGGAGGCCTTTTGCCGCATAGCCCTGGCCCTCGCTTGTGAGGGCAACGCGCCTCTCCTCGGCCTGCTCGATTGAGATGTACCCTTTTTCCTTCAGGCTTTGCGAAAAGGAGAGCACAGATGAGAGCGGCACGCCTGACTTCTGCGAAAGCGCCTCGGCTGACATCCGCCCTGCCAGTGCAGACAGCATTTTGGCCTCGATTTGGTGGAGCATTTCATCCCTGGTTGTTCACTTTGTTCACGTAATAGAACGAGGCGGCTGCGGTGAGGGCGATGAAAAGCGCGGCAAAGCCCTGCGGCCCGAAAACAAGGTCGGACACCGTGTTCTGGCTCCCCACGAAGAAGTCCACCACCTCGGTCTCAAGGGGCAGCTCCACCTCATAGGTGAACTGGAACTTTGAAAGCGCGTTCCCCGACCACTTGAAGATGCGCTTGCCGCCGATGTAGTAGCGCGTGTTTGACGTCGAGTCGTACTTGAAGTCCTCCTCGGGCTCGCCCGCCAGGTTGGTGGGCACGGTTGAGAAGAATATCTTCTCCGCGTTTGCGGGGATGGCGATGGAAATCACGGTGCCTGTCGGCAGTATAAGGTCACCGGTCTCGGTCTGCTCGAAGCTTAGCGCATCCTGCTTGAGCGAATAGCGCAATGTGCGCGGCTTGTAGCGGTCGACCTGGATGAGCCCCGAGCCGTTTTGCCCTGCAGGTATCTTGTAGTCTATCACCACGGTCGCATAGCAGGTGCCCAGAAACGAGTTGCACCGCTCTATGGCCTGCGGGATTATCCGAAGCTCGGTGACCTCGGTCTTTGCGCGCGTGACATGGTGGCGCATCTCGGGCAGGCCCGTGCGGTTCTTCCAGGTGGTGAGGTCAGAGTAGGTCGCGCGGGTCGCATCGTAAAGGTCGCGGGAGGACGAGCCGTTTATCACCATCTCGAGCTGCTCGTCTATGTTCGCGCTCCCGTCAAGGTTGATGTTGACAAAGACCGAAAGCGACTTCATGGAAAAGTCGGCATGGGGCATGCCGGCGGCTAGCAGGAGCCCGAAGGCCATGATGATTGCCGCCTTGACGGCGCAGGAATTGCCCATGGCTGGAGTTAGGGGTGCATATTATTTAAACATGAGGAGGCAAATCAGGGGTTATGAGATCCATTACCTATCTTGGCCACTCCTCCTTCCGCGTGGTGCTGGGGAACGCGGTCATGCTGTTCAACCCGGTCGTTTCCGACACCATAGGCGGGAACCGCAGGCTCATCAAAAGCTCGTTGGATGCGCACGCGGTCCGCGAGTGCGACATGATATTCCTCTCAAACGAGGAGCCCGGGAACTGCGAGCCTGCTACCGTTAAGGAAATCTCTGATAGGTGCTACTCGAGCGTGGTGTCTTCCCGCCCTGCGCTTTCAAAGATAGACGTCTCCGACAGGTTCAAGGTGGATGTCAGGACGGGCGACAAGTTCAACATGAAAGGCGTGGAGGTGGAGGTACAGAAGGCCATCCACCCGCAGTCCGCATACCCTGTCGGCTTTGTCGTGAAAGGGGACGGGCTTTCCGTTTACCACGCAGGCGACACCTACAGCTTTACGGACATGGCAAGGATAAAGTGCGACGTGGCGCTCGTGCCCATTGGCGGCGGGAGCGTGATGGACCCTTTCGCGGCGAACAGCATCGTAAAGGAGATGCGCCCCAAGGCGGCCGTGCCCATGCATTACAACACTTATGACAAGATAAGCCAGGACCCCAACGAGTTCGTGACGGATTTGGGCGGGATAACCAAGGGCGTGGCGCTGCGCGTCGGGCAGGAGCTGCGCATCTGAGGGCAGGCATAAGGCTTTTTATTTAGATATTATCGATTGAATGCCGTTAGAGGTGTGTAGATATGATAACCGGTATAAAGATAGTCAAGGTCGAGGCAAGGCGCGACAAGGACGAGGACATGACGGGCCTGAATGTCAACATCGGGCTGGACGCCGTGGCGCTTGTCAGGGATGAAGTGGCGATTTCCTTCAACTACTCGGTGATGTACACCGAAGGCGTGGGCGAAATCAACATGAAGGGCACCATCACCTCGCGCGAGGATGCCAAGCTCACCAAAGACATCATGGCAAGGTGGGAGAAGGAGAAGAAGCTGCCGGATGCGTTCGCCGAAGTCATACTCAACGCAATCAACTACGCGTGCGGGACGAACGGCGTGTTCGTCGCGCGCCCGGTGAACCTGTCCCCGCCCATCGTGCCGCCGAAGATTCAGCTCGGGCCGCAGAAGCAGTAGTTTTTGCTTTTGGTTTCTTCTTTTGGTTTTTCTTTTTTTAGGCAGCGCGAGCCTCAGCGGTACGACTGGTACCATCTTTCATATTCCTTGTGCGTGGCAAAGCAGCGGATGACGCGCAGGATATCGCCGTCCGCCAGGTAGACAAGGCGCGCCTGCTTTGTCACGTCTTCCACGTTCCAGGGAAGCCAGTGCTGCATATGCCGCCGGGGAGGCATGCGCGCGAGTTTTTCTGAGTGGGAGAGGAAGAATCCCTGAAGCTTCCTTTCGAATGCCTTCATGTCCGCTTTTGACTCGTCCGACCAGTCGATTTCCATTCAAAAACCCAGTTCCTTTTTCAGCTGCGCGTGCGTTGTCCATTTCTTGCCCTTCATCTTTTCCAATTCGCCGCGCACTGCGCGCTCGACAAGCATCTTCTCCTCGTCGTCAAGCTTGCGCCCGTAATCAAGCAGCGCCTGGCGTATCACTTCGGTCTGGTTGCCGGCAAGCCCTTTCTGTATCGCCTTGCCGATTATCGCCTGGTAGTATTCGCCCAAATTGACATTCATATGCTCACCCAATGTACATTCAATGCTATGCTGGATATTTAATGGTTGCACATGCCGAGGTGAGCTGTTCATAGCAAAAATTAACGAAAAAACGGCTTAAAAATATGCGTAGGGCAGCATGCCGGTGCTTCCGGTGGCGCTAGCCCTACAGCAGCCCGCCTCCTGACGCGACCGCCTTGAAGGTGGAAACCATGCTCCGGAGCGCAAAGGCGAGCGATGGGAGCACGAGTATGACGGACAGCGATGCGGGCGCGAGCGAATATGCCCAGAAATACGCTGCGCACAGGAAGAAGAAGATTGCCATGGAGACAAAGTGGCCTATTGCAACATAGCGCGCGCCGTTGCTTGAGCGCGCAATCATCTTCAGGAGCGACACCTGCGCGGATTTCACGTTGACCAGGAAAAGCGCGGAGGACACGAAGAACACCGCGAAGAAGTAGACGAAGAACGGGTCGAGGAAATGCCATTCCGGAGTCTGCGCGAAGAATATCCCCGAATAGCACACCAATGATGCGATGCCCAGGAGCACCGCGTTCTTGGACGTGAGCACCAGCTGCTCGCGCACCGAGAACTGGTCGGTGTGGTGCGCGATTGTCGGCAATTTCTCCACCACCCTGTAGTAGCGGGAGGACTCGGACACCGCCCGGCGCATGCCAAGCGCGGTGGAGCGCAGCATGCGCAGGTTCTTTATCACCATCTGGGGCACCGCGGACTGCAGCGCATTGTACACCTCGTTCTCGCGGTTTATGAGCCAGGCCGAGAGGAACGAGGTGCCGATTATGGCGAATGCGAAGCTGCCCAGGAAATCCTTGTGCAATATGCCCGAGGATGCGCCCTGGCTTATGAGAAGGAGCGAAAGCTCGGACATGGAAAGGAAGACAGCGGCGCAGAAGCAGGCGTTCCTGCCGGAAAAGCCCGCCATGTAGGAGGAAAAGCCGGATGCCGCAAAGCGCACGAAGATGCCGATGGCGAGGAAGACGAAGAGCAGCGGGAGGTTGGACATCACGCCGGATATGTTGACCATGAGGCCTATGGAGAAGAAGAAGAACGACGCGAAAAGCGAGTTGAAAGGCCGTATCCTCTCCTCGATTTTCCGCGAGTGCGGCGAACCTGCGATGGTGCTTCCGGCAAGGAATGCCCCTACAGAAAAGGAAAGCCCGATTGCCGATGAGAGGTAGCCGAGGACAAGGACCAGGCTCACCGTGGAGAGTATGATGAGCTCGTCGGAGTGGGCGAACAGGTCGAGGAACTTGTCGATGAGCCTGGAAAGGACGAAGTAGGCGAATATGAACGTGAGCACCACGCGCAATACCGCAACCGCAAGCGAGTAGTCGCCCACTGATACGGGGTTTGCGATGAGGCCGAGGAAAAACACGGCGAGCAGGTCCTCGATGACCAGGACCGAGATTATGAAGTTGACCTCGGGGCGCTTTATCTTCCCCGAGTCCTCCAAAAGCTTTATGATTATCGGGGTGGAGGAGAACGAAAGCGCCACCGCAACCAGCACCGCTGCCTGCGTGCCAAAGCCCATTGCAGCCAGGCAGAAGTGCGCGGCGAAATAGACTATGCCTATTTTCAGGAGAGCGGCAAGGAACGTGAACCAGCCCATTTTCCAAAGCCTGATGACCGAGAACTCAAGCCCTATGCCGAACAATATGAGCGCCGCGCCTATCACCGCGAACGTCTCCACGAGCGAGGGGTCGGTGATTATTATGTTGCCGAAGTCAAGCCCGAGGAGATTGAGGCCGGCAATCGGGCTGTAGGGGCCTATGAGTATCCCCGCGGTGAGCACGCCCAGTATGTGCGGAAGGCGGAGCCTGTCGAAAATGAGCGCGGAGAGCATGATGACAGTGATGCTTATCCCTACCGCTAATGCAGGTTCCATGGAAACAAAAAGCAGGCTAGGTTTAAATTCGCTTGGTCAACAACCACGGGCTAAAGCCCGCCCACTTTTTGCCTGCAGGCAAAAAGGGGCCCATTTGCGCTGCGCGCAAATAGGGTGGCTTGCGGAATTGGGCTTTAGGCGAATAGCCGCAAGCCATACCGGGTGCGCTTCATCCGCAGGCTGAAGCCCATGCGGCTTTCGCGCACCCGTGGTTGTTGTAAACGCTAGCAATTTATCTGGGAGGTCGGCCCCGCGATTATCTGGAGGACAGAGGGCGCAATCACCGAGATGAGTATGCCGATTATGGCGCCGGTGAGCGCGGACGTCGCCCAGACGTTCGCGCGTGCGCGGGTCTCGGCGCCCATCATCTGGCCCGTGGCGTAGATGACTGATGCCAGGAGAATCATGAGCATGGCGGCAACCGGCACCATGTCGCGAAGGCCGATGCACAGCGCGGAAAGCGCGGCCTTGAGCTGGCTTGTCGGGTCTGTCGCTGCAAACGCAAAGCCTGCAAGCAAGGAGAGCGTGAAAGCGAAGAACATTGCCTTTCCAAAATTCATTGTCGCACCTGTCCCTTCTTTGGCGAATAAGGATTTTAAATGGAGGGGTAGCGCCGGGAAGGGCGGGCACCTAACACCACAAATAGCCATTAAGTACAAAGATTTAAATACTGAACGCACCAGAAAGTGATATCACAGGGGTGTGTCCATGATCAAACCGTTTGCATTTCTGGTAGGCGTCCTTCTCCTTGCAGCCATGCCTTTTGCGGAAAGCTATTCCAGGACGTATGTCTCGGGCGGCTGGCTCGAGGTGACGCGCACGCTTTATGAGGCCAATGCGGGCGAGTGCCCGCTTCTCGGGGCTGGCATCAGCGACGTCTGCGCAAACAGCGGCGCAACGCAATCAGGAGAAGGAGGCGCCATTTTCACGCTTGCCACGCTCTCGCTGAGGAACATCGGCGCCATTGACAGGAGCATGGTGAGCATCGGGGAGAGCCTGTCCTATGTGCCAGCAGGCGCGGCAATCTCATTCTCGCCAAGCCCTGCGCAGTTCGACGGGAGGCAGGCGGTGTGGGAGCTCCCCGAAATCAGGCGCGGAGAGACTGTGAACGTCACCTACAGGTTCGGCGCGACAGTGAGCGAGGCTGCGGCAGGCAGGATTCCCGACGCGGCGGCAATTGCGGCGCCAAGCACCGTGATGCTTTTCGCGCCATCCAGGGTGCAGCTGAACAGCACGCTCACCATTTCGCTCAAGTCGTTGGAAGGCAGGCCCATCTCAGGGGCAAGCATAGTCGTGGGCTATCCTGACGGCAGCAGGCAGTCAGTGCGGACCGACAGCAGCGGGACCGCGAGCCTGGCGGCAACGCGCAGCGGGAGCTACACCTACTCGGCTGACGGCTACAGGCTTTACCAGATGGCATCCACAATCGCATACGACAGGAATGCGGAGGAAGAAAAGGCGCCCGCGACAGCGGCAAGCGCTGCCGACGCAGGGATATTGCCTTCGGTCCTGGGCGCGCTCCCGCTGTTCGCAGGGATTTTTGCAGCCGCGGTGGTTGCGCTGATAATCTACAATTTCCTCTCAGCCAGGCGCGAGGAGGAGGACGTGTCCGGCCCTGCGCCGCCGCTTGCGGAGCAGCAGGCAAAAAGCGACCCGGGCATGAGCTACACCCAGAAGTTCACATTCGGGACCGAAGACGAGCACCAGCAGAACTTGGACGACACCACGCGGCGCATGGTGGAGAGCCGCAAGAGGCGCATGCAGGAAAGCGAGCCGGCCCCGCCCGTGGAGCACGAGGAGGCCGTGCCGGAAGAGGCAACCGGGGCTGCGCGCATGGAAGAGGGCGCATCTGGCACGCAGGAGGCCCCTGCCGATTATGATTCCGAAAGGACAGTGATGAACGGGGACATGGACGACGAGCTTGCTGAGCTTGAGAAGAATGCGCGCATAGCAGGCGAGGTGGCGGAGCAGGAGAAGGAAGTGGAGAACATGCTTGCCCAGCTTGAGGACATAAGGAACAAGCTGCGCGCCGGCAGGGGCCAGCCGCCCGAAGATGCTGACGCTGCAATTGATGAGCCCGTGCCTGCCCGAAAGCCGCGCGCCCCCGAGAGGGCAGCGCCTGCAAGGAAGGCTGCGGCAAAGCCCCAGGCGAAGCAGAAGCCCCGCAGGAAATAGGCAGTAGCCCGGAAAAAAGCAAATCAAGCAAGCTTCCGCGCACCCGCGCCCGTTGATGAATCAGATGCGCTGCGAAGAATTGCCGTCGCACGACGCATTCTCCTTTTGGGAAGGGGGCAGGCACTTGCCGAAGCTTGTGCCGCATTGGTTGCACGCCATATAGCCAAACGAGCAGCCGTCGATGCTGCAGCCCACCCGCTCTCCGGGGGAGCATACCCTTTTCGGAAGCGCGCATTCCAGGAACCTTCCGCCTGCGCACTCGCGGCTGCCCGGGCATCCGTTGATTTCGCATTTCGATGTCCCATTCCCCCGGCACTCGCGCGCAGCCACCGTGAATGAAAGAGTGGAATTGCAGCCATCCCCCTTTGCAAAAAAGGCGTGGCTGCCCTCCTCCAGCAGGAAGGGCGCAAAAAGCGTGGGCGCGCCGTCCCCGAACCATGCATTGTCCAGCGAGACGCTAAAATCGCCGCACGCCGACACCGCGCGCAATGCCGCGGTGTTGCCGTCCACCATGGGGCCGCCCTGCAATGAGAGGGAGATTTCCCCTGCCTGCGGCGCGGCGGCGGATGGCGCCTGGAGGAAGGAGTATGCCGCGAAGATTATCGCGCACGCTAGGGCGATGGGAATGAGGGATGCAAGCGCGCTTTGTTTTGCCATTTTTTCAGTCCGCATGAATTCGACCGAAGGCGCCCCGCTGCAAGCAGCGGGGTATCATCGCCATTCGGTCGAAATATTGCCAGTTGGGCCCGCCGCAAGCGGCGGGGTATCGCCCAACTGGCAATGAAACAATGATGGGCGCGCAGGCATGCCGCCTTTTTTCAGCCAGCATGCAGCAATGGCGGGCGCGCAGGCATGCCGCCTTTTACCTGTATGAGACGTGGAAGCCGCTTGCGCTTTGCAGGAAAAGCTGCAGCGCCTGGGCCGAAAGCGAGCCGAAGAGGGTCCCGCGCCTTGCGCCGGACGATATTCCGCACAGCTTCGGCGACTCGCCTTCCGCAACTTCCATGCCGGACAGGCGCGCCGCTGCCGCAATCGCCGCATCCCTGTTGCCAAGCTCGGCTAGCAGGCCTATCCTTTTCGCCTGCCTCCCTGTGAGTATGCGCGCGTCGAGGGCCTCCTCAAACCCTGCCTGGTCGAGCCTTCCTGCGCGCCCCTCCTCCACGGCAGAACGGAATGAGAGGAAGCTTTCGTTCACTATGGACTGCCATACTGCCTGCTCCTTTTCCGATATGGGGCGGGCAGTGGAGCCCATGTCCTTCAGGTCGCCTGTCTTGAAAGTGGTGCTGTTTATGCCGAGCTTCCCCATAAGCCCGCTGTAGTCGTCAAGCGTCGCCCGCGCGCCGATGCTCCCTGTGAGCGCGTCCGGGTTTGCCACTATGTAGTCCGTGCCTGCGGCTGCATAGTAGCCGCCGGATGCCGCCATCTCGCGTATGAATGCCACCGATGTCTTGTTCAGTGCGCGCACCGAGGCATACACCTCCTGGCTTGCAATCACAGAGCCTCCGGGCGAATCGATGAGCAGCAGGACCGCGCGCACGTCATCCCTGCTTCCCGCCTCCTCAAGCTCCGAGGCTATGGTCTGCGAGCCTTTCTGCTCGTCCGTGAAAAGCGAGGACGGGATATCTGTCGTGACTAAGGGGCCGCTTATCTCCACCACGCCTATGCACTCATCGGAGGGCAAGAGCGAGAATGCCACAAGCACAATGATTGCCAGCAGGAAAAGCCCGCCCACTGCAGCCAGCAGATAGTCCGTTTCGCGCGCTTTGCCTGCCATGTTTTCCCCTCCCGCGCTGTATTTGATTGGAGAATTAATAAACTTCCTTGCGGAAATGCTCGCCATGGATGCCGCCGTGTGGGCAATGGAGCTTGTGCTGTTCATACTTCCAGCCTATTTTGCAAACTCCATACCCGTGCTGCTTGGGGGCGGCGCGCCGATTGACGGCGGAAGGAAGTGGAAGGACGGCCAGAGGCTGTTCGGGGACGGCAAGACAGTGCGCGGCTTTTTCGCAGGCGTGGCCGCCGGGGTTTTCGTGGGCGCACTTGAGGGCATGCTCCTGCCAGGCACAGCCTGGGACATTTACGGAAGCGCGCTTGCAGGCGGCAACGCGGCAGGCGGGGCGCTTGCAGGCAGCGGGGCTTTGGCAGGCATTGCCGCAGGAGGCGCGGCAGGGCTTGGCATAGGGGCAACATATGTCCTTGCAGGCCTGCTGCTTGGCTGCGGGGCAATGGCTGGCGACCTGCTTGGAAGCTTCATAAAGCGCAGGCAGGGCCTTTCGCGCGGCAAGCCCTCGCTTGCGATGGACCAGCTGCTTTTCCTCGCGCTTGCGCTTGTTTTCGCCTTTCCGCTTGCGCGCGGGCTTCTCACGCCGGAAGCTGCGCTTTTCCTCGCCGTGCTCACCTATTTTGTCCACGTGGGCGCGAATGTGGTGGCGAACAGGCTTGGCCTGAAGAAAGTGCCCTGGTAGGCGCATGCGCACCGGCAGGCAAGCGGCATGCCAGCCGCCGGGGACACCGCGCAGCGGTGGCAATTGCTTTTAACTTAACGCGAGCAAGTAGTGCCCATGGAATTCGTGGACGAAGTGGTGCGCGTCAAAAAGCCCCAAAGCAGGCTGATAGACGCGCTTGCCGAGCAATACTCTGCCATTGCATTCAAGTTCGGCTACCTTGAGGCGCAGTCCCCGTGCTGGCTCTACTTCATGAGGAAGGAAAGCGGCTGCGCCGCCTTCGAGGTCCAGTTCGGCAACATAAGCGAGTTCAAGTCGTCGTTTGGAAGGTTGGTGAAGTCCGATGCCGAGCTTTGCTTCCTGGTGACAAGCTCGCGCGCGCATACCATGAGGCTGGAGGAGGCCCGAGGCCTGCTGCTTCGCAACTTCGAGATAAAGAAGCAGAAGTACGTGCTCATCGACATAGAGACCGGAAGGCACCTGCGCGTGAACTTCGAGTGGGACAGCTTCGAGCAGAGGCTGTCCTCGCAGGGGGGCGGCGGCAATGGGGGCGGGAGCGAGGAGCACCGCGCGCCCCTTTTCCGCGAAGCGCCGCGCAGGAAGAAGATATACGGAAGGCGCGGCGAGCACAAGGAGCAGGACTGAATTGATTTTGGGCTGGAATTCGCGCCCGGGCGGAAGCGGAGGGTGCGCCTGCCGCGCGTGCGCTTGCCATTTTAAACCTAGGTGCCAAAATCAGTTTGGTGGGAGAATGGCAGCTGTTCCGGTTTCTTCTGGGCAATATCTTGTTTCGCTTGCGCGGCAGGCCATAGACGGCTATTTGGCAAGCGGCAAGAAGGTGTCGCCTGCACGCGCCGATGGGGCACTTTCCGAAAAGCGCGGCGTGTTCGTGACACTGGAAACGCACCCCGCGCACGAGCTTCGGGGCTGCATAGGCTATCCGCTTCCCATAAAGGAGCTGGCGCTTGCCACTGTCGACTGCGCACTTTCCGCGGCATTTGAGGACCCGCGCTTTCCCCCTGTGGAGAAAGCCGAGCTTCCCAAGCTTGTAATAGAGGTGAGCGTGCTCTCAGTGCCTGAGGAGCTTTCTGTGAAAAGGCCGGAAGAGTACGTGAAGAAGATAAAGGTGGGCAGGGACGGGCTCATCATCCACTACGGGTATTCGTCAGGGCTTCTCCTTCCGCAGGTGCCTGTGGAATGGAACTGGGGCGAGGAGGAATTCCTCTGCCAGGTGTGCGAAAAGGCCGGATTGCCCAGGAACATGTGGCAGTCTCCCTCGGCAAGGATAAGCTCGTTTAGCGCGCAGATATTCTCCGAGAAAACGCCTGGCGGCGAGGTTGTGCAGAAGAAACTGATACGCTGAATGATGGCGGCAGGAAATGATACGCCAACGGTTGGTTGCATGGAAGTGAAAGCGCAGAAAACAAAGGAAGGCTTGGAGCTTGTTGGCAGCCTGCCTTTTGAGATTGCAAACGCGCAGGCGCTTGAGGTTTTCCCCCTCCGCGACGGCATCTACCTCCTTTCCGTGAAAGGCGCGATTGGCGGGCACGCCCCCTCAGCCGGGCTTTCCGAGCCTGAGCGGCAGCTTGTGAAAAAGCTGCTTGCCATCAGGTTCGAGAAGCGCACGCCCTCCGATGTTGACAAGACGCTGACTGGTGCGGAAAAGGCCACTCTTGCCTCATTGCTTGACAAAAAAGTGGTAAACATCTTCCGGAGCGGCAAGTACGAGAACGGGGTGTACAATGTCTCGGATGCCATATTCGGGCAGACGCGGGATATCCCGGCAGCCCATCCCCTGGATACGGCTGCGCCTCAATCATCCGCCATTCCGCGACAGTTGCCCTCCTCTTCAGCAGCAGGCAAAGCCGCGCCGGCAAAGCCGTCGTTCGACCCCCTTTCCAAGGGGTACCTTGTGCTTGACAATGAAGGCGACGCGCGGCAGCTTTCAGGCGCGGTTGCGGAAAGGATAAAGGCGGGCGAGGTCGCGGGGCTGCGCTCGTTTGACAGGAAGTACTATTTCATCAGGAAGGACTTTGCAATGCAGCACCAGCCAAAGATAATGTCCTCGCTTGAGAAGGGGGACAAGACGGCCGACGAGCTTGCGCGCGTGCTTGGGCTCCCATCCGAGGCGTGCCTTGCGATACTCCTTCACATGGCAGAGGAAGGGGAGTTATTGGAGAAAAACAAGGGCAAGTTTGCGCTTGCCTGATGCGAACGTGGAAATATGTTCAGGATAAGGGACCCATTGCACGGGACGATTTCGCTTTCCAGCACGGAAGAGAAGCTTCTTGACAGCTGCCAGATGCAGAGGCTGCGCGGCATACGCCAGCTTGCCACCGCTTACTTGGTCTACCCCGGCGCAAACCACACGCGCTTCGAGCACTCCATTGGCACGCTTTTCCTTGCCGACAGGATGTGCCGCGAAATGGGCCTGCCCGAGGAGAAAATAGCAAAGGTGCGGGTGGCGGCGCTTTTGCATGACATCGGGCACGTGGCATTTTCCCATGAGTCAGAGGCCGTGCTCAAGGGAAAGCTTGGCACGCATGAGGAAGTCGGGGCGCACATGGTGCTCCACGGGGAAGTGGCTGATGCGCTGTCAGGGGAATTTTCTTCCCGCGAAATCGCAGGCTTGTGCGACACTGCGCTTGGCAGCGTGATAACATCCGACATAGGCGCTGACAGGATGGACTATTTGCTTCGCGACTCGCACTACACCGGCGTTGCCTATGGCGTCATCGACACGCAGAGGATTTGCACCAGCGTGTCGCTTGGAAAGCACGGGCTTCTTATCCGCGAGCGCGGGCTTGAGGCAGCGGAAAGCCTGCTGGTCGCGCGCGTCACCATGTTCTCCACTGTTTACCTCCACAAGACAGTCAGGATTGCCTCGCGCATGCTTCAGCAGGCAATAATGCTGGCACTGGAGGACGGAACGCTTGTGGAGGACGACTTCCTTTCCTTTGGCGACTCGCAGGCATTGGATGCGCTTTGCGCCTCAAGGAGCGCGCACGAGTACGCTGCCAGGATAAAGAAGCGCAGGCTGTTCAAGAAGGCGTATTCCATCCCGACCGGAAAAATGCGCGTGCCCGCGCGCAAGGCGGAGGAGGAGCTCACCGACGCCTGCGGCTTCCACGTTCTTGTAGACGTCCCCGCCCTCTCCACGCGCGCGCACATACTCCTTGAGAAAAAGAACGGGAAAGTGCTTCCCCTCGCGCGCGAAAGCGAATTGGTTTCCGCGCTTGTCGCCATGCAGTCGCACAGGCTTGAGGCCATCGTGATGTGCGATGAAAGGCATGTCGCAAAGGCTGCGCGCGCGGCGAAGAGGCTGTTTGGATAAAAAGATAATGCTGCCGCTGAAGAAAATAATTTGCTTTTTCCGCCTTAAACGCTTCCGCGCAGGAGCGTGTCGATTATCTTGACAACGAGTATGAACACTGCCGAGAAGAGCACCACGCCGCGCGGGTTGAACTTGAGCCCGCCAAGGTTGGTGTTGGAGGAAATCCCCATTATGCCTGCAGCCGACTGCGGGCCCGATACAGATAGCCTGTCCACGCTCATATCGAGGTCTGTGAGATTAAGAGTTTAAAAGGCTATTTGCCCCAAGCAAAAGCATGGCAGGCTTGTTCGGCACATCGGGCATCAGGGGCGTTTATGGCAAGGCAGTCAGCCCTGCGCTTGCCATGCGCGTGGGCAATGCGGCTGCGGAAAAAGGCGGCAAATTCATCATTGCGCGCGATGCGCGGCAGACCTCGCCGGTGCTTTCCGAGGCGCTTGCCGCAGGCGCCATGCTTACAGGAGCAAGCGTCATTGACATTGGCTTTGCCCCTACCCCGCTCCTTGCCTATGCCACCGCGCGCGAAAAGTGCGCAGGGGCGATGGTTACGGCATCGCACAACCCGCCGGAGTACAATGGCATCAAGCTGTTTTCGTGCGGGATGGAATTCACGCGCGAACAGGAAGCGGCAGTGGAAGCCGCCATGCAAGGCAGGGAAAATGAGGCGGGAACTATCACGGCGCCTTGGAAAGCGGTGGAATGGAACGAGGCAGGGCAGAAGGAAAACAAGGAGTATGAGAAAGAGTACATCCAATTCCTCCTTTCGCAAGTGGACAAGAAAGCCATTGTGGGAAAGAAGCCGCGCGTTTTAGTGGACGCAGGCAACGCGGCAGCCTCGCTTTTGGCACCTGCGCTCTTGCGCGCGGGAGGCTGCGAAGTGATTGAGCTTTACTGCGATGAACCGGGAAAGTTCGCAAGGGACCTGGAGCCGAAAAGCGAGACGCTGGGGAAAGCGGCTAAACAGGTTGTTGCTAAAAAGTGCGATTTCGGCGTTGCTTTTGACGGCGACGGGGACCGCGCCATAGGCATTGACGAGTTGGGACGGGTGCTTGGGCTTGATGCCCAGCTTTCCATTTTTTGCGCGCATTTCCTGAAGAAGAAAAAGGGCGCGATAGTAAGCACAGTGGAAGCGTCGCTTTGCGTGAAGGAGACGGTGGAGAAGGCTGGCGGGAAGCTCGCCATAACGCCCGTGGGAAGCCTGCATGTGGCAAGGCAAGTGAAGGAAGCGCGCGCGGTGTTCGGAGGCGAGCCGTGCGGGGAGTATGTTTTCCCCTCATCCACGCCTTGCGCTGATGGGCTGCTTGCCGCGCTTGCCCTAACCGAGATATTCTGCGTGCGCGGGAAGCTCTCTGCGCTTTCAGATGCGGTCCGCACCTACCCCATGGAGCGGCGCAAGTACAGGTGCGAGGGAAAGAATAAGGAAAAAGTTATGACGGCGCTGCAGCAGTCGCTCAAGTTTGAAGGCGCAAAGCTTTCAGTGGTGGATGGGCTACGCTACGATTTTTCCGATGGCTGGCTTCTCCTGCGCCCGTCCGGCACCGAGCCGGCAATGCGCCTTACATGTGAGTTTAGGGAAAAGAAAAAGCTGGATGAGACCGTGGCAATTGCGGAAAAAGCACTACTTGCAGCG
>JBAZTI010000023.1:0-16947 GCA_041662045.1 Candidatus Micrarchaeia archaeon | reverse complement strand
CCACCCAGACATATGCCTTGTACCAGATCTCGTTCCTCCTCTTGATGATGTCGAGCAGCTCCTTGAACGCCTCCTTCTCGGCGGACGCGAGCTTGCTCTCCGTGAGCTTGACGTGCTCCTTGCCGTCCACCACCGTCTTCTCCTCCTGCTGGCCTATCTGCTTCTTGGCCTGCGCGTACCACGGCGGCAGGGAGGATTTCTTCTTCTTTATGGCGGTCACGAAGTCCTCGGTGGTGACGGCGCGCTGGTGGCCTGTCTTGAAGGCCGTCCTCCAAGGTATCGCCGCCGCCTCCTCCACCACCGCCTTGAGGTCCGCCGAAGCATAGCCCACCGTGGCCAGCGCCAGCCTTGAATAGCATATGCCGCTTGCAGCAGGCACCTTCTTCACATGGAGCCTGATGATATCCCGCCGCGACGTGAAGTCCGGCTCGGGGATGATGATCGCCTTCCCGAACCTTCCAGACCTGCGGAGCGCAGGGTCCACGTCCCAGGGCGCGTTGGTTGCGCCCACCACCAGCACATTGGCGTTGTTCGACTCGATGCCGTCCATCTCGAAAAGCAGCTGGTTCACGGCCATCTTCATGTGCGCGTTGGACTGCGTCATGTCCTCGCGCCTCCCTCCCATTGCCTCCACTTCGTCGAAGAAGATGATGCACGGCGTGCTTTTCCTCCCGGTCTCGAAGATGTTGTGCAGGTTCTTCTCGGTGTTGCCGACATACATGTCCACGACGTCGGATATCTTGGCGTTTATGAAGTTCGACTGGCATTCGCCGGCAGCCGCCTTCATTATAAAGGTCTTTCCGCACCCTGGCGGGCCGTAAAGCATGATGCCTCCGCCCGCAAGCTTGCCGTACTTCTTCGCAAGGTCTGGCTTGAGGAGCGGATAGACGATTGCCTCGTTTATCTCCTCCTTCATCTTCTTCATGCCTGCAACCTGGTCAAACTTCATTGTGGGCTTGGTGAGAAGCTTGGCGGCGTTTATCCCCTGGTTCTGCGCATTGGGGTCGCCCCCTCCCATCGCCTGGGTCCCCCCTCCCCCGGCGAGCTTTCCCTTTGCGATGTCGCGGTGGTTGACCGCCTCGGTGAACTGCGGGTTGAGCTCGATTGCCTTGTCGTAGTCGGCAATCGCCTTGTCAAGCTGGTTGAGGTAGTCGTACGCAAGCCCGCGTATGTGGTACGCCTCGGAGAAGCTGCTGTTGAGCTTGATGACCTCGGTGAAGTCCTCCACCGCCTTCTCATAGTCCTGCAGGCACGCGTATGCGAGGCCCCTGTTGTAGAACGCCTTGAGGTACTTCGGGTTCAATGCAAGCGCGCGCTCATAGTCCTCTATCGCCTCGTTGAACTGCTGCTTCCTGTAGTACGCGTCCCCCCTGTTGTTGTAGATGACCGGGTTCTTCGGGTCAAGCTCGGCGGACTTCGCATAGTCCGCAATCCCCTTGTCGAAGTTCTTCAAGTTGTAGTGGCAAAGCCCGCGGTTGAAGTATGCCTCGGAAAAAGTCGGGTTCAGTATTATGGCGGTGTTGTAGGCCTCTATCGCCTTCTCGTAGTCGCCCTTCTCGTAAAGAGTGTTGCCGCGGTGGTAATACGTCCTCGCGTCGGTAGGGCTGGGTTTCTCTGCCATGGGCTCTGCCTCTATCGCCATGCCTCTTCCTTAGGCGATGGCATAAACCCAGCGGAACTTTATAAAGATTTAACTCATGCCGGGGTTACCGCTGTCACGCGCGTTATCCTGCTTCCCGCGGACTCGATGTCCACGCTCACGTTCATCGCTGTGACGTTTGCCGCAGGCTCGCCGCTCCCCTCGACAAGAAGCTCAATTCCCCCTGCGGGGCCCACATACCTCTTCCCGCCCTTCTCAAGCACAGACGGCAGCATTATCCTGGCTGTCCAGTCAATTGCCAGTTCCGCGCTTACGTTGTTCGCCCGAAGCTCATCGTAAAGCGCCTGCGCGCTTGCGTTGCTTGCGTTTTCGAACGTGGCCATGGACTGCGGGAAAACGGCCGCGTATCCCTTCTGGAACAGGCCCAACCCCAGCGTTTCGCTGTCCACATAGCCGTTTTGCACGCTTATCACGCCCGGCTGCGTGCCTGTGACATAGGGGTTGCCCGCGATTGCGATGTCAAGCGCCTCCTTGCTTGCATTTTCCACGTATACGAACGACCTTTCCCTGTAGGCGGCGCCTGCGGCAAGGGCTATGGGCTTTGCAATCGCCCTGTCCTTCCACGCCACCCTCGCGGTGTAGCTTGCCTGGGGCGCTGATGAGAGCTGCGCCTCGGCCTGTATGCCTTTCACAACCATGGGCAGTATGGAAACCGTGCCCAAGCCTGTCACCTGGCTGCCGTCCACCCTGGCCACGAAGCTTGCCTCGTGCGTGGAGCCCTCCTCGTAAAGCGGGCGTATCTGCATGCTTATGCTGTTGCCTTCTGCAACCACCATCCTGCCTGCCGCGTCCACCACGGTGACGGTGTCTGCCGTGGAAAGGTAGGCGGTGGCAATTGCGGAAGCGTTTGCAGACTCGAACTCCCCTGCGGCGTATGGCACGTCCTTTGAGCTTTTCAGGCTCACCACCATGCTCTCCCCGCTCCAAACAGCGTATGTGGCAATGCCTTCAGAAACAAGCCTGTCCTTCACCGCCTCCACGCCATCAGAGTTCCCGCCCACAATGACGTACGGCTCATAGCGCACCACGGTGATGTTCGCAACCGCGTTGCCGACAAAGCCCGACAGCGAGGCGTTTTCGCCCTGGCTCCCGCCAGATGGCGCATTCCCGCCAGAGCTGATTATCCCCATGGCAAAAGGCTCGATGATGAAAAGCACCACCACCCCTATGGCGAATATCGCGATATACAATGTCTTTTTGTCCATATGCTCACATCAGGGGTAATCTGTACATTAGCTTAAAAAACAGTTCCGTTTTTATACTCCCTGGAAATTTCATGGCAAACGCGAAAAAAGGCGACCTGGTGAAGCTGGAATACACCGGCAGGCTGGCCTCCACTGGCCAGGTGTTCGACACCACCGACGAGGGGGTGGCGAAAAAGGCAGGCATCTGGGAATCCTCCGCAATCTACGGGCCCAAGCACGCGCTTTTCGGCAGCGGCGCAATCATTGCCGGCATGGAAGAGGCGATACTGCAGTCCCAGCCAGGCAAGGGCGAGGACTTTGTGATAGAGCCGGAAAAGGCATTCGGGCAGCGCGAACCCGACCTGGTGCGCATGATGCCCGAGAAGGAATTCAAGAAGCAGGACGTGCGCCCCTCTGCAGGCATGGTGGTGTCCCTTGACAACGCGCTTGCGCGCGTGAAAAGCGTGACCTCGGGCAGGGTGATGGTGGACTTCAACCACCCCCTCGCAGGCGAGTCCGTGGTCTACTCCATAAAAGTGCACGAGGTCATCACGGATGACAGGAAGAAAATAGAGGCGATCCTTTCCTCAAACAGGCTGACAGGCGACATCTCGCAGGACGCGAAGGGCAAATTCACGGTCGCGCTCAAAGGCGCGGACAAGGACAAGGCTGACGGGGTCGCGCGCATCCTCTCCTCTGTAGTGCCGGGGACCGAGATAAAAAGCGGATGATTCTCACGTTTCCTTGCCTGGTCCGATATTTATATCTTCACTGATTATGGGTTCGGGCCCGATAGCTTCAATTATTGTTGGATTGTCTTGCTGGTTGTTCTCAAATACATGGTTGTTAATGAATACTTCTCTCTTCTTCAGTTTTCCTTGTTCATACGAACTCTTCAGCGTATCTCTAAAATATACGATAGATACAAATAAATCAGCTAAAGAACGGGTCTCTTTTTCCCGCCCGTCCAGCCAGGCTTTTTCCAGATCTTTCCTTTCCTTCCTGGCCCTGTGGCGCGCCCTGAGTGGAACTGCAATTTTCCCTGCCAACCAGCTGATGATGGCCCCCGCAACCAATCCACTAATTGCCCCCGCTCCTGCAACCAAAATTCCCGTGTTCTCCCAGCCTTCCAATATTCCTACCAATATGAACGAACCAACCCCTCCAAGCACACCGCCCACCCATCTCCCAGCAGCTATCCAGTTATCGATGAAATCATCATGGTTTTTTTCTTCTTTCTTGGTGTCCAAATAGTGTTCCTCTAGGGCTTTCTTAATTTCTTCAAAGCCAATTCTTTTGGACCGTCTTAGCGCTGCTACAGTTGGCATATTCCCTAGCCTGATTTCCATCAATACCAATACTTTTTCGCTCTCGCTGTAATACCTGCATTTCAATAGCGCTTCGGCAGTTGAAATCTTCTCTTTGGAATAAGGAGCTCGAATTATTGCATTTCTTAGCTGACTTTCATCCATCCAGCCGTCGGCAAAAGCCTGCATTGCATAATAAACGCCCACTTTCCTTTTAGAAACATGTTCCACAATTTCGTCGCCTACCTCTCTTTTGCCGAGGCAATATCCGTATTTTTCCAAAGCCACTTCTATTTTCATCTTGTCATCACGCACTTTCTTCAGAATTGCCCTGCCAACCGCCTTCCTGTCCAGCTTGCTTGGGTCTTGCTCAAGTGCCTCGTCTAGCCACATTTCATCCCGGTCAAGCAGACTAATTATAGCCTTATTGAACTTATTCGGATCAAGCTCATGCGAATAGCCGATGAACTGTGAATAGGTTATCTGTTCCCTGTCAATCAAATATTCAAGGACGCTTCCCCTATTTTCAGGTTTCAGGCTATCTAGCTCTTCGCTTGTGCGTGAAAACCACCCCAAATCCCAAATTACTTTCCTAAAGTCATCTTTTGATATCTCGTTTTCATGGGCGGCAAGAAACGCATATGTCATCTTTTTGTTTGCTATCAAAAGGCGCAATATCTCCTGCCTGTCCCCCGGCGCAAACCTCTCTAGCACATTTTTCTCAAAAAAATCATTTACAATGTTGTAATTGCTGGCGATTGCTTTTTCCAAAAGAGCGCGCTGTTCTTCTGATAAGGTTATGATAGGTTCTCGGATTGCCCCTAATGCGACAACCGCCTCGCTCAACCTAAAAAATGCCAAATAAGTGCAAACCAATGTCTGCAAATCATCCGGATGGAGAATATTGTAATCCTTTTCTTCGAGGGCAGGGAAGTCGCCCTTCATCATCATTGCATATGCACTTGGCCTCAGCCGCGCCCTGGTGACATTTGGCTGGGGCTCGCCTTTTTTCCCAACCTCTGGTTCCTCCCTCATCAGCTTCTCAAACCATTCTCGCGGCTTGCCTGCAAGCAAGCCTCCGCCATCTTCGGAAACAGCATTGCGCCTGAATTTCATCTGGAAAAAATTAGGTAAAAGCGCGATTGTTGCCCGAGGCTTGCCCTCCTGCCTCCCACCAAAGGCATGCATGCCATTGTTCTGTTGCGAAAGGAATAAAAACAGGGTCAAATATGCCCCTTTCTGTTCATTTCCTTCCCTGCGCCCATAAGCGTCTTACGCATGATCAGCCATTGCCACTGCCCATTGGCGGTATTTCCCACTCTCTCGGCTCCATGCCTCCTTTCACGCTCTTGTAAAGCGCGCGGAGCTCCTCCTGCCTCCCATCTTCGCACAGGCGTATATGCTCGGCTGCCCTTTTGGCAATCCCTTTGGGACCGGATCTCCAGTCAAGCTCCATGGCATTGTCAAGCGCAATCTTGACAAGGCCAGCCCGGTATTCGATTGGGAAACAGGGTATCTTGTCAATCGCATCAAGAAGCGTGGGCAGGAAATAGTCGCGAAGGGATTTCTCCACCGCCTTTGCAAAAGCCCTCCACAAGCCGCCCCTGTCCTTTTCCATTGCTTCCGCAACCATTTTCTTTATTGTTCTAACATCAAGCGCCCCCTGCGCCAGCTCGTGCCTGAGGATTTTCCTGATTACTCTCGTTTTGTCCTTGGGCGCCACGCATTTTGCAGTCCATGCCAGCTTGGCAAATAAGTCATATCCCCACCCATTTTTTGTCGCCTTGTCTATCGCCATTTCAATAAGCTCCGCCCTGTCCTTCTCTGCAACCAGCGGAATGAGCCTGATCTTTTCCAGCACCTTGTCCTGCTCGCCGCCCATTATCGTATTTTTTATCTGATTCGCGCCATCCTTCCATGCCCCGTCATTTTCCAGCCCCCTTACGCGCTTGACAATTTTCAGCGCCGCATCATACGCGCCCGCGTTGGCAACCTTGTCAATCAGCATGGCTTTGGATTTCTTCGGCGCAATCCTGATGAGCATTGCATACTGGCTGATGCGCTTCTCATCCTTGGTGCTGTCTATCGCATCGCCTATAAGCCCCCCTCTCAGCCTCTTGGGCAACAGGCGCATCATATCCATGAATTCCGGCGCATCCATTGTGCTATTTTTAATGGCGTAAGCGCTTTTCCGCCAAAGCGCGGCCTGGTGTTCTTTGGGCGCCAATCTGATGAGCCGCATCCCTTCCGCACGCCACAAATCGATGCTGCTATCAATCATTCTTACAATCAGCGGCAATCTCTCCTCCGGCCTTGCATTTCGGGCTATCTTCCTCATTTTGAATAGCAATTCAAGATCTTCCTCCTTGCGGGGGTGCATTGTTATTCTCAGTTCCACCGCCATTTCAGCCAGCGGAATCCACTTATCTTCCTGCACATCCAAAACCATGCCCACTGCCTTGTTGAATGCATCAAACCGCTGGTGGGTTGCCCTCAAGGCTAACGCCGAGCGGATGATTGCCTCAAAGTCATCAGGATGCAGCTGCTCGCGGTTTTTCCCGGCAAACTCAAGCACCGCGAGGCTGCTCTCAGGGTGGAACATGGCATCACTCATCTTTTTCATCGTCTCCATCGGCAGCCTTGCAATTTTCCGCGCGGGCGCAGGCTTTTGCATGGGCACCCCGTTCTCCATTATATTCTGCCACTGGCTGATGGGCCTTCCTGCAACCTGCCTGCAGGTAGCAGCATCTTGCGCTTGCCTATCCCCGCTTTGTGCCTTATGCACTGCCATTGCCATCATCCTTCGCCTGCGTCTCAGCAGCCTCGCTTGCCTTTTCCATCTTCTTGGTCGCCTCAGCCATGCGCTCGGCAAGAATCTTGAATAGCTTCTTTTTCTGCGCGTGCGTTACATCCCCCTCGATTTTCCAATCCGCGCCGGGCGGCATCGCCTCGCCAAGCTTCCGAAGCGCGGTTTTCCTCTTCATGTGCCTCCGCAAGTGCTTGGGGAAAAGAAAAGCCTTGCGAAATGTCATGCCGTGAAATACGCTGTCCTCAAACGGTGACATCACGATGGACTTCCCATTCTCCACTGCCCTGATGCCGTTGAGCCTGGCTGCATCTATGAGAAGCTCATGCAGATTGCTCCCTGGCACCTCCTTTCTGCCCCACAGGATGATCGCCATTGCATTCATCCTCAACTCATCCCACCTGCTTTCCAGGGCTGCGCATACTGCTTGTCTCCTCTGCTTTGCGGGCATGGCCATTATCGAGTAAAAAGTGCTGTAAGCCACCCACTTGTCCTTTCCGCCAAGCGCAGGCATCATCTTGCCGGCTGCGATTCTGTAAAGCCTCGGCCTTTTCCCGGCAGGGGCGCAATCAATTATCTTTGCTGCTGCGTAAGCATTGGTATCGTTTTCCAGCCTAAGGATCCTGTCGGCGAATGCCACGGCCTCGTTCGGCGGGAACTCGCGTGCCCTCCTGTAAGAACCGAAGGATTCTGATGGGTTTTCCAAGAAAACCTCGAACACTGCCCGAAGCGAATCCTGGCGCACCAATTTTTCCGCAGCCAGGTCGGCATCCAAGCCTGGCAAAAATCGATCACTTTCCAGGACTGCCTTGAAAATTTCAGCAATGTCCAAGGCATTCAGAATCATTTCATCCCTTTCAACAAAGAGAAGCGCGGCCTTTGCCCCATCCACCCGGTCCGCCTTAATCCTGTCAATTATTGCCTTCAGGTCCTTTTCCGGAAGCCTTTTTATCTCAATGTTCGGGGCCGGCACTGCTTTTGCCACGGGCATCCCGTTCCGCTCCAACAGTTTCCACTGGGCAAGCGGCCGCCCGGCTATCTGCAACGGGACATACTCGGCTTTTTTCACTTCCTTCAGTTTCATTCGTTATCTGTCCCTCCTTTCTTTGCCATCTTGTCTGCCTATCTCTCTACGCGTGGGGCTCCCCTGCCTACTGCGTTTCAGCTGCTTTGGCGCCCTTCTTGGCTTTTTTTCCAGAAATCATCGTCAAGAATGGCTTGAGCTTCTCCATTTCCGGGTCCAGTTTTTTCTCACAGTTGCCCTCGTTTTTGGCCTTGTGCGCCCTTAGGCTCTTTCCAAGGTCCAACAGCGCCCTATGGCGCCGGTATACCCTTATCATGTGGAATGGGTACAATAGCACATTCTTCAAAGTCAACCCTTGGTATAGCGGGCCGTTATAGGTCACAAACAATATCTTGTTCTTGATTTCCACTGCCCTTATGCCATTCAGCCCGGCTGCCCTGCAAAGCCGGCTATGCAATTCCTTGTCCATATCCAGCCCGCGGAATGCCCATCGCATCGTATCTTCCCTTACGATTTTCCACCGGCTGCCCAGTCCTTCGCAAATCCCCATCCTTATTTGCTTGGCTTGCATGGTCAGCAGCGTGAACAATGCCCCAAGTGCAACAACCCTGTTCCCCCCATTGATTTCCGGCAACAATCTGATGGCTGCCATTTGGTACAGCCCGGGCTTTTTCCTGGCAGGGGCAACATCGATCATTCTTGCCGCAATAAGTGCATTGGAGTTATTCTCCAGCTTCAAGAGCCTCTCCGCGATGGCTGCCACTTCATCTGGAGGGAACTCGCGGGCCCTCCTGTAAGAACGGAAAGACTCTGATGGATTTTCCAGGAAAACCTCGAACACAGCCTTGAGCGAATCCTGCCGGCAAAGTTTGCCTGCTGCAAAATCTGCCGAAACGCCTGGCAAAAACAGCTCGCTTTTGATGGCGTTCCTGAAAATTTCAGCAATGTCCAATGCATTGAGGCTTTTTTCATTTTCGACTGCGAAATCAAGGCCCGCCCTGGCAACCTGCCTGTCGCTTGTCTTCCTGCCGGTAATCGCATCCAATTCCTTTTCCGAAAGCCTCGCAATTTCAACGGCTGGCGCGGGCTCCAGCTTGGCAGCTGGAGGCTCTTTCACCAGAAGCTTTTCCCAATCAGAGCTCTTCCTTCCTGCGAAAAGCCCTGGCTGGGGCATCTTTATCCCGTCAAGCGGGCCAGGGGCTTTTTTCATTCCTTTCATGCTACACCGCCTTGGCCTTGCTTGAATCCCATTCCAGCTGGAGCAGGTGGGCCAAAACAAAAGGATCGGCTCCGGGTCCCGCCTCGTCCTCCTGGCGGTTTAAATCGTCATATACCTCTACAATATTCTTCGACCTGAACATGCTGTCCACAAGCGGCGCCCTCATTTCGCTTGGCAGCATGCTAAGCACCCTGAGCGCCAATGCCCTCTGCGCGGTATCCATATGCTTTCCAATCGCATACCTTCCCCTGCTCATGGCAAGCAGGCATTCCTTCTCGCTTGCCCCGAATTTTCCATATGCCAGCAAGAGCAGGAAAAGCGCATCCATTTGGTTTTTGTTGACACTGACATCCATCATTTCCTGCAGCGCGCTTAAGTGGCTGCGGAGAATATCATCCGTTATCCCTCCATTGAGCCCGAAGTAAAGCTTGGCTGAAAGCAGGCGGATGGACGGGTCCTGGCTGTTCGCTGCCAGGGTATCCGCAATGAATTTCCTTATCATTTCATCCCGTTTCTCTGCCACATCACAAAGGCACTTAATCGCCCTGTAGTTTGGCCCGGTCAATGGCTTGCTCCCCTCTCGTTTCAGGAGCGTGCCCTGGCTGGTGTAGAAATAGCGCATTGTGGATTGTGGGCCGGATGCTGGAATTATAAAATTGGGGTCTGGCAGCTTTTCTGCCCATTTTGCCTCCTTATCCTCTAAAAGCTCCATTATCAGATCATCCATCCAGGGCTCATCGAGCCTGAAGGCAAGGCCGACCAGCTTCAAAAAATCGCTTTCTTCCATGCCTCCTGCCGCAGGGTGGCTGATTGCCCTGATTGCCAGCTTCCTATCTGTGGCAGTCTCAAGCTCAAGGGAAGCGAGCAGTTCAATAGCTATTTTTTCCAATGGTTCTAATTTCGATTCGAGGAATTTTCCTATTAGAAGCCTGCAGGCCGCATTCTTTTCATGCTTTTCAAGCGAAAGTATCTCGGCTTTCACTTCCTCACTCCATTCGTCAGAGCTACCTAAAACGATTTCACTAAAATAAAGATTATTCCTGACGCTTGTTGGCTGATTTTTTATGAGGCGCAAAACTGCCTTCCCGTCCACGCCGAAAAGATCAGTGTCATATCCGCCATAGAGGAATGCCCTTATTATCTTCCCTTGGCTGGGAATTGAAAGGTTTCCTGCAAGCCTCGCAGCCTCAAAATGCCGCTGGCTGATTGCGGTTTCCAGGCAATCTGCCGCGATGCCATCCAGCTTTTGCTGTAATTCCTGCGGCAGCGACTTTATTTCCGGAATCGCTTCCCAATATCTGCTTTCAAATGCACACTTTAAGATTTTCAAGGCGTCCTTGTGGTGCAGGTTTCCAATATTATCTACGATCCACTTCAAGGTTTCATCGCGCACAAAACGTTCAATCTTATCGTTATCACTGGCATTGCAGATTTGCTTTTTCAGGTCCCGCACCCTCCAGAATCCAATCCTCTTAATCTCGGAGGGTTTTGGCGCGGGCTTGGTTGCAATCGCGCCACCCTCCATCATCCTTTCAAAGAATTCGGGCGGCCTTCCAGCCACCTTCTCCTGCGCCTGCGGAAGGGCATCTGTGTGTTTGCCAATAGTTTTTTCCATCCCCAACGCCTTCCCCTGCAGCTAACCGAAAAGATTCGAAAGCCGCCTGCGCCATCCAGGCTTTGCCCCTGGCGCTTCATCATTGCCCTCCCACCCTGCCTCGGCAATGAACATTGCCTTCCTTTCGGGCGGCACGAACGCAAGCGCCTCCTTTGCCTGGCGGGCCCAGTCCTTGTTTCCTGACTTTGCCAGCGCGCCAAACTCCTCCTGCGCGATTTTCCAAAGCTCCTCCGCCTCCTCGCCAGGCGGCACCATCAAAAGCGCCTTGATTGCCTCTGACATGGGAAAAGCAGTGGACTCAATCGCAGTTTTCACAAAAGGCGCGAGCCTTATCGCAGGGATTATGGGCAGAAGCATGCGGGCCCTGTACGCAGTCTCCCTCTCATCTGATTCTGCCATCTTGTCAAACGCATTGTGTATCATGCTCCATATGAAGCCTGTCTGGAGGTCTTGGGGCACCTCGCGCATAAGCTTGATATCTCTCTCCTCGATGCTTTTCAGCCCTCCATTCAGCGCGGATTCGGCCAAATCCACCATCCGCATTTTTTCATGCGGGGAATAATCCCTTGCAGCCCAAAGGCAGGGAATCAAAAGCTCGGAGCCCCCTTCCTGCGCCACATACTCCGCTATTGCGAACGGCGCGCCGTTGTTCAGCGCAGACCGCGCCATGCTGTTCCAGGACTCCTCATATTGTTTTTCGAGTTTGAAGTTGACGGTCATATCGTCGCTTTTGGCACTTGACATGGCCCTTTTTCCAAAATTCCCAGCGCTTTTTTTGGTCTCCCTCATGCAATTCAGAAGGCTCCACCACACATCGTTGCGCGAAAGCGCTTTTATCGCATTGCAAACAGCCTCAGTATCTCCATAACCCAGCGGTGCAAATCCATGGACCAGCAAGTCGCTGATCCTGGTGCACATGGCATCCGCGGCCTTGCTCAGGTCAGGGCGCATTGGCAATAGCGAAACCACTGCGCCAAGCATCTTGCATCGCCACATGAACTCGGATTTTTCAAGCGCGCCTGATAGCTCGCTTATGTCCTCCCAGCAAAGTTTCGCCCCGTCAGTCTTCACCATGTTGATGATTGCTTCCTTGCCCGTGTACATGTCAGCCTGCCTCACCAGGGAGTCAAGCACCCTCCTTGACATCGGCTCGAAAACCACCTGCGCGGAAGGAGCGGGCTTTGCGGCCGGCTCCCTGCCCAGGGTGAGGCTTTTCCACTCCTTATTTGAGCGTCCTCCTACTATCCCATTGCCATCTCCAGGCGCAGTGCCCCCGTTCTTGTTGTCCTGTTTCAATGCCATATGCTCACATTCCTTTTCTCAAACCATCCCCAAGAACGCGCATCCGCTCGCGTTCCCGCCTGCGTCGAAATATGCCTGCTCGCCAAGCTTCGCAGAGCAGGCGCCTGCAGAAAGCGAATAGCCGTACGCCGCTGCCGCAACCGGGCAGCCCATCCTGCCCTCCTTCACATCCGTGAAGCTCACGTTCAATCCGGAAGAGAAATACGCCTTCACTGCAAATGCCACCGACTCTATCTCGCTCCTGCCAATCATGGTGGCGCTGCTCCCTCTTGCTGGTAGGAAAAGCCCAATGTCAAGCGCAATCCCGAGGCGCTTTGCAATCTCCATCACGCCGGAAAGCTCGCCGAGGTTTTCCCTGCACACAGTCATCCTGCCCTTAACTTGGGGCGCGCCTATTTCTGCGACCAGCCTTCCAATGATTTTCTGGGAAACCAAAAAAGCGTCATTGCCTGTGAATGATTCGTAGGCTTCCCTGCTTGCGGCGGGAATGTGTAATTGCAGCGAAAAAAGCCCGTTGGACTGCCTCACCGCATCAACAACGTCATCCCTCCAAATTGTGGCGCTGGTTGATATCTCCCCGCGAATTCCTCTGGCAGAAAGCAGGTTCATCATGGCGACAAGCTGCCTGTGGCGGAAGGGCTCGCCGCCCTCTATGTGCGCAATCTCGAGGTTAGGGCAGCTTTCTATGATTTTCTTGAACTTGTCAAAAGGAAGGACGCGGCTCAGCTGCCTATTCGCCGCATTATAGCAAATAATGCAATTGTTCGGGCAACCATCGTTTGCCGAAATTATGGCCGACTTGGCTTTTGCCAGCTGAGCCATCAGCACTCACCCCATTTTGGCGTGTCTGATGCTGCGCTGATTATGGTTTCCTCCCCGCTTGAGTATTTTATCGCAGCATAAGCATAATTCGCCGAAAGCCTGTCTGCGCCTTCCATAAGCCTGGCATTCACCTTCTCCGCGTCAGGGCCCGCGCCGACCACGAAGCGGATGAGGGAATCCATCTCAGACAGCTTTCCGTTCTCCAAAAACGTCCCGCAGGGCGCTGTAGGTGGGAGGAACATTCCGAACGAAACCTCGAACCCGCTGCCCTCGGTAACCGCCACCAGCCTGTTGGAAAACCCTATTGAGGAAAGCTCGCGCGCGAACTTCACCCCATTCTCCTCAAGCATCGGCACCTTGAGGTCCGAGAACCTGCTTTCGCCAAAATCAACGGATGCAAGCTTGCTTTGGCAGAGAAGCTCGGTGCCGTTCTCGGTGTTTATCCTCCCGAGATATTTCGCCTTGCCATTCTCCTCGGCCTGCCTCCCGACCAGATGGTCCCCATAAGCCGCTTTAAGCTCGCTGTAGCCTATTTCAGTCGGCATCCAGAACTCCAAATAGCGGAAGCCCACGAAGCGCGCGGCTTCCAGCACTTTCTTCACCTGGTCCACGCCCGGCTTGCCCTCGTCGGGGTACCAGGTGCCTGTCCTTAGGGTGAGCCTGTCCTGCCCTTCCTCTGCCTTGAAGTTTGCAATGCCTGTCAGGTGCGGTATATAGCGCACCATGTAATCATGCGGTATTGCAATCCCGCCGTATGCGGGCAGCACGAATTCCTTCTGCGACCGCACAGTGGAATCGCCTTCAAGCCTTATCTTCAGGAGCTGGAAAACATGAAAGGCATCCTGCACGCCGCTTGCCGCGCTTTGCAGGTTGTGCACCGCTGCCATGCGGATTGCTTGCAGGAATTCCTTTCCGCTTTCAGTATCCATCCAATACCTGTCCTGCAGCGGGTCGTATTCGTAAATGGAAGGGTCCGAGGATACCTTTGCAATCTTCTCTGTCCATGGGCGCATTATTTTGCTATTCTCCACGCAGTCGGAAAAGCCCGCGGCCTGCGCTGCATTCAGCCTGTAGGACCGGTAATCCTTGTCAGATACTTTCCCGTCCACAAGGCAGGAGTTCCTGATTGTCCTCATTGCATCTACTGTTTTTGCAAGCTCCCCCCTCATTCCGTTGGTTGAAAGTGTTACCTTCATCGGTTGCACCTAGGGCGTCATCGGTATCCTGTCGTCATTGTTCTTGATGTAAGTGTAGTTGATGTGCCCCACCACAGCGTCCTTTTCCTCCTGGGAAAGCTCCTGCCCGCGCTTCTGCCCGATCTTCTCGAATGCGTCGTTGAGTGCCTCCCTGGCTTTGGGCATGCTGGCAATCTTCTGCTCCCGCTTCTCCCTTGCCGTCTCCACCGTTGTGCCTTCAGGCACAGATACCTCGCGCGCCACCCTGGAGCTTGCGGACTCGCACATCAGCGTGACCTGCTTGAGCTTGACTATTGGGGTCTGCACCACCTTGGTGACAGTCCTGGACTTCCACGCGGTGGTCTGGTCTATGTCCATCTTTTCTATCTCGCTTGCCTCCACCCCGCTCATGCGCGCTGCAACAAGCTTAAGGAGCGGGACGACTTCCTTGTCATCAAGGAAAAGGCTGTTCGATATTTTCCTGTCCACGCCTGCAATCAGCGCGTGCGATTGGTAGGAATTCTGCGCCATTGCCGAGAATATGCTTGCCGGAACGTCTATGTCGCCGGTCAGCACCACGTTCACAAGGTCCTTCTCAAGGTATTTCCTGAAGAAGTCCGATATCTGCCTCATTGCCTCAAGCGGCCCAAGCCTGGTTTCCCCAGGGTCGGTCATGGCGACAACCAAAACATCCGGAATTTTGACAGTCAGGGTGATTGGCTGCCCGCCGCGCATGTACTTGAATGTCACCTCTCGCATGTTGGAGTCATTGAGCTCCAATTCCTGGAAGGCGGCCTTGGGCTTCTGAATCTGCTGCATTTTTTCGTTTCCCTTGAATGCCTGCAATGCCATCAATATCACCATTATTCACTGTGGTTCCTTATCGTACTGTGCACCGGCACGTCGTTTCCGACCGCTTCCATCACAGTGTTCCAGGGTTTGTCGTCTTCCTGCATCCTGATGCTCTTGATGGTGTTGATAAGCAATCCCGTGGTCACCTTCTTTCCCTCGTCCTCGATTGCGCTTATCGCCATGTCAATTGCCTTGGGGCTGATTTTCTTGCCGTCCTCCCTTTTTGCCTCCACCATCACGCGGTCAATGTCAACCTCGGAGCCTTTTGGCAGCCTTGACTTGATTATAAGCGCAAGGTCCCTGCCCTCTCCCCTGCCGACATAAAGCTTCCTCATCCTGCCCAATATCGCCGGATCCCAGCCTGTCGGGTCGTTTGCAATCATTATGAAGAGCACGCCCGGAATCCTTTCCGATGTGTTTGCCTTGATGACCGATATCCAGTCTGCGCCGTATGGATTGTTCGGATTCATCACGCCGTCAGCCTCATCAAGTATGACAATGACCGGAGCGGCGCTTTTGGCGGCCGTGAATATGCGCGATATTCTCTTGCCCGGCTCGCCAACGTACTTGTCCATTATGTCTGCGGGCGTAAAGTAAAGCCCGTTCACGCCGAACTGCTTCACCAGGGATTGTGCGAGCCTGGTCTTTCCCCAGCCCGACGGCCCATAGATGAGCGCATACCCTCCCTTGTCAATGCGCATGCCCATTCCAGCAAGCATCTCCTTGTGCGGGGCAATATAATCCCCTGCAAGGGAATCCATGCCAAAGTCAGGCTCGATTGTGGGCATGTTCCTCACTGCGCAGGGCTTGATTTCCTCCTTTGCCCATGCGATGTCCGGCTCCCCGATTTTGGTGCTTCCCCGAATGCTTGCATTCAGGGTTGCCGCCTGGATGAAACCAAGCAAGTCTGCTCCGGCAAAGCCATGAGTTATGCTCGCAGCCGAGTCCCTTGCTTCAGTGCCCCATTCAACCTTCACGTCTATCCCCCTGATAATTGCGTCAATTATATACCTGCGCTCAAGCTTGTTTGGCGGGAAGAAGTCAATCTGGAAGGTGGTCCTTGGCGGGCGCCTAAGCGCGTTGTCAATGTTGTCGGGCTCGTTGCTGTTGTAGAACCAGAAAAGCCCGTTCACTGGTGGGTATGGGTTGGTTTCCCTAAGCAAGGATGCAAGGATGGCGCGGTAGGCCTGGTTGGTGGAGCCCTCGGACCTGCTGCCAAGATAGTCCACTTCGTCGAGAAGAATCATGGATGGCGCTTTGGTATCATCTATGCTTTTTTTTGCGGCAGTGACGACATCAATTATGGTATCTGGCTTGTCAATCATGGGAAGCTCGAATAAGAAAGCCCCGCTCTGCTCTGCTATATGCCTGACATTCAGCGTCTTGCCCAGCCCGTATCCGCCTACCTGCATGGTTCCAAAGCTTCCAAGCGATCCGGATTCCTTGTAATTCTTTATGGCAAAGATAAGTTTGTTCGTCTTTTTTTCTATTTTAAGCGGATTATAGATGTTCACTCCGGAAATCTTCTGGCCCTGCACTATTGGCGAGCCATTCTGCTTATCTGAATGTAGCAAGCAAATCACCTTCTTGAATCCCTGTTTATCCCCACACTTTCAGCTGTTTTTTATGTGTCAACATATATATAAACATATAGTTTGATTAAAGAACACAGTTTAATCGTCATAGCGCCAGCCAAATCCCCCGGCTTCGCTTTCCTTAAGCACGCCGGGCATGAGCTCTTCCATGAGCTTTTCTGCCTTTTTGTCGCCATAGCATCCCATATGCACCCTGAATGCGAATTTCACCTGGTATTCCCTTGGCATGTCGGCAAGAATCCTGACCATCCTGTCTCCCCTGCCAAAAAACAAGTCATCCTTCAGCTCCATCTGGATGCCCTTGGCCGCCTTCTTGTAAAGCGCCTGCCTGTGCTCTTCAGGCAGGAGCGGTATTGCCCCGACCAGCTTCAAGCCAGTGGGCGCCC
>JBAZTI010000022.1:0-17003 GCA_041662045.1 Candidatus Micrarchaeia archaeon | reverse complement strand
TTTTCGCAGGCGTGCCCGAGGCGCGCGCACGGGGCTATGAGCCCGGGCAGTTCTCATTCAACGTGCAGAAAGGCAGGTGCCAGGCATGCGAGGGCGACGGCGTGAAGCGCATAGAAATGGCTTTCCTGGCAGACGTCTATGTCACCTGTGAGGAGTGCAACGGCAAGCGCTATGACTCCGAGACCCTCCAGATAAAATTCAAGGGGAAAAGCATACACGATGTGCTTTCCATGAGCGTGGAGGAGGCGCTCCAGTTCTTCCAAAACATCCCGGCTGTGAAAAACAAGCTGGAAACCATGGTGGATGTGGGGTTAGGGTACATCTCGCTTGGGCAGCCTGCCACCACGCTTTCAGGCGGCGAGGCGCAAAGGATAAAGCTCGCGGCAGAGCTTTCGCGCCGCGACAACGGAAGCATGCTCTACATACTGGACGAGCCCACCACAGGGCTTCACTTTGCCGACGTTTCCAAGCTGCTTGCCGTGCTTCAGCGCCTTGCCGACAAGGGAAACACCATCCTGGTGATAGAGCACAACCTTGACGTGATAAAGACGGCAGACTACGTAATCGACCTGGGGCCCGAAGGCGGGGACGAGGGCGGGGAAATCGTCGCGCAGGGCACGCCCGAGGAAGTCGCGCGCAGCAAGGCAAGCTACACGGGCGAGTATCTGAAAAAAGTATTGTAATCTTAAGTGCAAAGATGTGTTTATAATGTCTTTGCACAGGATTTAGAGCCAGGTGCTTGCATGGCTGTGAAAACCGAAAGAAGGGAACATGTTGCCCAAATATTATACGCCCGCGGGGCTTTCTGGGAAAAGGACGGGAAAAGGCTGCTTGAAAATGCAAAAGACGAAATTGGCATGGGAAACCTGAGGGATGCGCGCGACACCCTTCGCAAGTCCATTTTCTACTTCAACCTTGCCAAGAAAAGCTATGGGTTTGCGCTTACGCTGCTCCCATCCGAGAGTGTGTATGTGGAAATCACCCGCAAGCTCGGGAATCTCGCATCTTGGGACCTTGCAAACGCGCAGGAACTGCAAAATAGCGTTAGAGTGAGGCTGGAGCCTTCCGCATACTTCTTCGCTTGAGAGCCTCCGCGTGGCAGTGAGATTTTACCATGAAGAAACGCCCGCAGCCGCCCTTCTACACCACCGGGTTCATATAGCCGCCGCTATGATTGGTCGTTTTATCCTGCTGGCAAGAAGTGCCTACCTCTTTTTTTCCTGGGGGGCTGCCCCTTCTTTGGCTTTTGCGCGAAGGGGTTCTGTGCAAAGCTGCATGCCGCCAAAGTCCATCCGCTTGCCGCAGTATTCGCCCATCGGCAGCTTGCACACCCAGAGAATCGGATCCATTGACCCGTGCTGTTGCACATTGCCGTCCTTTTTGCATCCTTCAATTGTCCTTTCCATGGGCAATAAAGTGTCTATATGTGTTTTTAAATGTATCACTGCCCCCCGAACCTCTTTTTCCTCACCAGCCTATGGTAGCTTATCCCGAACCTGTGCGCCTCGTCGCGCGCGTACTGAAGCACCTTGAGCGCGGCTGATGAGTGCGGAAGCCTGATGGGAATGGCGCGCTCAGGGTGGTAGATTTCCTCAAACTCCTTTGCAAGTGAAACAACTGGCACTTCAAGCTGGAGCTCAGAAAGCGCGGAAAGCGCGGCTGAAAGCTGCCCAGGCCCGCCGTCTATCACTATAAGGTCGGGCATTGCGGCGTTCTCCCCCTTCAGGCGCGCATACCTCCTCCACACAATCTCCTTCATTGATGCAAAGTCGTCCTGCCCCTCCACTGTCCGTATCTTGAAGCGCCTGTAATTGCTCTTGTTCGGCTTACCGTTCACGAACTGCACCATGCTTCCCACTACGGATGTGCCAAACAGGTTGGAAACGTCAAAGCATTCGATGACGCGCGGGATTGCGGAAAGCGAAAGCTCGTGCTGCAGCTCCACAAGCGCAGGGTCTGCGGTGCCGGATATTTCCAGAAGGATGTTTTTTTGCAAAAGCTCCAGCAGCTTGCGCTTGTCCCCCCTCTCAGGCACAAGGATGCTTACTTTCCCCCCTCTTTTCCCCTCAAGGAATTTCTCAAGCGCTTCGCGCGATTCCGGCTCCTCTTCCACATAAATCCTGCGAGGGATGCCGCCTGCCTCGTAAAAGCGCGGCAGGAATTCTGCAAGCGCATCGCCTGAAAGCGGCTGAAACTCGTACTTGCGCCTGTCGCGTATCACGCCTTCCATTTGCCTGAAAAGCTGCACATATGCCTTCCCCCCATGCATTAGCATGGAAACAAAATCCTCGTTGCCCTCCCCCTCGCGCTCGAACTTCTGCCGCTCAAGGAGCGAGGAAAGCGAATGGACCGAGTTCCTAAGCTCAAGCGCGCGCTCAAACTGCCTTTTCTTCGCAGCTTCTTTCATTTCCTTTTCCATGTCCGCAAGCACCGCTTCGAGCTTTTTCCCGCCGGAAAGCGCGCTTTTCAGCTTCTCCACCTGCCCCGCGTACTGCGCATGCGTCACAAGCCCTGCGCAAACGCCGGTGCAAAAGCCCAGGTGATACTGCAGGCAGGGGCGCTTCTGATTCAGCCTGCACGTCCGAAGCTTGAAGATCTTGCGAAGGGTGGATGCCACAAGCACGTAGGCAGAGCCTGAGAGGAAAGGGCCGAAAAGCTTCCCGCGCGCAGCCACCCTGCCCAGCCTGTTCTTGCGCACAAGCAGCATGCGAGGGTATTCCTCATCTGTAATGAGTATGTAGGTGTATTTCTCATTGTCCTTCAGGTCTATGTTGTATTTCGGGTAGTGCTGCTTGATGAGGTTGCTTTCCAAAAGGAGCGCTTCAGCCTCATTGTCCGTAACAATGAACTCAAGCGAGGCTGCCGATGCCACCATCTGCGCTGTCCTGTCCAACAAATCGCGCGCAAAGTACGAGGAAACCCGGCTGCGTATGCTTTTTGCCTTGCCTATGTAGATGGGCACGCCTGATGCGTTCCTGAATATGTAAACGCCTGGCGATGCAGGCGCGGACTTTGCTGTTTCGGAAAGGGAAGGCATTTTGGCACCTTTCAAACAGTATATGGACTAAAGGGTATAATAAAACGCCCGCAGGCGTTTTGTTAGCAGTCGAGCCTCCGCTCGACTAAAATAATAGAGGGAGACGGTACACCCGAAGGCTCCGCCCCACCTCCCACGCTTCTTGCGAAGCTGGCTAAGTTTCCAGCTAAAGTTTATATAGGAGACTGGGAATTTTTGGCTTTTGTGAGCGGAATCGGAACCTCCATCACCACTGATGTGCCATTGTAGGTTATGCTGCCGCCCATCAGCTCGACCGCGGCATCCACCGCAGCCTTTATCTCCTTCTCAAGGTTGAGGCTTTTGCCTCGAAGATAGATCAGCTGCTGTGTGTTATCAGCGTTCTTCATCATGTGCATGCGCAAGTATGGCGTCCCATTCGGCTTCTCCTCATTGAGCATATGGAGTGCGACTGCAAGCGCGTTTCTCAGCTCCTCGCAGAGCGCTACTGTGCCGTCTTCGACACTGTACTTGATCTCAACCCCCCTTGCTTGGTTGAGCTTCATGCTAAGAATGTCTTCCAGGCCGTAGTCAATGAATTGTGGCGTGGCGCCTCCAATCAGCCTTTTGAGCGAGCTTTTGAAGCTTTCGAGCGCTCCTGCGAATTTTTTTTCAGAGGCCGGGTGAGCAATGCTCGGGCTGTATTCCTTCAGCCCGTCAAGCGCAGCAAAAGCCCGCAGAATCTTTTTGTTTTCCTGATCCCGGAGATCATCGGTGAACCTGGAGGAGATCTTCAATTGCATCATCTGCAGGAAAATGCCGCTTTTTTTTGGAAACGGTTTCAATTCCATATGGGAACACCTGCTTATGGTTTTTTCTTCCCGGCCAAACAGATGGCAAATAAATCCTTTTTTTCAAAATTTTCCGTTCAGGAGGCTTTCCGACCCGCCAAGCCGGGAAAGCCAGGGCTTTTCAGCCGATGAGGGCTGCAAAGCCAAAGATGTCTGCATAGAAGAAGCCAAATGCGTGAATACCGAATGGCACCATAGCAACCTGGTATCCATCTGGGGAAGTCTGTTTAAAAATGATCTGTCCCAGATGGGACAACTTTTCTATTCTTCACCCTTAAGCCGTATGATCGCTTCGGCAATATCATCGGCTAAAAGGCGCGTTATTCTTCGCCTTTTAGGCGAATTATCGCCTCAGCGATATCTCCGCTTGTCTCCCGAAGCGCGTTCTGCGCCTCCTCGCGCGAGCATCCCGCCGCCTCCATCACCATCTTGATGTCGTCCTCGCCGGCATCCTGCTCCTCGCTCACCTTGCCCGATATCTGGAAGGACTTCTGCCCCTTCATATCTATCTGGACGACCTGGGGCTCGAACACCACCAGCCTTCCGCCATCCTTGAGCTCAATGGTGACTTTTGTGGCATCAATCTCCTCGGTCTTTATGCCCATCTGCGCCATCATCTTCGCCATTCCCTTTGGGTCCATTCCTGGCATCATAAAAATCACTTCTCCTTCTCTTTTAGCAGCAAATCCGCCTTCACAAGCTTCACCAGCTTTTCAACAATAACCTTTTCCATCTTTCTCCCGCGCGCCGCGCTTTCCCCGCCAACTTTCCCAAAGTAGCCGTATTTCGAGAACTGGTCGCGCGGCATAGGTATCACTCTTCCGAAGTAGCGCTGGCTCGGCGCCTGCGCGCTTTTCCGCTTCTGCCAGCCGGAAAGCGACATCACAAGCGATGCTTCGCCCTCGTCGGCATGCCCCTCCACGCCCACTTCTTTTATGTCCCACCAGGAAACTATGCACGCGGTGAATTCCAGCTCGTCCGCCAATTCCTTGAGCACGTGGCCGCAAATCGTGCCATCCGCGCCGTGCCCGTTCATGAAAAGCAGCCTGTCAAACCCGTTCCTCACAAGCTCGCGCGTGATGTCGCGCACCACCGCAGCAAACGTCTGCGAACGCAGGGACACCGTGCCCTTCCACGGGCGAAGCGTATAGCAAAACCCGTACGGGATGGGCGGAAGCACGAGCGCGCCGGTTTTTTCCGCCACCTTTTGCGCAAGCTTGTAAGGCACAATGGTATCTGACCACAGCGGCAAATGCTCCCCGTGCGCCTCAAGCGCGCCCATGGGCACTATCAGCACCGGCTTTTTCCTAGCGCGCAAAATCCTGGCAATCTCGGCTGAAGTATGCTCTCCAAACAGCACTCCCACAAAATCCCCTGTGCAGACTTGACGAGGCAGGAATAAAAAGCTGCCGCAGCGCCCATTCCATTGCATGCATTTATATTGATTATTTAACACTAATAAACACATGCAACAAGTGACGCCCATCTGCAAGAAGATGCGCTGCAACATCAACAACGAGAAGTCATTGCCCAAGCTCACCAAGCGATATGGCCGGCAGTCCCCCCAGCCCAAGCATGCGGAAACCCACCGCACCCACGTTTTCTACAGGAAAATCAGGAAAAAAGCGCTTGAGGCCGTGCATTCCGAGAGGAGGAACGGGAAGTCCGCCAAATGGAATTCCTATTTTTTCAACTCGCACCAGGATTCCACCTTGCTTTTCAATGAACTGAGCGAGGAAATCTACCCGGGCATTGCGAGGCACATAAAAAAGAAAACCCACTACCGCGCAGAAACGAATTCCAAGCTGATGGAGGTCGCCAGGCGGCTATCCCGCGAGAGCGGGGAAAACCAGCATGAAACATTCAAGCGCCTCATGGGGCTTTCGCTGCGCATAAAGATATGGGTACAGAATGGCAAGGCGCACCTGCATTACCGCGAAATAAACGGCGAGAAAGTGCTGGGCTTCCTGTTTCCCAACAGCGAAGGCACGCAGGGCGGCTTTGTGTCTGCCGACTGCCATTTCCACGGCACAGGGCTCCTCAAGGTCTCATCCGGCAGCGTGGTGCTCGGCAGCACCACGTTCGTGGGCAGGGTGCTCATAATCGGCACAAGCCTTCTCCAGGGCCGCAACAGGCTGGAAGGGGCGTTTGTGCTCAATTCCAAAATCGAGGACAGCACAATAAGGGGCGCGGTGCTGTACAACAGCGTCTGCTCCGGCAGTTTTGTGGAAGGCGGAAGCGCAAAGAATTCTGCAATAACAGACTCCAAGCTCATAAAGTCGAACATATCGAAATTCGCCGCCATCAAGAGCCGCCTGCTGGTTTCAAATGCGGTTTATGGCACATCAAAGGCAAGCCATATTGAAAACTGCGGCATGCAGCATTCCTCCTGCAGCCATTCCTGGATAAGCAGCTCAAATGTTATTCGTTCCATGGTGAAAGCGAGCGCAGTCCTGGATTGCGAAATCGGCCCCCGCACCAACCTCGACGCCTCAAAAGTGAATGGCCGCATCATCGAGCGCAAGACCTTGTCTGGCCTGTTTGACGAGTTCGAAATCCCGCAGAGACTGCCTATCTGACCCTGCCTTCGGCAAGCGCCACTGTCTTCACGGGCGCGCCGTTCACAAGCAGCCTCCTGCCGTCTGCCAGCGCCTCGTATCCCTTCACCTCGAATTTCACAGTGAGGAACTGGCCAATGGTTATCTCGGGCGCCGCTGTGCCGGCATCAGGCACCCCTTCAAATTTTATCCTGTCCCCTGGCTTTGCGCCCGCAGGCGGGCAAAGCACCTCGAGCACTCCCTCTTTTTCAGCTGCAAGCAGCATGCCGCGCGACTCCACCCCTCGCAGGAGCGCGGGCTTGAGGTTCTTCACGATTATCACGTGCTTCCCCAAAAGCTCCTCTTCCTTGCAGTGGGCGACCAGGCCTGAGACCACCTGCCTCTCGCCATCGCCCATCTGCACGCGCTCAACGTAAAGCTTCTCGGCATCGGGGTGGCGCTTCACCTCGAGTATCTTCCCCACTTCCAGGTCAAGCTGGACCTGCGCCTTCTTCTCTTCATCCGCAGCTTTCCCGCCTTCGCCTTTTTTCTCCGGCTCGATTTTCCTGAAAAGCATCTCGGGCTTTCCAAGCGCATGCCCTGGAGGCAAGGAAAGCTTGCCGATATCATCCCACCTGCGCGGCTCAACATCCAGCTGCCTGAAAATGGCCGCGCTGGTGTTTGGAACAAAAGGCTCAAGCGCAATGGCAAGGTCCTTCACCTGGTGCAAAAGCACGTATATTGAAGCGGCGCACCTCTCCTTGTCTGCCTTTGCGGTTTTCCAAGGCTCGCTTTTCTGGAAATATGCGTTTGCCTCCTTTCCGCAGTGCATTGCCAAATGCAGCGCGTCTTTCAGCTGCGCTTTGCCCAGGAGGGCGCCTATTTCCGCGTATTTCGCATTCTGCCCATCCACGAACTTCCTGTCATCATCCGAAAGCTCCGCCTGCGGCACCTTTGCCTCAAACTCCCTGCCTGCGAAGACAAGCGTCCTGTTCACCAGGTTGCCTATGTTTGCCAGCAACTCATTGTTGTTCGTCTCCACCAGGGTTTTTTCGGAAAAGTCCCCGTCCTCGAAAGTGGGCACTGAGGAGAGCAGGCAATACCTCAGGGGGTCAATGCCGTATTTCCCGATCAGGTAGCCTGGGTCAACCACATTTCCCAGTGACTTTGACATCTTCTGCCCTTCCACAGTGATATAGCCGTGCACGAAAACCATCTTCGGAAGCGAAAGGCCTGCGGACAGGAGCATTGCCGGCCAATAGACGGCGTGGAAGCGCAGTATCCCCTTGCCTATCACGTGCGCGTCTGCTGGCCAGTATTTCTTGAACGTATCGTCATCCGTTCCATAGCTTATGCCGGTAATATAGGTGCCAAGCGCGTCAAACCACACATACTCTATCTGTGCAGGGTCGCCGGGCACAGGCACTCCCCATCCCTTTGCGCGCGCAACCGAGCGCGAAATTGAAAAGTCCTTCAGCCCGCCTTTTATGAAGCTCAAAATCTCGTTCTTGCGCGTTTCAGGAAGCACGGCAAGCTCGCCGCTTTCAATCAACCTCTCAAGCTCTGCCTGGTATTTTGACAGCCTGAAAAAGTAGTTCTCCTCCTCCACCTGCTCGGGCGCAACCTTGTGCTCCGGGCACACGCCGCCCGCAAGCTCTTCAGGCTCATAGAAAGCCTCGCAGCCCACGCAGTAAAGCCCGCTGTACTTTTTCTTGTAAATGTCCCCGCTCTTATTGCAAAGCTCCCAAAGCCTCTGCACGCCTGGCCAGTGCTTCTGCCTGTCCGATGTCCTGCGGAAGCTTGTGTAGGAGAGCCCAACTTTCTTTGCCGTTTCCTCGAAAATGGCGGAGTTCCTCCTGCAAAGCTCCTCCACGGATATGCCGAGCTTTTCCGCAGCCTGCACGTTCTTCAGGCTGTTCTCGTCAGCGCCCGTGACAAGCGCCACATCTTTGCCGAGCAGCCGCTGGTAACGCGCAAGCGCGTCGGTCTGCACGAATTCCAGCACATGCCCCAGGTGCGGCGCTGCGTTCACGTAGGGGATTGCAGTTGTAATATAGAACTTTTCCAGATGGACCTACCTCGTGTTTCCATTTTAATGGGATGCATTAAAACACTTATTGCCCTCCGGAAGGGCATCCGCGCGCAAGCGGGCACCATTTTAAGCATGCTGCGGCAGAAACAATTGCGTGGAAAAGCATTTCCAAAAGGCTGAGATACAGCGCATCATGCCCCGCGTGCAGGGCTGCTTCGAATACCTTGCGCGCAAGTCAAATTGCCTTGGCCTCAACGGCAATGCGCTGGAACTGTTCCGCAGCAGGCTTTTCACGGTCAGGATTTTCAAGTACCCTGACGTGCAGGAGCACTCAGTCATGCTTATCATGGAGGACGGCGACTCCAAGAAATTCTTCGTCCAGCGCCACGGGGAAAATATCCTGCGGCCTCTTAGTGAAAATAACCCTGACCAGTATCTTTCCCATTCCTGCATACTTTATGCCTCGGCATCTGAGTTTGTGGCAAAGCATAAGGAAAAATTCTGCGACTGGACCCCTGATATCACAGTCACGGACGGCTTTGCCATGGAAAAAGGCGGCACTGCCTCTTCAGTCACCCTCTTCCTGACCACGGTGTACCCGTCTGACAGGCGGCTGTTTGCTGCCCAGCCTTCATTTCAGCGGCGCTAGCGCGCGCAGGCGAGCTGTGTCAGCCAATGGTTTTTTAAAGAGTTTATTGCCAATTTTGCCATGGCAGGATCCAACAGCCAGGTGCAAGAGCGAAAAATCAGGCCAGAGCATGTCCAGGGCCTTGACCGGCGCGCACGCGAAATCCTCACTTTTATTGCAAGGAATTCCAAAAGTCTTGGCCTGCCCCACATCAACTCCTTCCGCTATGGCATGGACGGGCTGAATGTGCTGCGCGACAGGCTCATCACCATTTCAACAGGCACCTTCCCGGGCAGCGGCACTGCCCGGCTCATCGTGCGCTGCCATGAGGACAAGGAGCCTGACGGGGTTTTCATCGCGTGGCAAGGCAATCCGCCAGTCGTGTTCGGCATGTCTGCCTGGAACGAAAAAATCGACGGCAAGCTTTCGGATTTCGAGGAAAGCGAGCGGATGTTCCTGCACAGCAATCCCGACAAGGCATACTCCTTTGCCTGCGCCTATGCAAAAGAGCAGGCGACAAGGCAAAAATCCCATACTTTGTCTATCCGCCAGGCGAACGCATCATTGTGCCTGCGAACGGCTTTTTCCGCGGGGGCAGGCTGCACCAAAGCATTGCCCTCTCCTCCGTGCTGGTGACGCTGCCCTGCTTTCCGTAGGCAAACCGCAGGCACTCGGAACCAAGCCACCGGCACGCCGGTCAAGAAAGCTATTTATACCCATTAGTGACTTAACTTCCCCCCTCAGGCGCGCGTTTTCGCACGCTGCGGGAAGAGTGTGGGCATAGCATGGCGTCAGACGAAGACATCTCCTCGTTCGTGGAAAAATTCGAGTCGTTCTACTTCGACGCACAGAAGGAGAAGATAAACCGCCTGCTCACCGACTACCCCACGCAGAAAAGCCTGCTTGTTGACTTTGAGGACCTGGAAAAATACGACCGCGAGCTTGCCGACATACTCATCCGCCAGCCAGACACGCTCATGAACGCCGCGGAGCTCGCCCTGGTGCAGTCGCAGGAAGTCGCGTTCAAGACCGCGCATCCTGACACGGCGTTCGAGCCGCACGTGCGCTTCTTCAACCTTCCCGACTCAGGGCTTCTCATCCAGGACATAAGCTCGCGCAACATCCGCGAGCTCATCTCGGTGAAAGGCGTGATAACAAAGAGGGGGCCCATCCTGCACAAGGTAAAGGTGGCTGTCTACAAGTGCCAGATGTGCGATGCCACCACCAAGGTGCCCATGACGAAAAACGCCCAGGTTCCCCAGGTCTGCTCGGAATGCAAGCGCCGCGCGCTCAAGCTCGAGGAGGAAGACTCGTATTTCGTGGACGTGCAGAAAGCCGAGGCCCAGGAGCTTCTTGAGCGGCTTACAGGGGGCTCGCCTGCGGCAACCATCACGCTTTGGATGGAGGACGACATAGTGAACAAGATAACGCCCGGCGAAACCGTGGAAATTACGGGCGTGATGAGGCTCATACCCCCGAGCAAGCCCCGCTCAGGGCAGGGCGAGGGCTCCCAGATATACACGCGCTACATAGACGTCGTATATGCGAAAAAGACGCAGAAGGACTTCGAGGAGATTGAAACGACCAAGGACGACGAGGCGCAGATACGCGAGCTTGCCACAGACCCGAAAATCTACGACAAGATGCGCGACTCTGTTGCGCAGGGCATTTACGGGCACAACGAGGTTAAGGAGGCGCTCGTGCTCCAGCTTTTCGGGGGCACGAAAGACAAGTTCATCCCGGGCGGCGCGCCCATCAGGAACGACATACACATACTTCTCATCGGCGACCCGGGGTCTGCAAAGACGCGCTTCCTTCAGTATGTGAAGGACCTTGCGCCAAAAGGCATTTTCGTTTCCGGAAAATCCGTGACGGGCGTGGGATTGACCGCATCCGCAGAGAAGGACGAGCTTGGCGACGGTGGCTGGACTCTCAAGGCAGGCGCGCTTGTCATCGCATCAGGGGGCATTGCCTCGGTTGACGAGTTTGACAAGATAGACGAGACCGAGCGCGCTGCAATGCACGAGGTGATGGAGAGCCAAACGGTCTCAGTTGCAAAGGCAGGCATTGTCGCACAATTCAAGGCAAAGACATCCATCCTCGCAGCCGCAAACCCCAAGTTCGGCAGGTTCGACCCCAACCAGCTGCCCGGCAAGCAGTTCGACATCCCGCCCACCATCCTCTCCCGCTTTGACCTCATCTTCCCGATCATCGACGTTATGGATGAAACGAAGGACGCCGCGCTTGCGGACTACATGCTCAAGACGCACCGCGCAGGGGCTGAGGCCGAGGAAAAGGCAAAGGCTGACCCGAACGTCATCCAAAAGCAGTTCCTGCGCAAGTACATCTCGTATGCGCGCAACCGCCTGCGCCCGCGCCTGAGCGAAAGCGCGATGAAGAAGATAAAGGACTTCTACGTGGAGCTGCGCAGGATGGGCAAGGCTGACGGCGCAGTGCCCATCACGCCCCGCCAGATAGAGGGGCTGGTGAGGCTTTCCGAGGCGTCGGCGAAAATAAGGCTTTCCGAGACTGTGGACGAGTCGGACGCGGAGCGCGCCATCCACCTCACGCAGTACGTGCTTGAGAAGGTGAGCAAGGACAGGGAGACTGGCAAGCTTGACATCGACATCATCGCAACCGGCAGGCCCAAGTCGCAAGTCGACAAGATAAATACGATTATGAGCATTGCGCTGCGCCTGCAGACCCAGCTTGGCGCCATCGAGGTGATACGGCTTGTCGGGCAGGCGACGGACGAGGGCGTGGCGGACGAGATGACGGTGCGGCGCATAGTGGACGACCTCATCTACAAGGGCGAGCTTTACAAGGTCAAGCCGGGCTTTGTAAAGATTGTGAACCAGGTTGGCTGATGCCATCAAGGCTGCCCTCACGCCTGCGCGCGAAGGAAGCTTTATAAACATATTAACACTAATTATAACTGATTAGCATGACCACCCACGGGCCCCACCACCAGAAGCAGCCAGCCTCTCCACGGGCCAGGCTGGACAGGATATTCCTGCACATCAACCCAATCCCAGGCAGAGAAAACCCCCTGCAGACGAGGTTTCCAGCCTCATTCGTGCCAGTCGACCTTTTCATGCAGTCAAAGGACAAGCTCCTCCTCCAGTGCGGCTTTGAGCTCGGGAAGGCAGCAATGTCCGAGGGCAGGCTCCCCGACGGCGACTACAAGCTCGTTTTCAAGAGCAACGGCAAGCAGGCCGCAGTCCTTGACGAGTCCCAGCTTGTGGAGGACCGCTTCGGCTTCAAGGTGATTTCCGGCGAGCACGGCGGGAAAAGCATCCAGGTCCTCGAAGCCAGGCTGAAAAAGGCCGAGTCCATAGACGCCAAGAGCCACGAGCTTGAAAGCGGGCAGGCGCTTGCGATAAGCGCCATCCCTTCCACTTCGGCGGAGGAAGCCGAGCAAAAGCTCCTGGAGGCGACAAAAAGCGGCATGGGGCTTGCCACGTTCGGCCGCCTGGGCTCATTGGTCTCCACCGAGAGGCTGGAGCTTGAAAAAATGATTTTCATTGCGTGCGGCGGCGACCATGGCAAGGCGGAAAAGGCAAAAAGGGCAATTGCCGAGATGGGCAGGAAAGTGGAAGAGCTTGAGAATGCAAAGCGCGAGGCGTTTGCAGACAATTCCGACGGCTCGGAAATCTCGATAGGCAACCTGCTTGGCAACAGGCCAGTCATAGGCATAAGGCTGAAAAGCAGGGTGTTCCTCTCGGCAGCCAGGGAGTGGCCGTTTGCCAGGGAAAAAATGGACGTCGCGCAGCTTGTCGATTTGCTTTATGACGAGCTGGGAAAGCCGAAAGACGGCCGCGAGGCCCAGCGCTCCCTGTCCGCATGGTCAAAGGATTACCTCACCAGGGTGCTTCGCGAAGGCATGGGCGTGCCGCTGCTTGAGCACACTTCGATTGAGCGCATACGCGAGATGCAGCTCCTGCTCGCAAGGATGCACAGCAGGGAAAACGACCCGGCAAAGCAGGGCCGCCTGTCCGCGAAAATCGAGGCGCTGGACGGCATGTTCCGCGAGCTCAACGACATCGTGCTCGGGCTTTCCAGCGAGCAGGAGGAGGTTGCGCTGCAGGCTTCAGGGTTCAACGAGAAAAAATGGATAGCAAAGCTCTTCAAGACCATAGAAACGCGCAAGAAGCTGTTCCTGCTCATCGAGAAAATCGAGGACCAGGTGAACGGGATAGACCACACCGCGCCCTACAGGGGCAGGCTGAAAAAGCTGGCTGCAAACATCGCATTCAACCTGTGCCGCGCTTCCATGGACGAGGCTGGGATGTGGCAGAAGTTTTCCGCTGACGCCTGGCTGTCAAACGCCCTGAAAAGCGCGGGCAAGGCGCAGGGGCTTGGCTTCAAGAACCTCAAAAACGACATCATCGCCCATGCGCGCCTTGTGGAAAGCGAGGCAGTCTCCACCCAGCCGCTCTGCAAGCCCATGGAAAAGGGCGCCAGGGACGAATTCAAGGAAAGAAGGAAAAGGCTGGACGGCGAAATCGACGCCCTGATAAAGGAGCTTGGGGCTCTTGCCCCTGCGCTTGGGAAAATCTACAAGGAGAAAAAGGAGCTGCTTGCCACCCACTCGAGCTACAAGCAGGGCGACCAGTTCTCCAGGAAGCCCATCGTCCACCTCTCCCCATTCCTCATCGCGTGCACGCTTGCAGACTTTGCCAAGGGCAACGAAGCAGAGCGCAAGCACTACTCTGACCTTGCGGCAGGCTACCTGGAAAACGCGGCCGAGCTGTTCTCCATCCTGGCCTCGGACAGCGCCACGCTTGCAAAAATTATGTCGACGGTGGAGCCTGCGCGCTATGTCCAGCCCAAGGGCTTCGACCTGGTCTCGGACACAGAGAAACTGGCAAAATCCAACTCCCACGCCATCATAGAGGCAAGGTACGAAGTCATCCCGTCCGCCGAGGGGCTGTCCTTCGAGTTCAGCCTGTTCCTCGAGCAAAAGGCGCATGGGGAAAAGAAGTACGATTACCTCTGCACGCGGAAAATATCGATAAGCGGCGCAAAGCCGCACGAGTGGAAGGATTACAACGAGGGCCACGCGTCAGGCGCAAGCGCGCCAAAGGAGGATGTGTACGGCAAGCTGGTGCAGTGGGGCACCGTGTTCGGCGCGCGCGATGCCATGGAGAACGGGCTGGCCCAAAAGGCATTCTACAAGAAGCTTTACGAGCAGGCTCGCGGCGACCCGGAGCTTTATTCCAGGGTGTGGGGCAGCCTCCTTGAGGCAAGCATGGAAAACCCCCTGTTCCTCTCCACGCTGGGCGGCAAGAACCGCTACAGCGGCTGCATCGTGAATGTCGGCGGGGAGGCGGAATTCTCGAACCTTCCCCTCAAGCTCGGCGACTTGCCTGACGGGCTTACGGAGTACCTGCGCATGGCTTACCCTGATTATGACGAGCGCAGGGCAGACCTTGCGGAATTCATGATGCAGCAGGTCGCAAAGAAGGCTGTCTCCTACCTTGTGGGCGGCAAATACGCGCTGGTGTGCAGCTATGTCGACTCCATCATCGGGCAGCAGAAAAATGCGGATGCAGCCATGCAAAAGGAAGAGCAGCCAGGCAAAAAAGAAGCAAGGCTTCCCAATCCCGGCAGCCTGGGCATTTTCTGACTTCCCGGCGCCTTTTGCATATTCTGACCCGGCATGCGCCTAGCAACGGTTTTAAACCCATCGATGCCAATAGCATAAACGTCTTCTGGACATTTCCGTTTGGGGTGGAAAAATGAAAATAGGAAACATTCTCTCAGCCAAGGGACTCGCATTCGTCATGCTCTTCTCGCTTCTCGTGCTTGCAGCGGACAGCATGAACTTCTCCGCCATCCTGGGCGGCGCGGCAAACCAGTCCTTCACCCTCTTCCAGTTCATGGGCCCTGTTGCCGGAGGCTTTCTCGGCGCAGGGGCCGGCGCGCTTTCAGTGCTGCTTGCTGAAGTGGTGTCATTCTTCTGGCTTGGCAAGGACGTTAACATCGTGAACATCCTGCGCCTCGCGCCCATGCTCTTCGCGGCAGTGTATTTCGCTGCATACTCCCGCGGCAAGTTCGCAGGAGCCTTGGTGTCGCTCGCCTGCATGGCTGCCTTCATAGCGCACCCCATAGGCGCGCAGGCATGGGTTTACTCGCTTTACTGGCTCATCCCAGCCATTGCGCTCGCGCTTCCCGAGCACCTGTTCCTGCGCTCGCTGGGCAGCACATTCACCGCGCACTCAATCGGCAGCGTGGTGTGGCTCTATGCATTCCCATCAACAGCGGCATTCTGGCTCGCGCTCATACCCATAGTGGCATTCGAGCGCTTCATGTTCGCATCAGGCATAAGCATCTCCTATGTCGCCTTAAACGCGCTTTTCGCGCGCGTGGAGGCAGTGGCAAAGTCAGGCTATGTCTTCGTTGACAGGAGATATGCGGTTGTGCCTGCAAAATTGAAGTAGCTATTGTTTCCTTCTTTTTTCTTTCTCCAGAATCAGCGCAAGCTTTTTGAGCGGCAAGCCCACCACCGTCTCATTCTCCCCTCTCACAGCCGCCACCAGCTTCTTTCCCTTGCCTGACACGTCATAGCTTCCCGCGCGCCCTCTCCATTCCCCGCTCTCCAAATACCAATCAAGCAGCTTCCCATCCAGCTTTTTCATACTCACAGCCGCGCGCACGCAATACTTCACGCACTTTCCATCCGGAAAAACAACTGCAACGCCTGTTATGACATAGTGCGTCTTGCCAGAAAGCTCCAGCAGAATGCGCCTCGCCGCCCTCTCGCTATCCGTTTTCCGATAAATTCTCTTGCCCCTATAAGCAATGGTGTCCGCACCCACCACAACTGCGTTCGTGCTCCTTTTCGCAACCGCTCTCGCCTTTGCCTCTGCAAGCCTTTTGCACGCGGCCGCAAACGTTTCGCCGCGCCTCAGCCTTTCATCAATGTGCGCAGGCGCAACGGAAAAGCCGCGCACAATCTTTCCCAGCAGCCTTTCCCTTCTCGGCGAGGCGGAAGCAAGGATGATTTGCATGCGCAACTTACGCGCTTCCCATTAAAAACCGCTGCCCCCTGCCTGCCAACGTTTAAAAACTCTTTACATAGGAAATTACCACTTACAACAGAGGGAGGGGTGAAATGGCAGGGCAGGTCAAGTTACTCACTGTTTTTCCGGCAAAAGGGGGCGAGCCTGGCGAGAGGGAATGCTCCAGAAAATTTGCAGTGCTCATTGCAGACAAGATGCTTCGGCACAGGCCGGACTTCTTCACCAGAATCGACAGCATTGGCAATATCGCCAGCTCAAAAGCCCACATGTACGCCATTGTGCGTGCCTATGTTTTCTCTGGCTCAGACAGGAATTTCATGCTCAAGCTGGTTGACGAAGGAAGGCAGCCTGTCATTGTACGGGCATATTCGGGCGGGGAAGAGGCAGGCATTGTGCTCAACGCAGTTGAGGAAAAGGCAGGCGAATTGACCAGAGCAAGGGAAGAAGAGCCTGGCGCCGGCAGGATATTGGTTTACAAAGGCAAGCTGCGGCCTTGCGCTGCAGAATTTGAACAAAAGCTGGGCGAATTTGCCAATGAAAGAAAAATGGGCGAAATCATGAGCCTCCTGGACGCCGGGGCCAGGCTCGTGCTTGTCGAGGTGGGGCTTCCTCCCAATGGCGTGCTTGACGCAAAGGATGGCGGCTTGCCCAACCTTGCGGCAAATGCAATCGTGCAGGCGGCAATCTCCATCCTTGGCAGCCTGCCAAACACGTTGAAAACTGAAGCAATGCAATTAATCTCCAGGGCATGATTTGCAATCCAAACGGGGGATGACCATGAAACCAATAGTTGTGATACACGCGGAAGGCATTATCAAGGAAAGGATAGCGGACCCGGCCATCGCCAAGCTCAACAAGGCAGGGAATGTGTGCGCGGTTTCCCCGTACGGGCTCCTTTCGGCAGTACCTGGCAATTCCCCCACGCCCGTAAGCAT